>NZ_BMQH01000008.1:0-80465 GCF_014648015.1 Butyricicoccus faecihominis
TTCTCTTTCGGTGTTCGTTTCTTTACTGGCATTTTGCTTCCCTCCACGGTTATATCTCTATTTTACACCTTCGCAGAGGTTTACACAAAATTTGGGATGGCGTCTATTCTACACTTGAATTACAAAAAGATGCAAATCGATATTTTAAATTTCGCGCAACAAAAACAGATTCCATCGCCCAGGATCTTTATGAGCAGGGACTAATATCATATCCGAGAACGAGTTGTCGTTTTATTCCTACATCTCTCATACCAGACATTTTAAAGTTACTCACACCGTTGAAAGTTTTTCCTGAATTTGAACAGGCAATGAAACTTATCACAACGGAAGCAATTAACGTAACTACTACTGGCAAGGCTTATATTGATGATGCAAAATTAACCGATCATCATGCGATTATTCCTACAGGTAAGATGGTTGATCCAGCAACGCTAAATGAGGATCAACGAAAAATATATCTTTTGGTAGCCAAGAGATTTCTATCTATATTTCTTCCACCATATAAAGTTGCTGCAACAACTGTTCTTCTGGACTGTAATGGAGAAAGCATTTTGGCCAAAGGTAGAGAAATTATCGATAAAGGATTTTCTATTCTTTACCAAGATAAATCAAAGGACATCATTCTGCCAAACTTGGAATCCGGAGATATAGTCAAGGTATCAAAGCCTGTGTTAAATGGATTGGTCGCACGGGGCATCACCGTTGCTATCGACGACTTTGGCGTCGATGCGTCTAATTTGAATAGCCTTGGCTTGCCGCAGTTCAGCGTTGCGAAGCTGGACAAAAGCCTGATCGACCAAGCAGAGCACAGTGATCGGATGCAGCTTGTAATCAAAACGGCAGTTGAACTGTGCCACGATTTGAATATGCTCTGTGTTGCAGAGGGCATCGAAACAGACAATCAAATCGAATTATTAAAAAAGCTGGGCTGTGACCGTCTGCAAGGCTACCTGATCGGCAAACCTATGCCCGCGGCAGATTTTTTTCATCAATTTGGAGAGGCTGCTCTCCACAAAAATAGGAAAAGGACTTGAGAAATATGAGAAACTACATAAACCAGCGTGGTCGGCTTGCGGTGCTTGTATCTGCAATGATGATCACTGCAATGATCGCCGGACTGATCCCCACTGCACTGGCAGCAGGTACATTGACATTCTCAGATGTACCTGCAAGCCATACCTGCTACGAGGACATTCAGTGGGCGGCGGACAATGGCATCGTGAACGGATACAACGGAAAATTCACCCCAGATGGGAAGATCACGGTGGAACAGTATTGCACGATGCTGTCGAGGAGCATTCCGGAGGATGAACAGGACACGGGCAATCTCGGCGCAGCAAAGGACTCTATGCTCTATCATCTGCGCCGCGTGGTGCGTCATGGTTGGACAGGCTATGGTGCAGAGCTTGAATTACAAAAGGACCGTACCATCCAAGCCGGCAATGCGTGGAACTATGCATTGACGGCAAGCGGGACACAGGTCTATTCTGGCCGGCTGTATGGCGCAAACCCAAATACCAACATCGATGGGATGCGTACTGCCAAGGAACTGGGACTTGCGACTAAGGACGCTGACGCAACGGAGATCATCACCAGAGCGCAGGCAGTGTCCATCATCCATGCGGCACTGACGAATACCAAAGCTGCACAGGAGCCGCCCATCGTGACCGAGATGAAGGGTGTTGTTAAAGATCTGCCGCAGAGCGCTATCAATGATTTCTATGCGGATATGGCAAAGGTGCCGGAACCGATCCGTAAGGCATTTATCGCAGACGGCTGGAAGATTTGCTTTGATACCGGAAAAATCAATGAATACTCGGATAAAAGTGGCATTTACGGCATTGACGGCATGACGGTCTACTCGGAAAAGACGATCTACCTCGCCACTGCAAGATCCCTGCTTCACGAGATGGGTCATTACTATCAGGAAAAAATCAAGACTACCGGTATTGATAGAAATGTTTACAGCGCCTTTGAAACGATCCGCAGCAAAGAAAAGTGGAGCGGCACCCTGTATTCCAGCAACCGGCAGACAAACGGAGCAGAGTTCTTCGCTGATGCGTTCAGCTATTATGTAACGCACGGTATTGTCCGGGCCGCCCCCGCTGGTACGGATGCAAAAGCAACACTCCAAAGTCAGGAGTACTTTGATGATCTTGCGGCAAAAGGCTGGCTTTTTACACGCTGATGCTGACTTTGTTGAACAGATAGGAGTGTGCCATGATCTACGGTCCATATATGCACAGGAGAAAGTTCAAAACCAAAAAGGCCGCGCGGATCGTGCGCTACAATTACAATGCGCGTCCCGGTAAGTGCATTGTGATACTGCGGATCGCATTCGCACTCTGCTTGACAGCATTGGCGGCAATGGGATGCAGAATGCTCTACCTGGATCGTGCGGCGAAAATGGCGCAGGTCGCATATTGCCCATCAGTTCCGGAGCTAGCTATCACGGCTGCACTTGTATGCGCCACCTTGTTGCTGCTCTGCCTGATAGAACGATTGGGCAGCCGACGAAAGAGAGGTTGATACCATGGTGCTTTCCTTTTCGGAGATCAAAGAGGAGTATGTGCAGCGTCGGGAACAGGAACGAAATGACCTGATAGCCTACCTGCAAAGACATGACAAGTTTTTGAATTCTGGATTGACGGTCGTGACCAGGGGCGGCAGCGGAAACAGGGATTACAGTTCCGGCAAGAAGATCTCACCGTTTGACCTGCGTAACTGGAAATGGGTAGAGTGCAAAAACTCTGACAATAGGTTTCATGCGATCATCTCATTAAATATGCCGGAAACGGATATGGTATCCGGCAATGCTCACGCACTCTACGATAGGATCGGACTGGTCGTTATCTACCAGCGTGGAAAGGACTACTATAAAACGATGATCCTGACAGACATTGACCTGCCCTTTGGCGAGAACGAGAAAGGCGAGAAAGTGAAAGAAAAAATTGCCAGAATCGTTATGGAAGAGTTTGAAATCTACAGTCGGAGAACTCGGTAACGCTGTTTTAGAAAAGAAATTCGTATGAAACAGCTGGAACGGCTGTGTGTTCTGAAATAATTAGAAAGATAGAGGTGGTGGAATGCACCATAAGATCATGTTTGCTGCTGCGATTGGACTCGTTGCTATTTTGCTATATGTTATGAGCGTTTTTGGAAAGTTCACGATCCATGTAAAAGATGATATGGAGGATCGGGAATGGTACTTACAGCGGATCAATTTGTTTTATAGGATTGTTTGGGGATGCTTTTTCGTCTGCGTCTTTTTCATTTTAGGTCTGATTTTTGTGATATTGGGGCAAGAACTGCTGTTTTGGCGTTGGAGATCCGAAGGGATCGTGATGTTGCACCCAGCGGCATATACTCCGCACTATATATCTTTGATCGAGTTAAGTGGACTTGCCCTTATGAGTTTTGCGCTTGCGATGTTGATTCGATTGATCCGCAAAGAGATAACTGACTATATGATATTCTAAAAAGCTCTAAGAACCAAAGGGGCGGTGAAAGAGCGTGCCCGTCTGATCTGCCGCAGAAATAACAACGGCTATGCGTTTACAGCCTACATACAGATGAACTCCCTTGTCCCGCGTGGCGGAGTCGGATGGCTCTGCTGTCTTTACCACGCGGATTTTTGAGATAGGCACTGTTGCGGTCTTTTTGGCCTGCAATAGTGCCTTTTGCCATGTTGCACCGCCTCATTCCCGGTGCAGAGGACCACCGTTGTGAGATTTTCAAAAATCTTACGAAACGGAGGAAATTCTGCATTGGACTGGAAGAAAATTATCGCAGATGAAGATCGCATCATTCGCAATGCTGACCGGCGTTTTCGTCGACACAGCTATTCACTGGAAAGCATGAGTGATGAGTTCGTTTACATGAATTGCCGCATGGCTGAGCACAGTGATCCGCAGGAGGAAGTTCTGATTACTGACTTCGTAGATACTGTCCGGAATGAACAGCTTGCGGCTGCATTGCGTCAGCTCACAGATAGGCAGAGACGGATGATCGAGCTTGCCTATTGGGAGGGCTATCCTTTCAAGGACATCGCTGTGATCATGGGTTGCAAGCCCAATACTGTATCTCAGCTTATCAGCCGCGCCAAAAAACATATCTACATCGCACTGACCCAAAAAGTGCCGTAAGTCAAAAGTAATTCAAAAATTTTCCTCGGTATAGATTTTTGACCTTCTGCCATGACCGATGATTAGAGGGTTTTCCCCTCAATGAAAATGCAGGAGGTATCTACCTATGGAAAATTTGATTCGTGTCATTCGGCTGCACCCCGGTGAGAGTGTTTTGATCCTCGCATCGGAAAATCCACCTACGCCGCCTGCGGCGCTGCTGTTCACTACTGAACCGTCCCACGATGATGATACAGACAGCATTGCCGTTCTGATGCGAGTGGTGTAAATGGCGGTCTATATTGTAACGGTGCCGGATGCGGATCGCCAGATGCAAGCGGTGGAGGTGTCGCTGGAAGTCTATCAGGTCTTTATTGATGGGCGTCGTGCAGAACAGCGGGAACGCTATGAGCGCCGAAAGCATCTGGACAGCCGTCCGCTGGAATGCTGCCTGTACGGAAAAAGCGTATCCGAAACGCTGGAGGAAACCTTTGAACGGATGGAATTGGCGGAAAAGGTGTGGGCAGGTCTATCACGCCTTTCTCCCAAACAGCGTCAGCGGCTTATCCTGCATTTCTGGTCTGGCTATTCCTATGCGGAGATCGCGGCAATGGAAAACTGCAACAAGGCAACGGTGATGCGCTCTGTAAAAACCGGCTTGAAAAAATTTCAAAAATATTTTTTGAAAACATGACAACTTTCGGCCGATTTCCCTCCTATATAGTGAGAGGAACTTTTAGAGCCTTTCATCGTACCTTGATAAACAGCGGATTTCCGTTCATATCAGCATTCAGGAATTTGAGTGCAATGGTGAGCACGACAAAGTGAAGCGCCAAGACCTCCTGCGGATTGGTCAGATGATCCGTCAAAACGATAGCATCAAAGGAGTAGAGCGACACCTTCATTGCTGATACCCCTCTTGTGGTAAGAGGCGTATTGCCACGACCCATTGCAGGAGATGCCGAATAGATCACCGATCTCGGAGTGTCCGACCAAGACCGACCTGAATGTTCCCGTGTACCGGGGGTGAGCCGAGGACAAGCCAAGTCCGACAATACGGTACAAAGTGTAAGAAAAGAAAATCGGCGGTGCGCCGGAGCAGAAACGCTTCGGCGCACTGCCTTGTCATAAAGAAATGGGTGATAAAAATGGATGAACAAAGAGAACCTGATCTCGTCTGCGAACGCAAGATCAAGGGTACGACCTACATCGTTTCCTCATTCTTCAACCCTGATGCCAAAGAAACGGCAGCAGAGAAAATGGGCCGGATCATCGAACGCGAGTTATCTTGTCAAATGAGCGAATAAAAAATTTATCACTTTAGTGCGATAAATCGCTTCCCAGAATAGCGGCGATGCGGTATAATAGGGACATGACCCAAAGCCTTTTCGTTCGCAGATTGGAGGAACTTATGTTACAGTCGAATGAAAAGGACAAAATTGAATATGTCGCGCTCTATTGCCGCGTTGAAAACACCGATCAGTTTTCTGATGAAGCAGTGAAAATGTCCATGGAACACCGCGCCGCTCTCCTGAAAGGGGGTGCAGCACGATGATGCCGAACCTCAACGATCTGATGTCCTTTAAGCCGGTTGTGTCTCCTAATGAACCGACCGCGCTGTACGCAAGACTTTCCGTGGATGACGCGAACGATGGTGACAGCAACAGCATCGTACACCAGAAAGAAATGCTGGAACGCTACTGCAAGGACAACGGCTACACCAACTACAAATTCTATGTGGACGATGGCTTCTCCGGCACGAACTTTGTTGAGGTAAGATAACGTAACCTTTTTTGCAGAGGGTGTTATCTTACCTCTTTTTGATGTATGTTAGATAGCATAACTCTTTACGTCGGCTCCAATCTGTCTGAAATAGGAGATACTTTCAGTAGGCTTGTCGCCTGTATCAACTCTGCCGACAAAGCTATAAAAGATTTCGATTTTGCGGGTGTTCGTTTCCTTATCCAGTTCGTGAATAAGAATGCGGTCAATAAATTCATGGACGTTTTCGTAGGTCAGTTCGGTAATGGCGGTGTATTTGCGTACCAGTGCGACAAACCTTTTCACGTCCGCGCTGCGCTCGGTGGCGTTGTCAATTTCCTGTGACAGTTCCGCAATCCTCCGGGTCAGCGTCTTTTTTTCTTCGTCATAGCCGGAAGTCAGAAAAGCAAATTGTTCATCTGAAAGTTTCCCTAAAGCGTTGTCCTCATAGAGCTTGCGGAACAAGATATTCAGCTCGCTAATCCGGCTCTGCGCCTTGTCAAGCTCTTTCCGTTGCTGCGTCAGCGTCTTTTGTACTGCCTTTGCGCTGCACTCGTTGGCGGTTTCGATAAACTCCTGTTCATGCTCTTTCACATAGGACAATACCCTTTGTAAATCGGCAAGGACAAGTTCTTTAAGGACGCTCTTTCGGATATAATGGGTAGTGCAAAGCTCGCCAGTCCTTATCCTGTTTCGATACTTGCCGCAAGTGTAGGCGTGTTTGCGTTCCAGTGTCCCGGCTCCCTGTTGCAGATACATTTTATAGCCGCAGTCCCCGCAAAAGAGAAGCCCCGAAAAAATGTCAATTTCATCAACCTTTGTAGGGCGGTGTTTGGTGGCAATCCGTTTCTGTGCAAGCTCAAAGGTTTCTTCATCAATCAAGGGTTCGTGTGTGTTGGGGAAGAAGTAACGCTTTTCCTCCGGGTTCTTCTTCGTCTTTTTCGATTTGTAAGATACCTTATAGCTCTTGCCTGTAATGGTATGCCCCAAATACTCTTTACGCGCCAGAATGTCATAGAGCGTCTTATCCGGCCAGTTGTAAATACAATTCGGGTGTGGGCGGGGGTGCCTGTGGCTTCCTGTGCGCCTGTACTGCAATTCTGCAACAGTCAATACCTCATGTTCCCGTAGCCAGTTCTGGATTTCGCAGATACGGTCGCCGCGCACATACATAGCGAAAATCTGTTTTACAATGTGCGCCGTTTCCGGGTCGGGCAATAGATGATTGCGGTCGTTGGGGTCAGCTATGTACCCATAAGGCACTTGCCCGTTGACGCGCTCGCCTTTCTGCGCCTTTGCCTGTTTGACAGCCCGGATTTTCTTTGAAGTGTCGCGGGCGTAAAACTCGTTGAACCAGTTCCGCAGAGGGGTAAACTCGTTATCTTCCCTTGCTGTGTCTACACCGTCGTTAATGGCAATGTAGCGCACTTCATATTCGGGAAAAACAATCTCTATCAGCTCCCCGGTTTTCAGATAATTACGTCCCAGACGGGAGAGGTCTTTTGTTATGACGGTCGCCACGTTCCCGGCTTCAACTTCGTGCAGCATGGCTTGAAGCCCCTCACGCTCAAAGCTCACGCCGGAAAATCCGTCGTCTACGAAAAAGCGCGTGTTGAAAAAGTGGTGTTCGTCAGCATACTTTTGTAAAATCATCTTTTGGTTCTGTATGCTCTCGCTTTCCCCGGCCTGCATATCTTCCTGGCTCAATCTGCAATATAAAGCGGTAATCTTGTCTGTCTGTAACATTTTGTCCTCCTTTCCGACGACAGACAAGCATGGCATTTGTACTGTCTATATTATACCACATACCGCTGCCTGTGTCATGTATAAAATGTGAAGAAACGCCCTATTTCCGGGCGTTTGCGGGGTTCAGTTCCATGTCTTTGCGAATGAGTTTTTTTATCTTTTTATCCAGTGTGTCCGTTGCGCGTTCACTTGCGGACGAACATACAAGGTAAGTAACTTTTCCTATTTTATGCTCCGTTGTGGTAACGGGCGTTTGGTTTTGCGTCAAAGAAAATCCCCCTTTCTTTCGCAAACATATAATACAGTCTATGAATAGCAGCAAGTCCACTATTCAATAAAACAAAGGCTTTAATCGGACGGTTATTAGCATAACCTCATGGGAATTTCACCCCGGCATGGTTCTCATGCAGCCCTACCCATTGCCTGCGACGCTCTTAACGCTCGGACTGTGGCTGTAAGGAAGTATCATTGTATATTCTGCGTGTCGTCGCCCGCAAGCCGCTACACTTGCTTTCCGGCGCGGTGTTGGTCGCTCGGCTGTCCGGGCGGGGATAACCTCACCCGGATAGCGTCATGGCGCACCCGCCGTATGGCTCGGCGCAAAAGGAACGTATCCGATTTGCCCTATGCTGCGCCGCCGTTATCTTGCGCCGCTTTCTTTGTCAAGGTTCAGAATGGCTTTGCTGCCGCGTCAGCAGCGGAACGGAAAAGGGGGAGAGAGAAAGCGTCCCGCCGCCGCTGCGGTTTATTCCTCTGCCTTAAAGGTGAGGACAGCCATCATCAGTTTTGCTTGCAGCCGTTCCCGAATGTCGTGGTCTACGCCGAAATAGACATTCCCGCGCTCGTCGTACAGCTTCCGCATGGAGAGGCGGGCTATGTAGCCGCTGAAATGCTGCAAGACAATCTTCATAGCGTCCGGGTCGCCCTTTGTCGCTACCACAATGACAGGATAGGGAACAAGGGCATTTTCCGGGTAGCCGGGTTCGTTACCATTCGTCCCATTCATCAGCATTTTCCTCCAGATATTTTCTTAATCTCTCAAAAGAGCTTGTCCGCCTGTACTGTATCGTGCTTCTCGACGTATTGAACAGTTCCGCAATCTCGGTATCGTTCATTCCCTCGAAGTAATACAGCAGTATGGCTTTGCGCTTTTCTTCCGGCAAAGTACGGATTGCTTCAAGAAGCAGCTTTGGCGTGATTTTCTTCCCGGCTTTCTCAAAGACGGTTTCAACAGTTTCCCGTTTGAAATATTCATCAAACGTATGAAGCTGTCGCGCTTCGTCTAAGGTCATGTCGGAAAAGGTCACTTCCTTTGCCCTGTGTCTGCGAAGCTCTCTATGAGTGTCGCACGCTTCATTGTGAAGTACCGTATTACAAAACTTCTGAAAAGCACACTGTTTGTAAAACTCCCTGCTGTTAGGTTCCACATTCTCACCTCCTTTCTCGTTGGAAAGTTGGTGGTGCTTCCCCCTTTTCGCGGGGCAATACGGCGGTTTTCAAAAACGCCGAAGATTTTTTGAAATTTCTTTAAAAAATTTTTTTGAGCAGCAAAATGCGCCTGTCCGAAAAGCCCGGACAGGCGCATTGGTATTGTGAGTAGTATTTAGATGATTAGACAGTTCATATATACAAGCGTAATTTCCCCCGGTGGTGGTCGGGCTTTTTTTGATGTGTCAATGACCGTCGGATTTTGTCGATATGGTATGTGCTTCATGGCGGCTACCTCCTTTAGCCGCCGCTTTTAACAGTGATACCGCGTCATTTCTTGAGAAGATAAAAAGAAACGGCGGCTTTGATTTTTCAAAGCTGCTGCGGAAATCAAAGAACGACAAGCAACAGTTCTGATTTTGCTCCAATATGGTTATTGGGGGCACAAATTAAATCAAAAAAGAGCCGATAACAGCAGTATTTCAAACTGCATATTATCGGCTCTGCGTCTGTGCGTCTGGCTCTTTTAATTAAATTATTTTTGTTGTTTTTTGGCTTTATTATATGTATTAGCTAACTGTCCACAAGCTGCTTTAATCTCTCTACCATGAGAAACTCTCATGGTAACTTCAAGTCCTGTTTGCTCTAATTGATGTTTGAACGCAACCATTTCTTGTTTTTGTGGTGCTCTAATTTTTGAATTACTCGTCGGGTTGTATTGCAGCACGTTAATCATAACATTTTTGCCCTTAAACCATTTTGCAAGTTGCCTTATATCTGAGGAACGGTCATTTATACCTGGTAAAAGCAAATACGCAAATACCACTTTTCGATTATGCCTTTGTGAATAGGACAATGCTTGCTTAACAACATCTTCAATAGCGTACATGTGCATATGAGGAATGATACAGTTTCTCACAGCCTGTGTTGCTGCATGTAAAGATATTGTCAACTGAATTTTTAGATGTTCTTCGCGCAATTTTTTTAATTGATTAACTGGACCAACTGTTGATATGGTAATGCCGTCGGTTGGAAAGTTAAGTCCATTTCTATCTCGAAGAATATGGATTGCTGCAATCAAGTTGTCGTAATTGAATAAAGGTTCTCCCATTCCCATAAAAACGATACGATTTACTTTTTGACGTATCAATATGACCTGCTGCACAATTTCAGACGGTGTTAGATTACGAACGAAACCATTGCGTCCGGACTCACAAAAAATACAGCCAACAGAACAACCAACTTGCGTACTTACGCAAACAGTCCCACCATCTCGCCGTTTAATAAAAACCGTTTCGATATACCTGTTGTCTTTCAATTCATAAACATACTTTTCAGTATCGCTACTTTTATAGACTTTTTTTGTTGATATTGATAGATTTTTTTTGTGAAATGGCTGTTTATACAATTTCGCATATAAGGCTCTTGCTTTATCCTCTCCAATTACTTCCGACATTTCTTTGTAAGTAAATCCGTATGGGTCATTCAATATTTCCGTAGGTGTACTTTTAGGTAAGTGTTTCATTTAATATCCTTCCTTTTCAAAATTAAAAAGTTTGTTTTTCAGAGTTTTTGATTATGATTTCTAATTTTTCAACATCAACGATATGTGTTAATTTACATTTAGGGCAGAAAAGAGGAAAATTTCTTAATACCGTATTATAAAATACTTGAACCCTCGTCTTTCCGTTACAAATTGGACATTTTATCCAATATTTTTCAAGCATAATATTTCTCCTTTTGCGCAAAAAAATACAGGTCAATTCTCAACATGAGCATTGACCTGCATTTATACATATAACACTACAACAAAATTAAGGCATAGTTTTTATACTATGTCTATACATCGTTAGTTTTGTTGTATAGCATACGCAAAATAAGCATGACAAAAAAGCCCATATTGAAAATGGGAAAAATCTTTTTTAATTTCAATGCTTATCGAATACGCATGCTATGTAACATAAACATTTCCCCCCTTTTAATAATACTATACAAAAAAAGCGGCTAGTTGTCAACATATACATATGAATTATTTTAGTCAACTGATAGAACAGTGTAGACATATCCAAGAGGAAAGGTGAACAGTAAAATGTAATAGGGTGAATAATTATGGCAAAAAGACCAGTACCGAAATACGACTTCAAGGCTTTTGGGGCAGCGATAAAGGCGGCGCGGACAGGGCGCAAGGAGAGCCGCAAGAAAGTAAGCGACGAAATGTTTATCTCGCCGCGTTACCTTGCGAACATTGAGAACAAGGGGCAGCACCCAAGTTTACAGATTTTCTTTGAGCTTATGCTCCGCTACAATATATCCGTAGACCAGTTCCTTTTGGAAACGCCGCCGGAGAAGAACACGCAGCGGCGGCAGCTCGACGCGCTTCTTGACGGTATGAGCGATACAGGCATACGGATTGTGACCGCAACGGCAAAAGAGATTTCCGAAGTCGAAAAAGAGGGCGAATAGGAATGTCCGGCTTAAAACTGAACAGGATTTAGAAAGCGTTGCAATCTTTTTTGAATTGCAGCGTTTTTCTTTTGCGGAAGTTTGGCAAAATAGCTTTTTCTCCGTAGTAAGGGATAAGGGCATAAGGGATAAAAACATTCGTAGCAAGCATAGGAAGCGGGTACCCACTTCCGTATTTTCGCCCTCCCGCGCTGCGGCGCGTCGGTTGAAAATGGCTTGTTGGGAAGTGTCCCAAACCCTCGGAACGGAAAGGAAAGGAGCGAAGCAATGGACGGACGGAAAAGGACGGTGCAAATCAAATTCAGAGTGACGGAAGCGGAACGGGATTTAATACTGGAAAAAATGAAGCTCGTACCCACCCGGAACATGGCGGCGTATCTGCGGAAGATTGCCATTGACGGGTATATCATTCAGATAGACCACGCCGATATAAAGGCAATGACCGCAGAGATACAGAAAATCGGTGTCAACGTCAACCAGATAGCCCGCCGCGTGAACGCGGCGGGGAACGCATACCAAGAGGACATAGAGGAAATAAAGGGGGTGCTTGCGGAGATATGGCGGTTACAAAGATTAAGCCTGTTAAAAGCACCCTAAGCAAAGCCCTTGACTATATCGAAAACCCGGACAAGACGGACGGGAAAATGCTCATATCCTCTTTCGGCTGCTCCTATGAAACGGCAGACATTGAGTTCGGCTATACCCTCTCGCAAGCACTGGATAAGGGCAGCAATTTAGCCTTTCACTTGATACAGTCCTTTGCGCCGGGGGAAGTGGACTATGAGAAAGCCCACGAAATCGGGAAGCAGCTTGCCGACGCGGTGACAAAGGGGCAGCATGAATATGTTGTGACGACGCACATTGACAAGGGGCATATCCATAACCACGTCATTTTTTGCGCGGTGAATTTTGTAGACCATCACAAATACAATTCCAACAAAAGGAGCTATTACGGCATACGGAACATGAGCGACAAGCTGTGCCGGGAAAATGGCTTGTCCGTCGTCGTCCCCGGCAAGGGCAGCAAGGGAAAGAGCTATGCGGAGTACCAGGCAGAAAAGACGGGTACAAGTTGGAAAGGCAAGCTAAAGATTGCCGTTGACGCGCTTATCCCCCAAGTTTCCAGTTTTGAGGAATTGCTAACGCGGTTACAGGCGGCGGGCTATGAGATAAAGCCGGGGAAATATGTTTCATGCCGCGCCCCCGGACAGGAACGCTTCACCCGCCTAAAAACCCTCGGCGCAGACTATACAGAGGAAGCCATAAGGGAACGGATAGCGGGCAGACGGGCAAAGGCGGCGAAAGCCCCCAGAGAGCAGCGCGACGTTTCGCTGCTTATCGACATTGAGAACAGTATCAAGGCGGCGCAGAGTAAGGGCTATGAACAGTGGGCGAAAATCCACAATCTGAAACAGGCAGCTAAAACCATGAATTTCTTGACGGAACACAAGATTGAACAGTACGCGGATTTAGTCAGCCGGATTGAGGAAATGTCAGCGGAAAGCGGACAGGCGGCAGACGCATTGAAGAACGCGGAAAAGCGGCTTGCGGACATGGCGGTGCTTATCAAGAATGTTTCCACCTACCAAAAGACAAAGCCCGTCTATGACGCATACCGCAAGGCAAGGAACAGGGAGAAGTACCGCGCCGGACAGGAACAGGCGATTATCCTACATGAAGCCGCCGCAAGGTCGTTGAAAGCGGCGGGCATTGCAAAGCTCCCGAACCTTGCCGCGCTGCAATCGGAGTATGAAGCCCTCCAAGCGCAGAAAGAAGCCCTTTACGCCGACTATGGGAAGCTGAAAAAGAAAGTCCGGGAATATGATATTATCAAGCAGAACATTGACAGCATTTTACAGGCAGACAGGCAGCCGGAACGTGAAAAGGGAACAGAGCGCGGATAAGGATAGCAAAATCCCCGCCGCTGTGCTATGATAAGGCTATCAAATACAGACAGGAGCGTTGAAGCATGGAAAACCAGAAAATGCCGGAATATGAAACCATACACGCCGCCGTTGCCGGGGAAAAATGGGCGGTGGAGAAAGTCGTGGAGTGCTACAAGGACGAAATCGACAGGCTATCGACGGTAGCGGTCAGACAGCCGGACGGAAGCACGAAACAGGAAATCAACGAAGATATGCGCCAGTCTATCACAAAGAAGCTGATAGAAGCCCTCCCGCAGTTCCCACTTGAAGAAATGGAAAAGGGAAATGTCAGATAGGCAAAAAAAGAACAGGACGCGGAAGCCGGTATATGACTTCCGCGCCCTGTCTTTTTATGGGTGCTGTTTTCGTGAATGTTACGCAGTAGAACGCCATTTTCGGGGATAAAGGTATAAAGTATCGCCTATCCGATTTTCACGCCCGGAAAGCCCTGTAAATCAAGGGATTTTCCGCGCCTACTGCGTAACAGGGGTGCGTCTTTTCCTCATGCGCTCGGCGGCTTGTCTGCGGGTGATACGCTTCCGGCAGACGGGGCAGTATTTGACACTGTTAGAGGTTGACGCAAAGAACGCGCCGCACTCGGTACATTTCTTCTTATCCCCTGTCTGGTAAAGCTCCGCATAGAGCAGCCTGTCGGCGGGAAGCACCGCAACCCGGAACCACTTGCAGAGAAGCGAATAGGAAATGAGCTGCGGACATACGCATTCGTCTCCGTCGTCCAGTAAGATACAGTTCCCGTTATCATAGTTGCAGCACGTCCGGCGCACAAGGGCGTTGACTTTCCGGCTCTGGGGCGGCGTCAGCCGCTTAACCCCGTTCATACTTCATCAGCGGCGTAAATGGGAAGCTCTGCAAATTCCGCTTCGGTCAAAGCGTCCACTTTGGAAAGGGTGCGCTTTGCAAGCTCCCGCATATCCGCGTCCATGTAGGGCAGCGCGGCGTTGACATTCTCAATCAAAGCCCGCTTGCCGCCCTCGTTGTAAATGCTCAAAAGGTTTGTTTCTTCAACAGTCAGTCTAATCATGCTCATACCTCCATATCGTGATTTTTTGTTTTTGCCGCCGCCTTTTTCGGGGCGGTCTTTGCCTTGTCTGCTTTAAGCTGCGCCCGGATAGAGGGGCGGGGCTTCCTTATCTCCCTGTCCCGGTTCTCCCCCTTGTCAATCAGCGCATACGTCCCATGTCTGCCCTCGATTTTGGAAAAGGAAAGAGTCTTATAGGGCAGCATGGAGAAAAGGCGGTCAGTGTCCTTTGTGGCTGCAAGCCGCATGAACGCCGGGGAAAGCTCTGCCATGAAATGGGTCTTGTTCGGGCTATTCGGCTCATAGTGCCGCTTCATTTCCCGCACAATGCGCCGCGCTTCCGTTTCAATCAGCCCGTCCCGCAAGGCTGTGATATGCGCCTTGAAGTCCCCCGGTGGAAGCTGCTCCCGGCTGCGCCGTTCTTCCTGTAAGAGTGATTGCAGCGCGTCCGGGTCGTCGGGTAGGGCTTCAAAGCGTTCAAACTTCCCAAGCTGCGGGTCTGGGTTGCCGTTGAAGAACCGTCCGGCGGGTATCTCCCTTTCCCCTCGCTCATAAATCAGCTTCACCGTATCGGCGGGCAGTTCCTTTTCCTTGACGCGCTCATAATGTTTAGCGTAGTCCAGTTCGTACAGATTGCCCTTAATTTTCCCGCGCTCCTTTCCCGTCAGCTCGATTGCATAGGCAAGGACGCGGTCGCTTGTCTGCTCCATGTAGAAACGCCATGTGTTGTGGGGCGCGGTGTCTTTGAGGAAAACGTCGCGCTCCCGGAAACAGTGCGTCCCGGACGGGCGGCAGAACCACAAAAGGGTCTTGTCCTCCCTGTTGGGGCTTGCCGCCGCCTTTGCGATAATCTCTTTGTCAATGTCTAAGTCGCTCTGGTAAAAGCCTGTGTTCTGCTTCATAATCGCTTCAAGGGAAGCGAACAAATCCACGTTTTCAAATTTACTCTGTTCCGGCATGGGTCAGCTCCTTTCCAAGTCCTGTGACTTCTGCTTTGCGTTTTTCTTCTGCGCCTTTTCCTTGTCGGCTCTAAGCTGCGCCCGGATAGAGGGCTTTTTTTCCGGCTTCGCTCCCTTGCCGCGCTCCTTGTCGGCTTTGACAGCGTTAGCCAGGTCAACAAGGGAAATCTGCTCGCCCGCCTTTACCTTTGCTTCCAGTTCGTCAACGGTGGGGGTGTTGTTGATGATACCGTCAATCATGTTTCCGTTCTGCTCTATGGTCTGCTCGGCGGTTTTCAAGGGATTGTCCCGCTGCGCCTGTTCTGCGGCAACGGCAAACGCCCGCGTCCCATTCCCCATAATCAGATACTTTCCGTCGTCCGACTGGTGGTGAAAGCCATATCCGGCGGCTTCTATCTGCTCCCGGCTCATAGCGGTTACATGGAAAGTCCCTCTCGGTGTTTTGACAGTTTCGCCCGTTTCCAAGTCGTCCGGGGTAAGCTGCTTCTGCTCCTGTAAAAACTCCGGCACTTCCCGGAAACCTACACTGTCAACGAAATGCGCCGCGTCCTGTCCGTCCTGATGAAGCACTACCACGTCCGAAACGGAAAGGCTGTGTCCCTTAAAATCTTTGGGGTGGTCGATATTGAAACGGGTGTAAATATCTTCAAGGGAAGTTTCCGGCGCAAGGGGCGCGGAATAGACAAGCTCATAGTTCGCCCTGTCAACCACATTTCCCGCCGCCTGCAGGCGGTCGTATGGCTCAAAGCGGAAATCCCTTGTTTCGTCCCCGCCTTTTATCTGGTAAATGGAAAAGGTGTCTTTGTCCTGTCCGGCGGTCTGCGCCGTTTCCTGTGCCTTTGCGTAAAGCTGCTTTACGTCGCCCTCGGTCAGCCCGCCGCTTTTGAGCTGCCCCATAAGCTCGCGGCATTTCTCCGGCGTTCCCGTATAAAGCACGTCGCCCATTTTCGCCCGCCCGTTCTCCTGTGTCACATAGGCTTGCAAGAGGTGGCTGTTTTCCGGGCTGTCGCCGTAAGGGTTCCGGCGCATCTTGTAAATCGTTTCCGGGGTAAAGGCTTCTTTCGGGGCTGCGCCCGCCTTTTCCTGTGCGCCGGATTTTCCCGGTGCGGCTGCTTCCGGCTGCGGCTGTTCTTTCGGGGCTGCCTTTTCCTCTCTGGTGGGCTGCTCCTGTCCGGCGGTCTGCTCCTTGTCCTGTGCCTTTTGCAGCTCCGCAAGATTTTCGTCTATGGAATTGATAATCTCGGCGGCTGCGCTGCGTATCGTTTCAAGGGAGCTTTTCAGCTCGGACAGCTCCCGCCCGCTGCTCCACCCGGCGACATAGCCGAAAGAGTAGTCCGACGTGTCAAGCCCGTAATGTTGGCAGACAGTATAGGCGACGCTTTCCGCTTCGACTTCGCGGGTGCGGCGGTCAACGTGGGGCTGCTGCTCGTCCTTTGGCGCGTTGAGGTCAATGTCGTGCAGCTTCGCATGGGCGATTTCGTGAATGGCGGTCTTTAAGGTCTGTAATTCGCTCATGCCCTCGTTGATAGCAATGCGCTTGTCCTCCAAGTGGTAGTAGCCATGAGAGCCGCCCTCGATATTCTCAAAGGCGATAGGAACGGGGGAAGTCTTTTCAAGGGCTGCGAAAAAATCCTTGTAGCGGTCAACGTCGCCCGTCAGCTCGTCAACGGCAATATCCGGCAGCTCCTTTCCCTCGGTCTGGGAAACGTCAAAGACGGATACCACCTTGTAGGCGGGTATGGTGACTTCCTTTTCCTCGGTGACGGGCTTTCCATCCTTGCCGATTATGGGCTTCTGTGTGTGCGGGTCGATTTTCTGCATTTCCTGTTTGATTTTATAGGGCGACGGGGCAATGATTTTAATTCCCTTTTGCCCTTTCATCACGTTTCGCTCAAAGTTATTCTTCCAAGCGGAAAAGCCCGCCACAAGGGAAGCGTCCGGCTTCTGCATGGCGATAAGGACGGTGTTTCGGAAGCTGTAATTATGGAATTTTGACATGACTTTCAGATATTCCTTGTAACGCTCGCTGTCAAAGAGTTCCGCAATACCCTGTTCCAGACGGTCGGTAATCTCTTTTAATTTCTCGGCGGGCTTCTCGCTCGTCAGCACGATAGGGATAACCGGGCGCGGCTCCTGTGGCTGCTCTGCGGTCTGCGCGGTTCTCTGCCCCGGCGCGGCTGCGTCAAAATCTGCTTTTTCCGGGTCGGGGCGTGACCGCTGCGGGGGCTGCGGCGTTACCCGGTATTCCTGTGGAACGTCGCGCCCGTCGTACCATTCTGTAAAGGTGTTGCGGTTGTTGTAGATATAGCCCTTTTCGGTAAACATACCGTCGTCGTTAATGGAAGCGTCGCGCCCGTATTCCTCATACATGAAATACTTTTTCGCTTCTTCGGGCAGTTCGGGTTCTTCCAGTTCATCAACCAGATAACGCCCGTATTCTTCTTCATTGTGGACGGACGGATAAATCCAGTAGCAGTCAAGGTTTTGTGCAAGGTTGATGATGTCCTGTAAGCTGTCGGCATGGTCGCCGTATTCAATGGCTGCAATGAATTTCTCCCGGTCGTCGTCAAACTGCATTTCCAAGAGCTTCCCTAAATAGTTCAGCTCGTCGGGGTGGGAATACTCGCTTAAATGTTCCGCCAAGCCGGGGATAGGGGATTGAAATTCTGTGAAATGCCATTCCTCGTAATGCTTGAAGTCAATCCCGATACGGTCAAAGACTTCTTTCAGATGTTCGGCAGTCGTGGGGAACGTCACCCATTCGCCCGCGGGTCTGCCCTCGGTGTACTTCCCAAGATTGGAAAGATAGCCGCTTAAAATCGGTTCTGCCATTTGTTCGCTCCTTTCTTTTTCAATCATGCGGTGCATAAGCTCAAAATCCTCAATGCTCATGCTCCCGTCAAATACATAGGGGTTAAAATCCTCTCCGTCCCGGTAGGGCTTTTCGGAAAAGGGAAGCCCCGCTTCATGGGCGGCTGCCCTCGCTTCCTCGATAACCTCCGGGGGAAGCCTGTCGTCATGCGCCCCGATAAAACCGTCAATGTCGTTCATGCTGTTTTCGTAGTGGTAGCGCACTCCGGCGGTCAGCTCGTCAAGGCTCATGTCCTCGCCTAAATGCCCGCAGTAATAGCCGTTTAGGATAACGGCGGCGGGGTCGGTGCTTTTGATTTCCTCTAACCGGCTCCTGTCCTCCGGGTAGAGGGTGTCGTCCATATCAAGATGAAAATATTCCGCGTTCCATGAACGCCCCTGTTTCCAGAACGCCACCCATGCGATACCGTCCCTAAGCTCGTCTTGATAGTCCTTTACGGTGTCCCGTAAACTTGCCATAGTGAAAAACCTCCTTTCTTTGGGGCAGCGTCACAAGCTGCATTTTTGGGCTGCATGGTCTACTACGGGTACGCCCGCATTTCTGCCAAAGATTTCTCAAAAATTTTTAGAGGGTGAAGCCCTCCGCAAAAGAGGGTTTGGGAAACTTCCCAACAAGCAAAATCCCCGTCCGGCGCGTCAGCGTCGCAACGGGGATTTACGGAAGTGGGTACCCGCTTCCTATGCTTGCTATTCAAGTTTTTAGTTCTTCTGTACTTCGATACGGTAGTTGACGTATTTCCCGCCAGTGTCAGCCAGAACGATAGTTCCGTCATAGGTCTTGCCTGTTTTCGGGGAATAGAGCTTCTTCACATTCACTTTGCCGGATTTAAGGAGCGCGGCGGCAATCTTCGCGGAAAAAGCGGTCTTGCGTTCCTCGAAAAAGCGGTCATTCTTCCACATGACAAAGGCACATTCTTTGTTGCTGCAATAATAGTTTTTCTTCCCCTCATGGACGGGGGAACCGCAACGGGGGCATTTGCCGACAGAGGGCTTTTCCTCCCGGAACAAATCCTTTTTCCCGTCCAGTGCTGCGGCGTGTGTCTGCACAAGCTCCCGCGCCATAGCTTCAATGCCGGACAGAAATTCGCCGGGGTCTGCGGCTCCCTTTGCTATCTGCGTCAGATTGTTTTCCCATTCTGCGGTAAGCTGCGGGGAAGTGAGCATATCCGGCAAGACTGATATAAGGGCGGCTCCGTTCTGCGTGGGGATAAGCTGCTTCCCCTTGCGCTCTGCAAAGCCGCCCTTTACCAGTTTTTCAATGACGGCGGCGCGGGTGGCGGGAGTGCCAAGCCCCCGGCGTTCCGCGTCCGGGTCGGTGTCCCCGTTCCCGGCTCGCTCCATAGCAGAGAGAAGCGACGCTTCGCTGTGGGGCTTCGGCGGCGTTGTGGTATGCTCCGTTACTTTTGCGGCGGGGTTAGGAAAGTTCTGTCCCTCGGAAAGCTCCGGCAGCGTCACGCCCTCATTTTCCCCGTCCTCTGCTTCGGGCTTATCTTTCAGCGTCGCCCGGTATCTGCGTTCAAGCTCTTTCCAACCCTCCGCAAGTACGGTCTTTCCCCTTGCGGTGAAGTCTGTCCCGGCGCATGAGAAAACCGCCGTAACCGCTTCATAAATATGCGGCTCGGCGGTGGCAAAAAGCAGACGCGCCCCCGCAAGGGTAAGGATATTCTTCTCGCTTTCCGGCAGCGCGTCCGGGTCAGCCTTTGCAAGCTCCATAGTGGGAATGATTGCGTGGTGGTCTGATACTTTCTTGCTGTCTAATACCTTTGCAATCTCCGGCGTGAAGTCCGCGCCCGCCATAAAGGGGAGCTTTTCGCAAAGCAGCGCGA
Source organism: Butyricicoccus faecihominis (assembly GCF_014648015.1). Classification (NCBI taxonomy): domain Bacteria; kingdom Bacillati; phylum Bacillota; class Clostridia; order Eubacteriales; family Butyricicoccaceae; genus Butyricicoccus; species Butyricicoccus faecihominis. The sequence continues at coordinate 20,143 of NZ_BMQH01000008.1, forward strand.
TAATGTCCGCTGCGGTGCCGCCCATGTCGTCAGTAAGAAAGCTGCTGTCCGTCCTCGGATAAGTAAGGAGCCGCTTTTCATAAAGGGATTGTGCAAGGTCAAGGGTCTGCTTTGCGGTGTAACCGAAAATGCGGTTCGTTTCCCGCTGCAAAGAGGTAAGGTCAAAGAGCTTTGGCGGGGCTGCGGTTTTCTTCTCTCTGGTAAGGGAAACGCATACCGCCTTTCCCGCTTCGCAAGCCCCTTTCAGCGCGTCGGCTTCTGCCTTGTCCGAAATCCTTTCGCTTGCCGCGTCCGCGCCGGATAAATCAAGGCGAACATGATAATATTTTTCTTTCTGGAAATGGGAGATAGCCGCGTCCCGGTCGGTGAGCATTTTTAAGGTCGGGGTCTGGACGCGCCCCACGTTCAAGGTCTTTCCATACAGGCAGGAGAAAAGCCGGGTGGCGTTAATGCCGATAAGCCAGTCAGCCTTTGCGCGGCAGAGGGCGGACGCAAAGAGCGCGCCATAGTCCCGCCCGTCTTTGAGGGAAGCAAAGCCCGCCTTAATCGCCCCGTCCTCCATTGAAGAAATCCACAAGCGGCGCATGGGCTTCTTGCAGCCCGCCACTTCGTAGACAAAGCGGAAAATCAATTCACCCTCGCGCCCCGCGTCACACGCATTTACCACTTCGGAAACGTCGGCGCGGTGCATAAGCTCTTTAATGGTTTTGAATTGCTTCCCCTTGTCCGGGTCAACGGCGTACTGCCATTCCTCCGGCAGAATGGGTAAGCTGTCAAAACTCCATTTTTTATATTGCTCCCCGTAGGCGGCAGCTTCCGCAAGCTGTACCAAATGCCCGACGCACCATGAAATGAGGTAGCCGCCGCCCTCGATATACCCGTCCTGTTTCCCCTTAATGCCAAGCGCGGCGGCGATAGTCTGCGCCATGCTCGGCTTTTCTGCAATCACAAGTCTAAATGCCATGAAAAAATCCTCCTTTCAGCGTTCCGGCGCGGTGTGCTTCTTCTCCTGTGCCTGTTTCAGACAATAGCCGATACAGGGGGATTGCGCCTTATAAGGGCAACGCATACACGCCGGGGATTTTGGAACGGGCGGCGCACTGTCACGCCGCCCGGTGGGTCTTTGTACCATCATTTTTTCTAAAGGGTTTTCGGTGAAAAGCGTCATGCTTCCTCGTCCTCCTGTTCTTCATCAGAAAGCCCGTCCCCCTCGTCCTCGTCGTAATCGTCAAAATCGAAATCTTCAAGGTCGGTGTCGCCCTTGACGTTCTGCTTTGGCTTCATAAACTTAAAATAATAGAACGCGCCCCCGCCGCCAAGAAGTGCCACGACAAGGAAAAGCACAAGCCCGCCTGTATTGCCTTTCTCTTTGGGCTGCTCTGTTGGTTTCTCGGTTTCCGGCTCCGCTTCCTTGCCGCTGCAAGCGGTCATGTTGTCCTTGCAGACAGGGCAGCTCACATTTACCTTTCCGGCTTCGCATTTATCGGTGCAACTGCAAACGGCGGGCGGGGCTGCTTCGGTGCTTCCGTCCTCCATAAGTGCTAAGAGGTCGGCTTCGTCCACTTGATTAAGGAAATGTACGGTGTCCTCGCCCTCGTCGTCCCGGTCAATGAGGATATAAAAGTAATTGCCGTTTTTGGTCGTTACGGTGATAAGCTGCTTGTTGCCGCCGAAATCGTCTACAAGGGTCGCGTTCCCGTCCGGGGTAAGGGGTTCTTCCTTTTGGGGTTCCTCGTAGACAACGCCGCTGTCGTTGGTGTCGTCCTCTCCCTCCGGGGTCTGTGCAAAAGCGGTGACGGAAAAGCCGCCCATAAGTACAAGGGCGGCGCAAAGTGCGGTCAAGGTTCTAAGGATTTTCTTATTCATTCTCGGTGTCCTCCATTTCTTCGGTGTCATGGTCTGCGGGTTCTGCGGGGTAGCCCGGCGCGGCTTCCATACCCGGAATACCGCCCCCGGAAAGCATAGCGGAAAGCTCATGCGGGGAAAGGCGCATGGAGCGCACAAGCTGTACGATTTGCAGGTTTTCCGCTTCGGTTTTCTGCGCTTCAAGCCCCCTTAATCTGTTCTGGTACTCGGTGATTTTCTCGCGGGTCTTTGCAATCTCTTTGTCGATACGTTCAATTTTGTTCATAGCCATCAATAAATTTCTCCTTTCAGATTTTCATTTTTTTGTTGTCAGTTCCAATTCATTAAGCCGTAGCCCTTGATACAGGAGTAATTGACGGGGTAGCTCTTTATCTTGCAGGCGTCGCCGGAATTGCCCTCGACGGTATAGACGCGCTCCCCGTCCGTTCCGATAACAAGCCCCACATGGTCTGCGCTCCCGTCCCCGTCCCAGTCGAAAAAGATAGCGTCGCCGGGGGCGATATTCTCATAGCCCCTCGCGCCCCATTGCCCGCGTGACTGGAACCAGGGTACGCCCTGTGACTGGCACCCGGCAAAGCGCGGCTCGCTCTTTCCGGCTTGATTGTAGCACCATGAAACGAAACAGGCGCACCATTCCACGCGGCTGTTAAATCCGTACCAGCTCCAAAAGGGTCGCCCGCCCACGTTGCCGACTTGCCGCTTCGCAAGGTCTACAACGGCGGTGTTGCCGGGGCGTGTGCCGTTTACAAGCTGTACGCCGCTTAAATCCTCGGACGCGCCCATATCGGGGGAGCCGCCGCCGAAAATCAGCGGTTTGTTTCCGCTTGTTTCCAGATAGACGCGGTACATTTCAAGCTGCTGTGGCGTTAGAAGTTCCTCCGCAATCTCGGAAATGGGCTTGTTCGTCAGCTTCACGTTGAGGATATGGTACTCGTAGGGTACTTCCTCGGTGGTCGTTTCCCCTGTTTCCGGGTCTGTGCTTGTTTCTGTGCGGTAGCGGATTTCCGTTTCTTCTGTCAGCGTCAAAGTGTACTGCATGGCAAAGACGCGATTTAGCTCTGCCTGTGCGCTCTGCGGGGTGTAGGTCTGCAAAAGGGCGGTGAGGTAGGACGCTAACTCATGGGGGTTATGCCCGATACTGTCAAGGTCATAGCGGTATTCGTCATAGCCGGGGTGGGTGCTTTCGATATTGTCAATCTGCTGCTGAAGCTCGTTTTCCTTTGCGGCGTAATTGTTCTCCGTCGCCACAAGGTCGCTGTCCTCCGACGTGTAGGAAGTCCCAAGTATGCCGTTCATCAAGCCGGAGAACATGGAACCGCAAGAGGAAAGCCCCGCCGATACCATGATGAATAAGAGCAGCGCGGCAACGGCGATACATACGCCCGCCGGGTGCCGCCCTACAAAAGCGATTGCCTTTTTTGTTTCCTCGGCGGTCTTTTTTGCCGCCTTGCGGGTGTTCTCTGCGGCTTTCTGCGCCGTTTTTGCGCCGCCTTTCCTTGCCGACTTTGCATACTGCCGCTTGATTTGCTGCTTCTGCATGAAGCGGGAAAGGGGATTGCCCGCAATCTGCGGATTGTCATGCAGGGCTTTATGGTACTGGAAATCCACATTCGCCTTGAACGCCGCTTTCTCTGCCTTTGCCGCCGCCCGGTAGGGTTTGAGCTTGTGGCTGTGGTAGCCCTCCTTGACTTTCCGCGCCCCGTACTTTGCGCCGCGCTCTGCCAGTTCTTCGGATTTGTGCGCCCCCTCAACGCCGGAATTGTCCTTTTCAACGGAATGTATCTTGTTGTGGACGAAAATACCCGCTTCCTGTGCGGGGCGGGATAGCGGGTTATTGTGGGGCTTATTCTTTCCTATGGGCTTTTCCTGTTCCTCAAAATGTAGGCGGGTCTTGCCTTTCCCGGTGGCTTCATCAAAGGTGCGCTCCCGTACAAGTTTCTTTTCTTTGGGGATAGCCGCCTTTGCCGCGTCCAGACGGTCGGCTGCTTTGTCCGATTTTCGGATATACCTTTCAAGCTCCGGCGTTGCCCGTTCCTCGTCGGTAAACTGCAAGCGGGAAGATTTTTCTTTTGCTGTGGCTTCTGCCTGTGCTTTCCTCGCCGCCTTTTTGCTCGCCTTTCTGGTACGCGCCCCGTCGATACGTTCCAAGACGCGCTCGGCTGCTGCGGTGTCCTGTTCCCGTTCTGCCCCCGGCGCATGGGGAAGCGGCGGCGTGTCGGTTAAGGGCGGGGAAGTTGCGCCGCCCGGTAGGGGCTGCGCTGCCTGTTCCGGCTGCGGTGGGGCTTCGGTCTTTGCAAAGTCCGCGTCCCTTATCCGCTTGCTGATACGTTTCTTTTTCCCGGTAGCGGCGTTTACCTCGACAGCCCCCTCGCGGGTCATTTTCTGCGTGACTTTTTCACGCGCCTTATATTGTTTTATGTGTCTGTCCCTCCAATCCGCGCCCTTGCAAGGGCGCAATACTCGGCGTTTATCTCAATGCCTATATAATGCCTGTCAAGCTGCTTTGCGGCTGCCCCCGTCGTGCCGCTGCCGAAAAAGGGGTCAAGCACAACGCCGCCTTTCGGACAGCCCGCCTTGATACAGGTTTCGGCAAGTTTTGGCGGGAACGCGGCGAAATGCCCGCCCTTGTAGGGAACGGTATTGATAAGCCACACGTCCCGCCTGTTCCGCATGGTCGGCATGAGGGCTTCGTCGTAGTAGCTGCCGCTTCGCGCCCGGTTAAGCCCCTGTACGTTCCCCTGTCCGGGTACTTCGTCCGCATATTTCTGTCCCGCGCTGCGCCCGGTGCGGTACCGCGCCGCCGTTGTGGGGGCTAACGGCTCGGCTATGGCGGCTGCGTCATAAAAATACTTCTTTGACTTCGTAAGCAGAAAGATATGTTCATAGCAGCGGGTAGGGCGGTCTTTCACGCTCTCCGGCATGGGGTTTTCTTTCTGCCAGATAATGTCGCTCCTTAAATACCACCCGTCAGCGCGTAGGGCAAAAGCTAAAAGCCAGGGAATACCGATTAAGTCCTTTTGTTTGCAGCCGGAAACGCGGTTGTTTCTTGCAATCTGCTGTCCGTTTCTCCCTTTCGGGTTCTTCGGGTCTGCATGGTAGCCTTTATTTCCTGTGCCGCAGTAGGTGTCCGCGATATTCAGCCAGAGCGTACCGTCAGAACGCAGTACCCGGCGCAGTTCGCGGAAAACCTCGGTCAGCCTGTCAATGTACTGCTCCGGCGTGTCCTCCCGCCCAATCTGCATATCAAGCCCGTAATCCCTAAGCGCATAGTAGGGCGGGCTTGTGACGCAACAGTGTACGCTTTCCTCTGGAAGCTCCCGCAAGGCATAGAGCGCGTCCCGGTTGATAATGGTGTCTGTCCTTAATTTTGTCATGCTTCGCCCACTTCCTCCGGCTTCGTCGTCATTACCCGGTAAAGCTCGGTGTCTTTCGGGAAGCGGTCTACAAAGGGCAGCACCACGTTCCCGTAGAAGATAAGCCCCTCGCCCGCTTCGGTGTGGGTGACATACTTCATCTGCTGCGGGGAGATGTTGAGCTGCTTTGCAAGGATAGCCCGGTCGCCCGCCGCCTGATTGAGCATGAGGACAAAATCAGAGTTTTCAAAGATATTCTCCACTTCGCGGGAAGCAAGCAAATCCTTGACGTTCTGCGTAATGGCTGTGGGTATGCCGCCCCATTTTCTGAAACGCTCCCAGATTTCAACGGAATAGGCGGCGGTCTGTTCCTCTTTCAAGAGAAGATGAAATTCGTCCATAAAATACCGGGTGGATTTCCTTTCTGCCCGGTTGACGGTGACGCGGTTCCATACCTGGTCCTGCACAATGAGCATACCTAACTTTTTGAGCTGCTTCCCAAGCTGCTTGATGTCAAAGCAGACAAGGCGGTTAGAAAGTTCCACGTTGGTACGGTGGTTAAAGACGTTCAAGCTGCCGGAAACGTAAAGCTCCAATGCCGCCGCGATACGCGCCGCTTCCGGCTCCGGCTGCTTCAAAAGCTCGTCGTAGAGGTCGCCCAAGATAGGCATTTTCTCCGGGTCGGGGTCTGCAAGGAAAGGGCGGTACACGTTCCTAACGGCGCGGTCAATGACGGTCTTATCGACGGGCTGCAAGCCCTCCTTGCCGCCGATTACAAGCTCGCAGAGGGAGAGGATAAAGTCGGATTTCAGCGCAAGGGGGCTGTCGTCCTCGGAATAGTTGAGGTTAATATCCATAGGGTTCACATACTGGGGCTTCCCGTCAATGCCCTTGCCCGTAGGCGATAACCGTATCACTTGCCCGTCAAGCCGCTGCACAAGGGAAAAATACTCTGCTTCCGGGTCGCAGATAATTATGTCGTCGTCGGTAATGAGGAAAGCGTTTGTCATTTCCCGTTTGGCGGCAAAGGATTTCCCGCTTCCCGGCGTACCCAAGATTAAGCCGTTGGGGTTCTTTAGCTGCTTGCGGTCGCAGAGTATCATGTTGTTAGACAGGGCGTTTAAGCCGTAGTACAAAGCCGCGCCCGTCTGGAAAAGCTCCTGTGTGATAAAGGGGATAAAGATAGCGGTGCTTGACGTGGTAAGCCCTCTTTGAATGGGGATAAGGTTCTCCCCAAGCGGTACAGAGGACATAAGCCCCGCTTCCTGTTGGTAGTCAAGGCGGGTCAAGGCGCAGTTGTTCTTCTGTGCAATGCCCGCCGCCGCGAATACGTCATTTTCCAGTTTCCGCTTCGTGTCCGCCATGTTCACCACAAGGAACGTCAAGAGGAACATTCTTTCATTCCGGCTCTGCAAGTCCTGTAAGAGGTTCTTCGCTTCGCTGCCGAACGTGGCAAGGTCGGACGGGATTATATCCATGTCGTAGCCGCTGCGTACCGCTTTTTTCTGTTCCTCGATTTTCATTTTGTCAAGGTCGGTGATTTTCCGCTTGATTGTCTTTATGGCTTCGGTCTGGTCGATACTGTGGATATGCAGATTGACGATAACGCCCGTTTCCAAGTCCAGAATATCCGATAAGATACGGTCGTTTAATTCCGGCGCAAGGATTTCAAGGAATGAAACCGCGCCGATTTTGCGCCCCATGCGGAAATAACGCCCCTCGCCAAAACGGAAAGAGGATGGGGCGATAAAGTCCTTTGTGGAAAGCCCGGACGGGGCAAGCCATGAAAAATCAAAGGCAAACTGCCCGCCCTCCGGGTGGAAAATGCCATGCAGCATTTTAAGGCGTTCATAGCCTGTCATGGGGCGGGCAGACACGCCCAAGAGCTTAAAGTTGTTGAGTACGTCCGTTTCGATACGGGCAAGGCGGGATTTCGCCGCGCCCAGACTGTCGGCTTCAATGGCAAAGGTGATATATTTTGCTTTGACAAGCCCGTTGTTTCCCTTTGCAAGCTGGTTTTTCAGCATATTCCGGTATTCTGTGCGGATAGAGTTGAAAGCGTCCTCCTGTGCCGGGATATTGACCGCCTTTTCCGCTTCGCCCCGCTGCGTCCCCTGATTGATGAAAGAGAGCTGCACCGAAACGGAAGCGTCAAAGTAGTTGAGGAAGTCGCACCAGTTCTCAAAAATGGCGGTCTTGTCGTCTGCCTGTGCAAGCTGATAGTTAATATCTTCAAAGGCGACGGTCTTTGAGTATTTCCGTCCCGTAACCTTGCAGATACCGTCCGGGTACATCTGGATATAGGGGATTGTCTGCTGTGCGGTGTGGGCTTTCCCGTCGCCCTTTGCCTGTCTGATGATTTCCGCAATCTGCTTTTTCTCGGCGCGGGTGAGCTTGCGGGGCGGGTTAGGCTTTGCGCTTCCCGCCGCGCTGTTTCTTCGTGTTTCCTTTTGCAATCGCTGATACCTCCTTTTCAAGTTTTCTCTGCCGTTCTAAGACGGAATAAAAGTTGTCTGTCCTGTATGGTCGTTCTTTGGGGGCTATGAATTTCGTCCGTATGATGTTCTTCACCACCACTTCAAGGGGCTGTCCATGCTTTTCATACATGGCGAACAGGAAACAGGGCAGCATGACGGCAATCATAGCCATAGACGCAAGGCTTGTGCCTGTGCTGTCTTTGAGCAGAAAGAAAAGCGGAAGCCCTAACAGGAGAGCTACCGCAAAACATACAATCTGCCGTTTGGTAAGGTTGAAAGCTACTTTTGTCTTGACTTTGGATAAGTCTTTGGGTACGGGTACATACGCCAAGTGGAAACCTCCTTTCTCTGGGTTTTTTGCTGCTGTAAGTTCCCATAGGGGTAATCAAGGCAAAGGTCAATTTCTGCCCTTTGCCCGTCCCTATTCTATGGGGTTTTCCCGCGTCAAGGTCGGGTAGTATTTTCGCCGCTTTGCTCTGAAAATCTCCACCCTACCCTTGACACGCCGCTAATGCGCGGAGAAAATCGACTTCGCCAGTGCGCCGGATTTGAACAGGGAGAAACAGAGGATAACGGTATAGGCTGCAAGGGAAAAAATCGCGCTGTGCAGGTTGTCCGCTATTATCATGTTGTTCACCAAAACCGCGTAAATGCCGACGCATATCATTATGAGGAAGCCTTGAAAGCCAAGCGCGAACAGGGATTTTAGGTAGTTGTTCCCTATCTGTCCCCATTCCCGATTAGTCATTGTTGCGAACGGGATAGGCGATACCGAACAGTAAAGGTAAATTTCTATCATTCTGCCGTAGAGGATAACGGTTATCAGTACGGACATGATTTTCATGCACAAGCTCACAAGGCTTGTTTCCATGACAAGTAAGAGCAGTTCGGGGATTTCCATAGCGTCAAGCCCGCTTTGCATGGAAGCAAGGGCGGCGGCAACATCAATCTCTGTGCTGCCGCCGATTACCCCCGCCGCGCCGGAAACAACGTGCTGCGCCATATCGAACACCGCCATAGTGATGTCAAAGGTGTGCGTCACAAGGTAGACTGCCACAAACGCCTTGAACACCCACTTGAAGAACATGGAAGTGTCAACGTCGTGCATATTGTTCTTTTCCGTTACCATGCTGATAAGCTCATAGCATAGGACGTAGGTAATGACAAGCCCCGCAATGGGTACGATTACATTCTCACTAAGCGTCTGTATCATGGAGAATATATTTGCGTTCCACCCTTGCGGGGTCTGCCCTACCTCTGCGGCGATAGTGCCGACTTTCTCGTTTACGTCCCCGAACATAGTTGACAGATTACCGTTTATGGCTCCTATGAGGATTTCCTTTATCCATTCGTTAATCGCGTCAAGTATGCTCTGCATAAGCCTTTACCCGCGCTTCTTAACCGAACAAGCCGGAAAGCAGCGGTACAAGGGTCATGCCGATAAGGGCAACGCCGCCGCCCGCCATAAGCTGCTTCATGCCCTGGCTTTTCGCGCCCGGATTGTCGTTGCCGTAGCCTTCCATGAGGTTAATCACGCCCCAGATACCAAGCCCGGCTCCAAGTGCTACAACAAGGGTCTGCAAAACGTCTACTGCGCTATTGAAAAATGCCATAAATATATCCTTTCTGCCGCGTCTGCGGCTGTCCGGCAAGCGGACAAAAGGCGGTCAGCGTATGGTCGCCGCCGCATAAAAAAACCGCCCTCTGGTAAAGGCGGCTGTCCCCGCGCTGCGTAAGTCCTGCGGCGCGGCGGTATTCAGTTGTAAGGGGTGCGGCTCCTGCCGCTGTGTACTGCGCCGGAAAGTGGGGGCGCGTATCATGTAGCCGGTATGGATAGATGTGATTGCTTCAATCGCTCCTTTCTGTGTCCCGCTGTGCTGCCGGACGTTTTTTTCAGACTTGCGGGAAGTGAATAGCTTGCGTAGCAAGGTGTTCGCTTCCCGCAAGTTCACAAAGGGGTAGCTGCCGCAAGGCAGCGTAGGGGAAGTGTAGCTTCCCCTGTCCCCCGGCGGTCTGCCATGCTGTCACTGTTGCGGGATAAGCCCCCGGCGCGTGACATACTCCGTTGCAAAACGGCGGTGTTCCGCTTCCTTTTCCCGCCAATACTCCCATAATGCAGCGTCGGCGGCTTCCGCAACATTCATTAAAAACCGTTCAAGCTGCTTTTGTTTTTCCTCTGCGCTACGTTTCCTCATGGTCTGCGTCCTCCTGTAAGTCTGCTGCGTCAATCTCGTAATAGTCAAAAACCTCGTCGGGCTTGACAATGGCGGGGCGGCGTTTAAGGTGCTTTTCCATGTCAAAGGCGTTCTTCGGGTCTGCGTCGGATAGGTACTTGTATTTCGGGTGTTTCGTTATGTCGAATTTGTCCGAAAAGAACGGGCGCACCCCGCGTAGCTGCAAGATACATTTCCCTCCGTCCATGACTGCGATTTCATCTTCCGTCATAAGCTGCTTTCCCAATTTCTGATAGTTCAGCCCATGCGAAAGCTCCCGCCCTCTGGTTTCGGAAGTGTTGAAGCTGTCTATCGTTTCCTTGCCTAAAATCTCCGATATTTCTTTGAGGGTGGTTTTCTCCTTGCCGCCCAAGAAAAGCGTGGTGTCGCAGTTGCCGACTATGGTATCGGCGTTGTCCTTGTAGATTGCCTTTAGCTGTGACTGGCTCTGCAAGATGATTGACGCGGAGATTTCCCGGCTCCGTATCGTTGCAATGAGCTTTTCAAACTTTGGTATCTGCCCGATATTCGCAAATTCATCAAGTAAGCACCTAACATGGACGGGAAGCCGCCCGCCATATTCATCATCTGCTTTGTCGCATAAAAGGTTGAATAACTGTGTGTAGAGAATACTCACGACAAAGTTAAAGGTGTCGTCGGTGTCGCTGATAATCACGAAAAGGGCTGTCTTTCTGTCGCCTATGGTGTCAAGCTCCATTTCGTCGGTTTCCATAAGCTCCCGCAGCTCCTTAATGTCGAATGGGGCTAACCTCGCGCCGCATGAGATAAGTATGCTTTTTGCGGTCTTGCCCGCCGCAAGTTTGTATTTTTTGTACTGCTTGACTGCAAAATGCTCCGGGTCTTTTTCTTCCAGACGTTCAAACATGAGGTCAACCGGGTTCTGGAAGTCCTCGTCGTCCTCGCGGGCTTCCGACGCATTTATCATTTCAAGCAGCGTCGTGAAGTTCTTCTCGTCCTCCGGGGCTTCATACCAGATATAGCCGATTAGCGCGGTGTAGTAGAGCTTTTCCGCTTTCACCCAGAAATCCTCGCCGGATTTTTCCCCGTCGCCTTTGGTGTTGGCGATAATGGTATTGACTAACTTCAAAATGTCCTTTTCGCTCCGCAGATAGGCAAAGGGATTGTATTTCATGGATTTTTTGAAGTTAATCGTATTTAGCACTTTGATACGGTATTTGTACCGCTGTAACATTTTCCCGGTTTCCAAAATCAGTGTTCCTTTCGGGTCAGTGACGATATACGACGTTGGAAAATCCTTTGACGTACATTGCATGAGCGACGGTTTCACAAAGAACCGGGTCTTGCCGCTGCCGGAACCGCCGATTACAAGGATATTTTTGTTTCTTGCGTATTTCGGCTGCTTCGGGCGGCTGTTCATGGTAAGCCGTTCCGTCTGCGTTAGGGGGATATTGTTCTCAAATACCGGGTCGGTGTACGGCTTTATGTCGTCAGCCCCGCCCCAACGCGCCGAACCGTATTCTGTCCCGCGGCGGTATTTCTTCGCGTTCTTGCCTTTGGTGTAGATAATCAGCCGGACAATGACCGCCCCCGCAATGCCTAAAGCTAAGTCTGCCGGGTGGAAGCTCGGCGCGATACTGGAAAAGGCGGCGGTAAAACCGTCCCCAAGATGTAGCAGCTTTGCGCTCGCGTCCGCGCCGGGGGAGAGCCGGACAGCCGCGCCCACTTTATCAAAGAGCCAGACAAAGAGCAGATACGGGAGATTTAAGATAAGCAGCTTCTTGATTTCCGGCTTCATAGCGATACCTCCCTGTCTTTGTTCTTGACCTTTGCCCGTTCCGCGTTCTTGCCCTGTGCAGCTTCTTTGAGGGTAGAGAGCAGCTTTCGGATTGAGGGCTTTTTCTCCTGTGTCAGCTTTTTTGCGGAAAATTCCTTAAAGGCGGCGGTCAGCACGTCCGCGTCCCGCCCCTTGAAGAAAACCAGATAGCGGGGCGGGCTTTCCGTCGCGTCCTTTTTCAGCGCAAAGTCGATACCGTACTTTTTCGCCGTACTCTCAAAGGCTTTGATATTGCCCTCGGTAATCTCAATGTTGGAAACGCCCGCGTTCTGCTTCATAAGCTGCTTTAAGCTCTGCTTGCCCTGTGGCGGTTTTGCAAGCTGCTTTTTGCCCTTTGACAGTATGGCTTTCATTGCCTTTTGGAGCGTCTGCGCGGTCAGCTTCCCGGTCTTGATGTAAAGGGCTATGGTCTTTTCGTTTACTTCGTCCTGCAATTTGTCGCGTCCTCCTTTCGCGTTTCTTTATGGGGCGGCGGTCAGATACGCACCCGCAGCCCGTTCAAGTCCTCGGCTCTGATACCCACAAGATACCAGTTGTCGCCGTACTCAATCCGGGTCGGCTTCCACTTGCCCCGCACGAATACGTCAAAGCACTCGCCGCAATGCAAGCCCCCGTAGTAGCTGTTTAAGTCAAAGCGGATGTCGTAACGGTCGGTGCGCTCGTCAAATACCAATGCTCCTGTCATTTTCTGTGCCATAATAAAATCCTCCTTTTGTGGTTGTGGGTGGTTACAGGCTTTCGCCCTCGTTGCATGAATAATAGTCCGGGTCGCCGTACTGCGGCTTTTTCGGTGACAGTGCGCCGCTTGCCATGTCATGGGCGACAAGGGAAGTGTAATAATTGCCGATAGTGGACGGGGCGTTGAAAAGGGCTGCTTTCAGATATTGCTTGATGTTGCGGATTTTCGTTGTGTTCTCCCGCATACAGTCAAGCACAAAGCGGATATGCTCGCCGTCCAGTTTCATAAACTTAGATTTCACAAGCTCTGCCGGGTAGTCGTCCCCCGCAATCCGTACCCGCTTTCTGGCGGTGCATACGGTTTCAAGCATGAGGTCTACAATCTCGTCAAGCCTGTCACTGTCAAACTTCATGTCCTGTTTGAGAATGTCGTAGTCGATATTGTCCTTGATGATTTCCCGGTATATATCAACTGCGCTCTGTGCTGTCGCTTCCGTTCCTTTCCGTTCCGGCGGCGTAGCCGCTTCTCTGCAAGGAGAGGGGTTAGGGGAAAGGATAGGAATGGAATGGGTACTTTGTTCATCAGTAATTATTTTTTCTTTTTTTGGTAAGTCAGTTCTTTGTATATCTTTATTTAATTGCGTTGGATTTTCCAACGTAGGTTTTTCCAATGTTGGTTTTTCCTGTGTTGGATTATCCAATGTTGGATTTTCCAATGTTGGTAAATCCGGCGTAGGCGGCTGCGGCTGCTCGAATATCACATAGTCCGCGCCCCGCAAGCGTCCTTTCTCGTCGCGCTCCCTTGAACGGACGATATACCCGGCGCGTTCAAGCTCCTTAATGGCTTCGCGGATAGCGTCTATCTTCTCCCGGTTGATAAGGGATAAGCCTTTCAAGGTGTAGTCCCAATCTTCGGGGAGTGACAGCATTTGCGACAACAGCCCCTTTGCCTTTAGGGAAAGCTCCTTGTTGCGTAGGTGGTGGTTGCTCATTACGGTGTAGCCCTTGTTCCGTTCCACTCTGAAAACTGCCATAGTTCATAGCTCCTTTGCTTTGGATTTGTTACGCAGTAGAAGCGCGGTTTCGGGGAATAAGGTATAAATCCCTTGCCGCGCCAGATACACACCCGCAAAACCGCTTGTAGCAAGGCTTTTTCTGCCCCTACTGCGTAACAAAGGGCATGAAAAAAGCGGCGTTCCTGTTCTCCCATGTAGAGAGTAAGAAACGCCGCTTCTGCGTCGTATTCAGTTTTTAGTACAATACCCTGCTTGTCCGTCGCTCGAAAAACCTTGATTTTCCAGTGTTTTCAAAAGTATCGTTATCTAACGTCAGCTTTCGAGCGTCCTGACTTTAAGCGGATGATTGCGGATGTAGAAGCAGGCAAGATCAAGCGCGTGATCGTCAAGGATCTGTCCCGCTTCGGCCGCGACTATCTTCAGGTGGGAATGTTCACGGAAGTGCTGTTTGCACAGTACGATATTCACTTCATTGCGATTGCCAACAATGTTGACTCGCAGAAAGGTGAAAATGACCTGACGCCGTTCGTCAATTTGTTTAACGAATGGTATGCGCGAGATTGCAGCCGTAAACAGCGAGCAGTCCAGCGCATGAAAGGTACTTCCGGTAAGCGTTTATCCACGCAAACACCGTATGGCTACCTCAAAGGCGAAGACGGGCACTTGATCCCCGATGAAGAAACGGCATGGGTTGTGAAACTTATCTTCAACCTCTGCATTCAGGGATATGGACCGACGCAGATCGCAAATGAGCTCACGCGTCGGAACATCCCTACACCGGGAACGATGGAGCATCGCCGCACAGGGAATATGAGGCATTACAGTCCGGAAACAGAATGCGTATGGTGTAGTCGCACAGTTTATTTTATTTTGGCAAGGAAAGAGTATTTAGGGCACACGGTTAACTTCAAGACATACTCGAAGTCGTATAAGCTCAAGAAGCGGATACCCACACCAGAAGAACAGCAGGTAGTATTTGAAAACACGCACGAAGCACTGATTGACCAAGAAGATTGGGAAACAGTCCAGCGTATTCGCGCAGGGCGCAGACGGCTGAACAAGCAGGAGATCCCGGCGCTATTCTCCGGTCTGCTGTATTGTGCGGATTGCGGTTCTTTGCTTCGTGTACATCGCGGAAAAAACATCTCCAAAGGGCAGGAATGCTATTGCTGCGGACGCTATCGTGTACGGACCAAATCCTGCTCTATGCACTATATCCGTGAAGTGACACTGGCGGAGTTGGTGAAAGACAATCTCAAGCAGATCGTGAAAATGGCTGCGGAGGATGAGCAGGAGTTTGTTCGGAGATTGACCTGCCAGAGCGCGAAAGAACAGGCAGTTAAGACCCGTGTTCTGAAAAAAGAACTGGAGTTGAAAGAGCGGCGTGTCAAGGAGTTGGACGGCATTATCAAGCGGCTTTACGAGGACAATATTACCGGCAAACTGTCTGATGAGCGATTCAAAATCTTCTCTGCGGATTATGAGCAGGAACAGCATTCGCTGCGGGAGGAAGTTGTTGCTCTGCAAAAGCAGTTCGATGACGCAGAGAATACCTGCACGAACATCAGCAGCTTCTTGAAAATGGCGAAACGCTATGCTGACTTCGATGAACTGACACCCGCTATGCTCCGTGACCTGATTGAGAAAATCATCGTTCATGAGGGCGATAAGAGCAGCGGACACCGGGAACAGCGAATTGAAATCTACTACACCTTTATCGGTGCGGCAGAAAGTTCGCAAATCACTGTAAAACGCAAGAAAAAAGCAGCGTAACATACAAAGTACATTACGCTGCTTCTCTCATCAGTTAAAAAACTTCCTTGTTGACATTACGCTAAAGCAGGCTCCTTTTCTCATATTTGATTACTGAACTTCTGCTGCCTCAACCTCACGCTTTTCCTCCGCGATATGATGCTTATTCGCGTAGCCGGTCAGAATAAGCGTCAGCGCGCCGTCGCCGGTGACGTTGCAGGCGGTGCCGAAGCTGTCCTGCAGGGCAAAGATGGTCAGCATAAGCGCGGTGCCGGTGCCGTCAAACAGCAGGATGCCGGTGATCAGACCGAGCGAAGCCATAACCGTACCGCCCGGCACGCCGGGTGCGCCGATGGCGAAAATGCCGAGCAGCACGCAGAACAGGATCATGGTTCCGACAGACGGAATCTTGCCGTACAGAATCTGCGAGATTGTCATGACGAAGAAAACCTCGGTCAGCACCGAGCCGCACAGATGGATATTGGCGAACAGCGGAATACCGAAATTAACCATGTCCTTGCGCAGCACCGTGGATTTCTTTGCGCAGCGCAGAGCAACTGCCAAAGTCGCTGCGGAGGACATCGTGCCGACTGCGGTGATGTACGCCGGACCGTAGTGCTTCACCACTTCGATCGGGTTCTTGCCCGAGTATGCGCCCGCAACTCCATAGAGCAGCGCCATCCAGATATAATGACCGATCATAACGATGATGATGACCTTGATGAACACCGGAAACTGCTTGGTGATTGTGCCCTCATACGCCAGACCGCAGAAGGTGGACGCGATAAAGAACGGCAGAATCGGGATGATGATCTTGGTGACGATGGCGAGGACAATATTCTGCACCTCGTCAAGCAGGGACTCCATCATCTTGGATTTGGTCCAGGTGATAGCCAGACCGACCATCAGCGACAGCGCCAGTGCGCTCATCACGTTCATGACCGCCGGAATCTCCAGCTGGAACAGTACCTCGGGCAGTTCGCGCAGGCCGTCAACCTGCGATACGATCGACAGGTGCGGAATGAGTGCGTAACCGGCTGCCGTGCTCATCAGCGCCGCGCCGACCGACGACACATACGCGATAATAAGCGCAATGCCCAGCATCCGGGATGCGTTGTGGCCCAGCTTGGTGATGGACGGCGCAATAAAGCCGATAACGATCAGCGGCACACAGAATGTGATGATCTGACCGAGCACCTGCTTGATTGTCACGACCACGTTCATCACGGCCTCGTTCGCCACCAGACCGAGCACGATGCCCACCACAACGCCAAGCAGCAGCTTGAACGGCAGGCTGTTTAGAATTTTTTTCATACCTACATACTCCCTTTGTTTGCGTTGCATCTGGATGGCATCGGCGGATTTCCCCTCAGCCTGTCACGCTGCCGCCAAGTTGCCATGTGGACACAATGATATACCTATATGATACAATTTACAGCGCGTTTCGTCAAGGCAAATACGGGAAATGGCTGCGCCAAATAAAAACAGAGCGGTTTTTTTCTGCAATTTATGGTATACTTAAGGCATACCACAATCGCTTCTGTCCAATTATGCGGTATTGCCGTAATATAGAAACACCGACAAGGGAGGAAAAATCATGTCACAAACCTTAACCATAACGGCGGAGCAGGTGCTTGCATCGGCAGAGCGCATCCGCGAGGATATTGTCCGCGACCGGCGGACGCTGCACGCTGCACCCGAGGTCGGCAACGACCTGCCGAACACTGTAGCCTGCGTCAAAAAACGCCTGCTTGAGATGGGCTATCAGCCGCGTGAGCTGGCAGGCGGTGTCGTCGCGGAGATAACCGGCACCGAGACCGGCCGCTGTCTGCTCCTGCGCGCCGACATGGACGCGTTGTGCGTGACCGAGCAGACCGGACTGGATTTCGCATCCGCGAACGGCTGCATGCACGCCTGCGGCCACGACATGCACGCGGCGATGCTGCTCGGTGCGGCAAAGCTGCTGCAGGAGTACCGGACGCAGCTGCAAGGCACGGTCAAGCTGGTGTTTCAGCCGGACGAGGAAGGCTTTACCGGCGCAAAGGCCATGCTCTCGGCGGGCGTGCTGAAAGACCCGGCACCGCAGGCAGGCTTTGCGCTGCACGTCAATTCGGGTACGCCGTCCGGACTGGTTCTGTGCGGACGCGGCACGTTTATGGCGGGCTGCACGCTGTTCCGTATCACGGTAAACGGCGTTGGATGCCACGGCGCAATGCCGGAAAAGGGCGTGGACCCGCTCAATATCGCAAGCCACATTTACCTGTCGCTGCAGGAGATCATCAGCCGCGAGATCGGCGCAAAAACGCCTGCTGTCGTGACCATCGGCCGCATGACCGGCGGCGAGGCGCCCAATATTATCCCGCAGACTGCGGTGCTCGAGGGCACCATCCGCAGCTTTGACCGCGACCTGTCCGCGCAGATCTTCACCCGCATCGGGGAAATCGCACAGTGTACCGCACAGGCGTTCCGCGGCACAGCCGTCACGGAAGAGATCGCGTCCGCGCCGCCGCTCAGGAATGACGTTGCGCTGACCAATCGTATGGCAGACCTTGCCGGTGCACTGTTCGGTGAAAAGCTGATCTATCGGATGGACGAGGGCGGCATGGGCTCGGAGGATTTTGCGTCCTACACCTACGATTTACCGTGCGCATACCTGCTCATCGGTGCAGGCACCAAGCAGGAAAATCCTGCGTTCGGTGAGCCGATGCACAACGAAAGAGTCGTGTTCAACGAGGATATCCTGCCGCGCGGTGCAGCGCTGCATACCTGGTGTGCGCTGAACTGGCTGGCAGACGAGGATAACGCGTGACAACCGAACAATTCTTTATCGAAAACACACCGGCGGTGCTGTACGGCGAGCCGTCGGACACGCTGTGGCTGTTCGTTCACGGGCAATTCGGCCGCAAGGAAGAAGCCCTTCCGTTTGCAGAAATAGTGGCTCCGGATGCACAGGTTTTGTCCATCGACCTGCCGAATCACGGCACACGCCAAAACCGGGATGAGGAATTTGCACCATGGACAGCCGCACCCGAACTCACCCGCGTGATGGCTTACGCAAGAGCACACTGGCGCGCGACAAACGTGCGCGCGACCAGCATCGGGGCGTATTTTGCGCGGCTGGCGTTTGCCGCACCGGAAAAAGCGCTGTTCGTGTCGCCCATCGTGGATATGGAGCGCTTGATCTGCGACAGGATATGCGCGGCAGGCATTACCGAGCAAATCCTGCGCGAGCGCGGCATGTATCCCGCGAGGGAAGGGGATATGCTCTCGTGGGACTACCTTTGCTGGGTGCGTGCGCATCCGGCAAAGGATTGGCACTGCTCGCAGTACATTCTCTACGGCGAAAATGACAGCATGACCGACTTGGCGACTATCCGCACTTACACGGCAAAATCCGGTGCGGAGCTAATCATCGTGCCGCAAGGCGAGCACTGGTTCCACACACCGGAGCAGCTGGCCATCATGGTCGACTGGGAATGCAAACATAAATAAGGAGCACAATATGATTCAGGAAATCTGCAAAGACGAGAAATTTTTAGCGCAGAAGGCCGAGCAGGCCACGCCGGACGATATCCAAACCGCAACCGACCTGCTGGAAACGCTCGAAGCGCACAAGGACGGCTGTGTCGGCATGGCGGCGAACATGATCGGCGTGAACAAGCGCATCATCGCGTTCGATAACGAGGGAACGTATATGGTGATGTTCAACCCGCAAATCGTCAAGCAGTCCGGCGGCTATGAGGCCGAGGAGGGCTGTCTGTCGCTGACCGGCACGCGCAAAACGCGCCGCTGGCAATCCATCAAGGTGCAGTACCAGAACGAAAAGTTCCAGACGAGACTGAAAACCTTCACCGGCTGGACCGCACAGATTATTCAGCATGAGATCGACCATTGTGAGGGTATTATCATCTGAGAAATAAGCAAAACGTAAACCAGCGCATACAAAAAGGCACACCAAACGGTGTGCCTTTTTCCTGCCGTTCGCGCAAGCGCAGGCAGCGGCGTACCGCAGTACGCCGATTCAATTCCCTGAAACAGTCCGGCTTTGCCGGACTGTTTCTCTACTGCCCGTGCCGTAGCGGCACGGCCTCGTCCGTTGTGCGGACGAGAGGGGGATATCCCACAAAGTTTCTACGGAACTTTGTGGGTATCTAAGGGGGACAGCGTCCCCCTTAGAAGCAGGGCGTATTAGCCCGGCGGCCAGGTCATATCCCGTCCGGAAAGGACGTGGAAATGCAGATGGAACACGCTTTGACCCGCCTGCTCTCCGATGTTGGAGACCACGCGGAAGCTGTCCATGCCGCGCTCCTTCGCAATCTTCGCGATAACCTCAAAGCAGTGGGCCACAACCGCGCTGTTGGACGCATCAACGGCGGCAACAGACTGGATGTGCTGCTTCGGGATCACGAGAAAATGCGTGGGAGCCTGCGGGTCAATGTCGTTGAAGGCGTAGCAGAGGTCATCCTCGTACACCTTGCTTGACGGGATATCGCCCGCGATGATTTTACAGAACAGACAATCTTCCATGGAATGATCGCTCCTTTCTGAAAGGGGAGTGCCGCGAGAGCGTTCCCGCGGCTTTCCCCTAAAGTTTATTACAGCATTGCTTCAACGATGTTGTTGACAGCCTCGAGTGCTTCCTCCAGCTTTGCCGGATTCTTGCCGCCTGCGGTAGCGCTGTCCGGACGGCCGCCGCCGCCGCCGCCAACGATCTTGGCAACTTCCTTGATGATCTTGCCGGCGTGTGCGCCCTTCTTGACGGCCTCAGCGCCGCAGACACAAAGCAGGCTTACCTTGTCACCGTTGACTGCGGAGAGAACAGCAACCATGTTCTCCTTCTTGCTCTTGATGTCATCGCCCATGGTGCGGAGCATGTCGGCAGATGCGTCATCCAGCTTGGTGGCAACCACGTCTACGCCCTTGATGTTGCGGGATACGTTGAACAGGTCAACCATCTGCATTGCAGCGACCTTTGCGCCCATCTTCTCGAGCTTCTTGTTGAGGGTACGCATATCGTTTACCTGCTGCTCAATCTTGGCAGACAGCTCGTTCGGGTTGGTCTTGAGTACGGCAGCAGCCTCGTTGAGAACCGCCTGACGGTCGTTCATCAGCTTGAGAACAGCCTTGCCGGTAACAGCCTCGATACGGCGCACGCCTGCTGCAACAGAAGCCTCGCCGATGATCTTGAGCGAACCGGCCTTCGCGGTGTTGTCCAGGTGCGTACCGCCGCAAAGCTCGATGGAGTCACCGGCCTGTACCACGCGGACGGTCTGACCGTACTTCTCGCCGAACAGCGCCATAGCGCCCTTCTTCTTGGCATCGTCAATGCTCATTTCCTCGGTGATAACCGGGCTGCCAGCCAGAATCGCATCGTTTACCATATCCTCGACCTTGGCCAGCTCCTCGGCGGTCAGCGCTGCAAAGTGGGTGAAGTCGAAGCGGATATGATCGTTTGCGGTGTAGGAGCCTGCCTGCTCAACGTGGTCGCCCAGTACGGCGCGGAGCGCCTTCTGCAGCAGGTGGGTGGAGGTGTGTGCACGGCAGATTGCCTGGCGGTAAGCCGCATCAACGGAAGCGGTGACCTCGTCCTCAACGGACAGCTCACCCTCGGTGACAACGCCGATGTGCATGTACTTGCCGTCCTTGGTCTTCTGCACGTCGGAAACGGTCATAGTGCCGTTCTTGCCGGTGATAACGCCGTGGTCACCGATCTGACCGCCCATTTCAGCGTAGAACGGCGTGCGGTCGAGTACAACGGTGATCTTCTCGCCCTTGGCAGCGGCGCCGGAAACCTCGCCCTCGTTTACGATAGCCAGGATCTTTGCAGACTCCTCAAGGGTGGTGTAGCCGTCAAATGCGGTCTTGATGGACTTGTCCAGACCCAGATCCTCGCTCTGCCAGCCGAGGTCGCCCATCTTCTTGCGATCCTCACGGGCACGCTCGCGCTGCTCGTTCATCAGGCGGTCGAACTCCTCACGGCTGGTGGTCATGCCCTGCTCCTCGAGTACCTCAAGGGTCAGGTCGATCGGGAAGCCGTAGGTGTCGTACAGCTGGAATGCGTCCGCAGCGGACAGCTCCTTGCCGTCGGAAGCCGCGATCTTGTCGTTCAGGATAGCCAGACCGCTGTCGATGGTCTTGTTGAAGCTGGCTTCCTCGTTCTCGATAACCTTGTGGATATATTTCTGCTTCTCAACCAGCTCCGGATATGCGCCGCCGGACTCGTTGATAACGGTGGAAGCAACGTCGGACATAAACGGCTTGTCAATGCCGAGCAGCTTGCCGTGACGAACGGCGCGGCGCAGCAGGCGGCGCAGAACGTAGCCGCGGCCCTCGTTGGACGGGATAACGCCGTCGCAGATCATCATAACGGTGGAGCGGATGTGGTCGGTGATAACGCGCAGGGAAACATCGGTCTTATCACTGTCGCCGTAGTGCTTGCCGGCGATCTCGGAAACCTTGTTGGTGATGTTGCGCACAGTGTCAACGTCGAACAGGGAGCCAACGCCCTGTACCACGCACGCCAGACGCTCCAGACCCATGCCGGTGTCGATGTTCTTCTGCTTCAGCTCAGAGTAGTTGCCGTGGCCGTCGTTGTCGAACTGGGAGAATACGTTGTTCCATACCTCCATGTAGCGGTCACAGTCGCAGCCGACGGTGCAGCCGGGCTTGCCGCAGCCGTACTCGGGGCCGCGGTCGTAGTAGATCTCAGAGCACGGGCCGCACGGACCGGAGCCATGCTCCCAGAAGTTGTCCTCCTTGCCGAAGCGGAAGATACGCTCCGGTGCAATGCCGACCTCCTTGTTCCAGATCTCGAATGCCTCGTCATCGTCAACGTAGATGGACGGATACAGGCGATCCGGGTCAATGCCGACCCACTCCGGACTGGTCAGGAATTCCCAGCTCCAGTGAATGGCCTCGCGCTTGAAGTAGTCGCCGAAGGAGAAGTTGCCCAGCATCTCGAAGAAGGTGCCGTGACGGGCGGTCTTGCCAACGTTCTCGATATCGCCGGTGCGGATGCACTTCTGGCAGGTGGTAACGCGGTGGCGCGGCGGCTCCTGCTCGCCGGTGAAGAACGGCTTCATCGGCGCCATGCCGGAGTTGATGAGCAGAAGCGACGGGTCGTTCTGCGGGATGAGCGAAAAGCTCGGCAGGCGGAGATGACCCTTGGTTTCAAAGAAACTGAGGTACATCTCGCGCAGCTCGTTGAGTCCTCTGTACTGCATATAAATTGATTCCTCCAAAAAAGAATTTACGGAAATAAAACAGAAAATGAAAAAAGCTTCCGCCCGGACTTCAAGGGCGAAAGCATGCTTCCACGGTACCACCTTGATTTGAATATGGGTATGCCATATCCATCTCGGTAATCCGGTATCGGGGATCAGACGGTCTGTTTCAGTTGCAGACTGCTCGGAAGTGGCTGTTTTCCGCACCGGACAAGGACTTGCAGCGAATGTCCTCTCTCTGAAGAACGGCGGATGGAAAACTCGTTTCCTCATCGCATTTTCTGTATTGCGTATCTATTATGCCACTTTTGCGGGCAGTTGTCAACTGAAATCGCGGAAAGTTGCGCTCTGCGGAGTGTGCGGCGCCCGCCGCTGGGGTGATGCGGCGCCCGCCGCGGGGGCAAAAAGGAAGGGACACCTGCGGTTTCCCTTCCTCTTTGAACTCCTGCCTTTCCCTTGTTTGTTAGTCTGGCGCAGATTACCGACATGTGACCGCTTTGAAAAGGAGTACGGCAGAGGATTTTTTCTTCCGTATCTTTCGCAACCTGTTCGCAGTGTCAGATACTGTTCTGCTACACATGTGATTTCATCTGCGCAGGCGCGACATAACCGTGTCGCGCAACCCTTTGGCGCGTTATAGCGCACGGCCCCTGCGAATTTAGGCGTTTGGTACAATTTATCTTCGCAGGTTCTGTCTATAACAACGCGCTAACGAGTTGCGCGGCACGGGTATGCCGCGCTCTGCTGGAAGTAAACCGTCTGTGTAGCAGTACGCTATCTGTGAACTGCGAATAGGTTGCGAAAGATACGCTGCGGTAACCCGACTGCCGTTCCCCATTTCGCAGCGGTCGCCGCTCTCCGATTTTCGCCGTGCTAATAGGGAAAAGGGGAGTTTCACAAGAGGGTGGAAACCGCAGGTGTCTACCCTCTTGTGCGCCCGCGCGGCGTCAGCGCAGTTCCGTTCGCTTCGCAAGCGAAAATCCCCCGGAAACCCGGTGCAGAAAAAAGGAGCCCGCCTTACAGCGAGCTCCAAAGAGAGAGGTAGGATAAATTCGATTTTAAGGCAATACCGCATAATTTCCGCAAAGCGCCGCTGCTTTAATTGTGTGGTGTTGGCTTAACCTTCCGCGGTATCCGGACGCGTAACCTTCTTGACCCACTTCCAGCTGTGCAGGCGGATAGCCACGGGAATGATCTTATACAGCTGATCCCACTTGAGCAGGAAGAACACGACAACCGGCGGGAACTTCCACCAGAAAGCCGCCATTGCCGAGAACGGCACAACGATAAGCCACATGCTGATGATATTCATCTTGGCGCTGAACTTGGTGTCGCCGCCGCCGCGGATGATGCCGTTATCGCACGCCATCTGGTACGAGGTACCGACCGTCGTGATGGCGAGCACCAGCATGAACTGCAGGGAATACTTGTACGCCGTTTCGGTGAGCGTGCCGCCGAGCAGCGCAAGGATCGGTACGCGCAGAAGGAAGATCAAAAGACCCGAGCACAGTCCGATGGAGACGAACAGGACCTGCAGCGTATGTACGAGCGGACGCAGCCGCTGCTGGTTGCCCTCGCCGATGGTGCGGCCGACCACAATGCCGGATGCGGACGCGGCGCCATAGCAGACAACCGACAGAACCTGATATACCTGCACCGCGATCGCGTTGGCAGCCGTGGCATCGCCGCCGAGATGACCGAGGATACCGGTCTGTACCATCTGCGCGATGCCCCAGAGCGCCTGATTGATGAGCACCGGCAGGGAAACGTGCATGTAATCCTGCACATAGCTGGTGTCGATGTGAACCAGCTTGCGCAGGCTCAGGTTCAGCTTGTGCTCCTTAAACTTCAGGTAGTAGATAACGATGAGCAGCTCCACACAGCGGGAAACCAGCGTTGCGATAGCTGCACCGCGCACGCCCAACTCCGGACAGCCGAAGTGGCCGTAGATCAGGCAGTAGTTCAGGCACACGTTGATGATGAGCGTCGAACCCGAGATCATGTAGCCGATCTTTACTACACCGATCGAGCGGAGAGACGCGACCAGAATATTGGTTATTGTAAAGATAATATAGGTAAAGCAGATGATCTGGAAATACTTTTCACCTTCCGCGATGACCGTTGGCGAGTTGGACAGCAGCGACAGCAGCTGGTGCGGGAAGAACAGCACAATGCCGAACATCAGCACCGCCAGTGAACCGCCGAAGCGCAAAGCCACACCGATGATGTGCGGGATCGGCTCCAGCTTGTTTTTGCCCCAGTACTGCGAGCCCATAACGACCGCGCCCTCGCCTGCACCGACGACCAGCATCTGCAGCAGAAACTGCACCTGATTGCACAGGCTTACGCCGCCCATGGCATCCTGACTGTACCGTCCGAGCATCATGGTGTCCATCAGGTTTACGCCGTAGGTGAGCAGGTTCTGCAGCGCCAGCGACAGTGCCAGCACCATAAAGGATTTATAAAACGTCTTTTCCTTTATCATTACAACAACCCCTTGCCTTCAAAGCTGATCGGACGGAACGAGCCGCAATATCTATCGTTCCGGTTCAGCTTTTTTACTTCTGCTAACAGCATACCGAATTTTCTTTGATTTGGCAATAACAAAATACTGCAATCTATTCATATTTTGTGCTATCATAGAAGGCAGAGGAGGGAATGCCGTGAAGGTTTTCAGTGAGCCGGGTGTGCTGTCGCGCTCGGAACGATTTTTCTCAACGCCGTCTGCAACGGCTCGGCGGCTGTTTTACTATGTCACCCGCGTGGGACATTATTACTACGATGCGCGGTATAATTTTCTCGACAGCTGCGACATCGCCCATCTGGAGAGCCACAAGAATCTCTTTCTGACCTACGTTCGCTCGGGTACGATGTACTTCGAGACCGACCAGCTCTACTGCGCCGAGCGCGGACAGATCGGACTGGTGGACTGCCGCAGACCGCATCATTTTTATACCAAGGGCGACGCGGAAGCGCTCTGGATTCACTTTGACGGCGCAAATGCGGCGGCATTTTTCGAGCAGATACTCGCGTTCCGCGGCGGCAGGCAGGTGCTTACGCCGCCGGCGGATTTACGCATCGAGCAGGAGCTGGCACAGATCATTTCCGGTCTGCGCACCGGCGATATGACCGAACTGGACCGCTCGCAGCGCATCTACCGAATCCTGTGCGCGCTGCTGTTTCCGGCGCAGTCGGGACCGGACCGGAAAAACGATGCCATTGCACAGGCGGTCAAGTATATCGGAGAACACCTGTTTGAATCGTTATCCGTGGAGAAGGTGGCGGACGCGGTCAGCTTGAGTCCGTCGCATTTCTCGCGGCTGTTCCGCAGCACGACCGGATTTTCCCCGCACGAGTACATCATGCTGCATCGGATTGACGAGGCCAAGGCCCTGCTGCAGTCCACGTCGCTTTCGGTCAAGGAGATCGCGTTCCGTGTCGGCTACCGCAGTGAGGTCAACTTTATTACAGCCTTCACCGAAAAAACCGGTACAACACCGACCCGGTTCCGCAGAAATACGCTGTAAGGCGGTCTGCGGTTGCGGCGCGTTCCGGTCTTTGCTATAATAGTAGAAAAGGCAAGGGAGTGACCCGTATGCGAGAACGCCCTCTGGTTTATCTGGTGCCGCCGATGGCTGCCGCGCTGTACGCGGCAGTCTGCCTGGAGCTGTCGGTGCAGCTTGGCATTGCCGCGCCGATTGCGCTTCTGCTGGTGCTTGCGGCTGTGTTCCTGCGCCGCCACAAGTGTCTGCTGACTGTGTTTGCCGTGCTGGCGGCTGCCGCTCTTGCGCTGACCGGCTTTGCCGTATTCCGGGATTTGCGGGTCGCGCCCATTCGTGCTTTAGCCGGCGAAACGCAGGAGATCACCGCAGCCGCCTTGCGGGATGCCGAGGTGTACGACACCGACCAGCGCGTGCTGCTCTCGGCGGAGACTACGGACGGCAGGCGGTTTCGCCTGCGGTGCTACTTGCCGGAAACCGAACCGCCATTGCTGGCAGGAGACAGGGTACGCGTCATGGCCACACTTTATGTGCCGGACACGCTCGGCGGCTTTGACCGTGCGGCGTATCAGGCGTCCGAGGGCTGCTATATCGCGGGCGCGTATGCGACCGACGAGGAGCACAACGCGGTGCAGTTCGAGGTCTTAGATTCCAAGCGGGACAGTCTGCGCTTTGCGCCGCAGAGAATCGCGCGGTTCTGCCGAAATGCGGTGCAGCGTACCCTTCCGGAACGCGAAGCCGGTCTGCTGACCGGACTGCTGGTCGGCGGCAGCAAAAATCTGAGCGACACCGACCAGACCGCGTTCCGCATTGCGGGTCTCAGCCATCTGGTGGCCGTTTCCGGACTGCACATCGGCTTCCTCGTCGGGTTCTGCACGCTGTTGTTCGGCAAACGGTGGGGAACGGTTGTGTCCATCCCGCTGGTGCTGCTGTTTGTGCCGGTCGCGGGAGCCACGCCGTCCGTGCTGCGTGCGGCGCTGATGTACCTGACGGCGGCAGGCGGATTTCTTCTGCGGCGCCGCTCAGGCGGACTGAACGCGCTGCTGATGGCACTGGCTGTTCTGCTGCTTGTCAATCCGTACTCGATCGCAAGTGTGGGTCTGCAGCTTTCATTCGCGTCCACGCTCGGTCTTATCCTGTTCGCAGGGAAGCTGCAGCATGCACTCGAAAAGCCGTTTGCCGGTGCGCCGAAACTCGTGCGCAAGGCGCTTGCGGTCATCGCGAGCGCACTCAGCTGCACGGTTTGCGCTACGATATTTACAGTACCGATTCTGCTGACCTCGTTCGGCGCGGTGTCCGTGCTGTCGCCCATCAGCAACCTGATGACGGTCGGCGTGACCTCGCTCTGCTTTGTGGGCGGGTTCGCGCTGTGTGTTGCAGCAGCTGTCTGTCCGGCGCTTGTGCCGATGTTTGCCGGACTGGTTCGTCCGCTCATAAGCTATCTGCTCTGGTCAGCGAATACCATCGCGGACCTCGGCTTCGGCACGCTGCACCCGAACAACACCTTCGGTCTGGCGGCGCTCGGCATCGTGTTCGCGGTGCTGCTCGTGTGGCTGACTGCCGGAAAGCACGTCAAATGGAAAGCCGTGCTGCCGTGTCTGGCGGTGGTGCTGACCGGCCTGTGTATCGCCGAGGTGCAGTACCAGAACGGCCACTATACGGTGACGTATCTGCCATGCGGCAGCGGTCAGGCCGTTCTGCTGAGCGACACCGAACACGCGATGCTCATCGACTGCGGCAGCTACCGGAATGCTGCGCGTCAGGTGCGCGAGTGGCTGCGTTGGAATGGTTTGAAGCGGCTGGATACGGTTGTGCTGACCGCGGTCGATCAGGGACATGCGCGCAACCTGCCGGAGCTGATGGAAACGGTCGAGGTTGGGGAACTGCTCATGCCCGCAGGCTGTCAGGAGCGCAGGACCAACGCCGATTTGCTTTCCTTCGTGCACGAGCATGATGCGCAGGAGGTAAGCGAGCCGGCGACGCTCACGAACCCGATCGCACCGGTGGAGATTTTCCCGGTCACCGAGGGAAAACTGGCCGTAAGCATAGCAAACGAGGTGCTCATCCTGCACAGTCCGACCGAGAAACAGCTATCGGCCTATTTAGAGAAAAACACGCTGCCTGCCGCAGCGGAGCTGGTGCTCAGCGCGAACCATCTGAGCAGTGGCGAAAGCATGGCGCAGTACGCCGAAGCGGCAGGTGCACAGCATATCATCATTGCGGCGAGTTCGGAGAAGGGACTGCAGTCGCACAAGGGACTGGACGTGCAGAGCACCTATAAGGAAGGTGAGATCGCACGGCAGTTCAAAAAGGAGTAACACATGGCGGCAAGAGAAACCAAACCAAACGGAAAATCACAGCTGATCCGCGACCTGAAAAACGGCGAATTTGCCACGCTGTACATCATTTCGGGCGAGGAAAGCTACATGAAGGAATACTATCTGCGGCAGCTGCGGCAGAAGGTGGTGGACGAGACCTTTGCGGATTTCAATCTTATTGAGTTTGAGGGCAAGGGTCTGACACCGGAAATGCTGACCGAGGCCATTGACAGCTATCCCGCGATGGCAGATAAAAAGCTCATCATCGTCAAGGACTTCGACCTGTTCAAGCCGCCTGCCGGCTTCGCAGACGTGCTGCCGAGCGTACTTGGTGATCTGCCGGAGTACGTCTGCCTCGTGTTCTACTACGACGTGCTGGACGGCAAGCCGGACAAGCGCACCAAGCTGTACAAGACACTCGAGAAGCGCGCCTGCTTTGCCGAGTTCGCACACGCGGAGGAGCAGGAGCTGGTGGCGTGGCTCGAGCGGCGTGCCAAGGCGCTCGGCTGCATGATCGAACCGGGAGATGCATCGTACATGATCTTCCTGTGCGGCAATTCCATGACCAACCTCGCCGGTGAGATGGAAAAGGCAGCCGCGCACACCACGACCGGCGTTATCAAGCGCTATAACATCGACGCGGTATGCTCTCCGGTGCTGGATGCCGTCGTGTTCGACCTGACCGACGCGGTAACCGCAGGCAGGTTTGATCGGGCGGTCGCGCTTGTTGGGGAGCTGCTCGCGCAGAAGAACAACGAGGTCATGATCTTCACTGCCATCACGCGTCATATTCAGCGTCTGTATGCCGCCAAGCTGTGCGCGGAGAATCGCGGCGGCGAAAAACAGCTGATGGAGATGATCGGCTCGAAATCGCCGTACTACGCAAGGCAGATTCAGAATGCAGCACGGCGTGTGCCGCTCAGCTGGCTGCGAAAGGCGGCGTCGCTGTGCGCGGAGACCGATGCCGCACTCAAGGGCGGCGCAGCAGACCGACAGAAGCAGATCGAGCTGACGCTGCTCACCATGGCAGCGGAGCTGAAGGGGGAAAAGAAATGACGCGCATCAGGGAAGCAATTCTGGTAGAGGGACGGTATGACGTGAACACCGTCCGGCAGGTGGTGGATACCGTGGTGCTCGAAAGCGGCGGATTCCGCATTTTTAACAATAAAGACCAGCTCAAGCTGCTGCGCCGTATCGCGGAAACGCGCGGTCTCATCGTGCTGACCGACAGTGACGGTGCGGGCTTTGTCATCCGCAACTACCTCAAGGGCGCACTGCCGAAGGGCTGCGTCAAGCAGGCGTATGTGCCCGATATCGCGGGCAAGGAACGCCGCAAGCGGCATGGCTCCAAGGAGGGCAAGCTGGGCGTGGAGGGCATGCGTCCGCAGGTGATTCTGGACGCGCTCCGCCGAGCGGGTGCAACCTTTGCACAGCAGGACGAGAGCGAAACGCCGGTGCATCCGGTCATCACCAAGGCGGATTTTTACGAGTGGGGGCTGTCCGGCAGATCGGACAGCACCGCACGCCGCGCTGCCGTGCTGCACGCGCTGGATTTGCCCGCGCACATGACGGCAAATGCGCTGCTGGAGTTTATCAACGCTGTTGGCACACATGAGCAGGTTGCGGAAATCATTCAGCAGTACGTGGAGAAAACCGAGAAAATTGAGGAATAATTTCCGCACGAATGATTGAAAAACCTGTCGAAGTATAGTACAATGATAAAATACCAAGTGCAGCTATTGCAGAGCTGATGAAAATAAAGCAAAAAACAGGGAGTGGCAGCATGAACTTTTTAGAGGAACGAATTGTCAAGGATGGCGTTGTTAAGGAAGGCAACATTCTGAAGGTAGACAGCTTTCTGAACCATCAGATGGATATTAACCTGTTTGATCAGATGGGTGAGGAGTTCAAGCGCCGTTTCGCGGACAAGCCGATCAACAAGATCGTTACCATTGAGGCATCCGGTATTGGCATTGCCTGCATTGTGGCACGTCATTTCGGTGTTCCGGTCGTGTTTGCAAAGAAGACCCAGAGCGTCAATATCGACGGCGAGGTTTATGTTGCCGAGGTCGAATCCTTTACGCATAAGTGTAAAAATCAGGTTATCGTTTCTAAGAAGTTCCTCGGTCCGGATGACCATGTGCTTGTTATCGACGATTTTCTGGCAAACGGCTGTGCGCTGCAGGGCCTGATCTCCATCGTGGCACAGGCCGGCGGTACGGTCGAGGGCATCGGCATTGCCGTGGAGAAGGGTTTCCAGCAGGGCGGCCGTATTATCCGCAATCTGGGCTATCAGCTCGAGTCGCTCGCTATCGTGGACGGCATGGACGCTGCGACCGGTAAGGTGCACTTTAGAGAGCAGTAAAATATATGGAATTAAAAAGAGGGAGACGTGTAGTCTCCCTCTTTTTTGTGGATTGGTTAATTTTTCTGTCAAGTCTTGCAGAGTAATCATGAAGATGGTATACTAAACACAAGGAAAACAGAAAATGCGGCAGTCATAGGGTGCGCCAACACCCTATGACCTATGCAGGTGCTATACCCACCATACACAACGGCAACATTACCGTACCACAATTATGTATTATAGCGGAAGTGCGTGCAAATTACAAGATTTGCATTGCAGTTTCATAATACATTGGCTGATGTTGCTGCGCATTCACATATACTTCTTGTGTGAAGATCCGTGTGTGGACGGCCGTTGCGGCCGCGCTTGCACGGATTTTTTGTTTTCCCAAACCGTGGGCAGGGCGGTTTTACCGCCCTTTGTCCCCCGGTGGGGAAAATTTCACATCAAGAGAGGTAAAATCATGGCAAAGGACAAAATGAAGAACTGCGCAACTTGTGGACAACTGATTGCCGCAAATTGCAAAGCATGTCCGCATTGCGGAGCAAAGAATAAGAAACCGTTTTATAAAAAATGGTGGCTATGGGTGATTGTTGCAATCGTGATTGTGGCGATTGCAGGCGGTTCCGGAGATACAACCGCTGATGCCAATACCAAACAGCCGGAAACCACAGTTCAAAATGAAGAACAGGGTACGGAACAAAAGACAGCAAAGGATACAGAAGAACCGAAAACCGAGGAGCCGAAAACAGAAGAACCCCAAGTGCCGCAGGAATATAAAAACGCTCTGGCAAAAGCTGAGTCGTACAGTTCGATGATGCATATGTCGAAACAAGGGATTTACGATCAATTGACTTCGGAATACGGAGAAAAATTCCCAGCTGATGCGGCACAGTATGCAATTGACCATCTTGATGCTGATTACAAGGAAAATGCATTAGAAAAAGCGAAATCTTATTATGAAGATATGAATATGTCTAAAGATGCCGTTCGAAATCAGCTGATTTCGGAATATGGAGAAAAATTCACAGCAGAAGAAGCAGATTATGCAATTGCAAATCTGAAATAATCGAAAACTGTAACACAGAAGTAACTTTACAAACCTCCTTTACCATGGTATTATATTATATACCACGGTAAGGGAGGTTTCGCCATGGCTGTTGACAAAAAGGGCACAAAGCAGATTGCGGCCAACAAAAAGGCATGGCATGACTACTTTGTCGAGGAAAAGTATGAAGCAGGCATCGAGCTTGCGGGCACTGAGGTAAAGTCCATCCGTCTGGGACAGATCAATCTTAAGGATTCCTACTGTTCGTTCAAGGACGGTGAGATTTTCGTGCGCGGCATGCATATTTCGCCGTACGAAAAGGGCAATATCTTCAATAAGGACCCGTTGCGCGTGCGTAAGCTGCTTATGCACAAGCGTGAGATTGTCAACCTGTTCAGCAAGACCAAGCAGGACGGCTATTCGGTCATTCCGCTGGCGGTTTACTTCAAAAGCTCGCGCGTGAAGGTTGAAATCGGCCTGTGCAAGGGCAAAAAGCTGCATGATAAGCGTGACAGTATCGCCGCACGCGACGCAAAACGCGAGATGGACCGCGCGATGAAAGAGCGTAATCGTTAATTAAAAAATGGAAAAGCTGAGAGCAGAATATTCTCCATTCTCAATTTTCCATTCTCCATTTCAAAATGGGGCCGTAACGGGTTCGACGGGGGTGTTGAAGCCGGGATAGCGGGCCGCAGTGGGGATCTGCGATAAAAGCTCCAACTGTTTATAAATTAAACAACAACAATTATACTCTTCAGGCTGCCTAATTAGGCTTAGCCCGTCGGCTCAGAGAGGACCACGGCTCAGAGACCCGGCGTCGATTAGTGGTGAACGTGTACGAGGTAAGAGTTGCCCTCGTCATGTAAAATGACTCTACCAAAACGGTAAGCCTGTTTGCCGGCGTGCCGCGGCGGGAATTTTAATTGACAAACTGCGCCCGGAGAAGTCCTCGTGGATGCACTTTCGGACAGGGGTTCAACTCCCCTCGGCTCCACCACAAGTCCACCGTAATTTTGATAGAATTACGGTGGACTTTTTCTATGCTCGAAAACCGCATGAAATCAAGGCTTTTTCCGTTTCAGCTACATAAAAAGCAACCGCTGCGGAGCATTTTCACAGCGGTTTTTCTGCATTTTGCGGGCGTTACGGTGTTCTGCAGCTGTGAAAACGCAGAAAACAGGAAAATCCCGCTGGTTTTAGGTCAGCGGGATTTTTCTGCGATATCAGGCGCAGTGGCGGAACATCTTATCCATCATAATGCGGGCGAGGATGAATCCGAGCGGCAGCGCAGGAATGATGCCGTTCGAGACCCGACCGCATATCCGACTTGACCATGGCGATGCCGCAGGTCATTTCGGCAATCTTGAGACAGCCTGCGTACACCGGACAGGCCGCCGCGACCGAAACGGTTGTGCAGAGCACAAGAGTCAGGTAGTGCTTGGACCGCTTACAGCGCACGGCGTTGCCGATACCTGCACCGAAGAACGCGAGTATCATCTCGACCCAGGCGCCGCCGAGTAGAAATGTAAGGGCACAGCAGGCGAGTGCGGCAGCCAGACCGAGCATCAGCAACGAATTGCTCAAGTCGGTTGAGTTTTTAGGTGCTGACACCTGTACTGGTCAGCGTAAGCATCTGCGAAAACGCCTGCTCCGATGTTCCATCTGATCACACTGGGGCAGGCGATTAAAAAGGGGAGTCAGCGGGTAGCCTTCAGGCGTGCCATAGCACGGGCCAGAGCTGCTTTGGAGAGATGATATTCACGAATACTCTGCTTCTGGCGCAGCCGTTCTTCCGCACGCTCTTTGGCGCGTTCGGCACGCGCGCGGTCGATCTCGTCAGGCCGTTCGGCGCTGGATACCAGAAGGATGCAGTAGTCCGGCATAATTTCCGCGAAGCCGTCGCTGACAACGACCTCGTGCGGTGTGCCGTCTGTCTGGAACCGCACCGTACCCGGACGGAGTGCGGTAACGACCGGCTCATGTCCCGGCTGCACGCCGTATTCACCGTCGAGTGCAGGCATAGTCAAATTGGTTGCTGGTCCGGTGTAAAACTGCCGGTCCGGCGTGATGATCTCCAGATAGAAGGTGTTCTCCATCAGAGTGCCCCCATATCCTTGGCCTTTTTGTGGACCTCGTCTACCGTGCCGACCATGGAGAAGGCAGCCTCTGGATACTGGTCGAGTTCACCGCCGAGCAGCGCTTCAAAGCCGCTGATGGTGTCCTCAAGCGTTACATAGCGCCCTTCCAGACCGGTAAACTGCTCGGCAACCGAGAACGGCTGCGAGAAATACTGCTGCATGCGGCGGGCACGATCGACAATGCGGCGGTCATCCGCGCCAAGCTCCTCCATACCGAGGATGGCGATGATATCCTGCAGTTCGCGGTAACGCTGCAGCAGCTCCTGTGCGCCGCGTGCGACCTTGTAATGCCGCTCACCGACAATATCCGGCTCGAGGATACGCGAGGTGGAATCCAGCGGGTCAACGGCAGGATAGATGCCCTGCTCGACAATCTTACGGGAGAGGACGGTCTTTGCGTCCAGATGGGTGAATGTGGTCGCCGGAGCCGGGTCGGTCAGGTCGTCCGCCGGAACATAGACCGCCTGCACGGACGTGATCGCGCCGTCCTTGGTGGAAGCAATACGCTCCTGCAGCGCACCGACCTCATCAGCCAGCGTCGGCTGGTAGCCGACCGCCGAGGGCATGCGGCCCATCAGTGCGGAAATCTCCGAGCCTGCCTGTACATAGCGGAAAATATTGTCGATAAACAGCAGCACGTTCTGCTTTTTCACATCGCGGAAGTATTCCGCCATGGTCAGACCGGTCAGCGCAACGCGCATACGCGCTCCGGGCGGTTCGTTCATCTGGCCGAACACGAGCGCGGTCTTGCTCAGTACGCCGGATTCCGCCATCTCGCGCCACAGGTCGTTGCCTTCTCGCGTGCGTTCGCCGACACCGGTGAAGATGGAGTAGCCGCCGTGCTCGGTGGCGATGTTGTGAATCAGCTCCTGAATGAGCACGGTCTTGCCGACACCGGCACCGCCGAACAGACCAATCTTGCCGCCCTTGGCATACGGCGCGAGCAGGTCGATGACCTTGATGCCGGTCTCGAGAATCTCGGTCGTCGGGTTCTGCTGTGCAAAATCCGGCGGCGCACGGTGGATGGACCACTTTTCCGGTGCGTTTACATCGCCCTTTTCGTCGATCGGCTGACCGAGCACGTTGAACATGCGTCCAAGGGTCGCTTCACCGACCGGCGCTTCAATCGTGTGACCGGTGGACAGCACCTCGTCGCCGCGGCCGATGCCCTCACTCGGGGAGAGCATGATGCAGCGCACGGTGTCGCCGCCGATGTGCTGCGCGACTTCCATCATGCGCGGCTGTCCGTCCGGTGCAACGGTAAGCGCTTCATTTATCTCAGGCAGGCTGCCGCCGTCAAAAGCAACGTCCACAACCGGACCTGTTACCTGTACCACGGTACCTTTGCGTTTCATAGTAATTTCCTCACTTTCTATGCGCGTCTGCCGTCTGCGAGAAAGCGGACGGTCCGCGTCGGAATCGGACGGCGGGGCTGCGGTGTTTCTGCGGCGCTGCCCTGTGTGCCGCCGACGATCTCGGTGATCTCCTGCGTGATGGCGGACTGCCGTGCGCGGTTGTAGTGCAGCGACAGCGATTTGAGCATATCGCGTGCGTTGTCGGTCGCGGAGTCCATTGCTGTCATGCGGGCATTCTGCTCGGCACAGAAGGACTCGACCAGCGCGCCGAACAGCTCACCCTTGACGTAGCCGGGTACCAGATGCTCGAGTACGCGGTCTGCCGAGGGTACATACTGCACCATTTGATGATAGGGGCCGTGTTCACTCGGACGCGGCTCCCATGGGAATGCGTCAATGTCGAGCGGCAGCAGCTTCTGTACGCGCGGCTCAAGCCGCATAGGCGTTACCATTTCGGTGTAGACAACATACACGTCGTCCAGCTGACCTTCGCGGAACAGACGGATGAAAATATCCGCAATGTCCCGCGCACGGGCAATCGTCGGGTCCTGCACGGTGAACATGAACTCGCCGTCTACGCGGATGTCGCGCTCGGCGAAGTACGCGCGGCCCATCTGACCGATGAGGAACAGCGTTGGATCGTCCTCCTGTGCAAGATGCTTCTCGGCCAGACGCAGCACGTTGTGATTGTACGCACCGGCCAGTCCCTTGTCGCCCGTGATAACGATGTAGCCGGACTTGCGGCGCTTGACCTCGGGCCGCTTATCGAAATAAATATGCTCGATTTCAGGAGAATGGTGCAGAATATCGGCAATCGTGGAGCTGATCTTGAGAAAATACGGCTGTACATTGTTCAGCTGCTGCCTTGCCTTGCGCAGCTTGGAGGACGAGATCAGGTACATCGCGTTTGTGATCTTGAGCGTTTGCTGCACACTGTCAATGCGGGTGCGGATCTCCTTTATGCCTGCCATGCTGCACTCACCTGATCTTTATAGGTTTTCAGGGCCTCCCGGATCTGCTCGGCAGCCGTGCCGGTCAGGGTACCGGTGGACTGAATCTCTGTCAGCAGGGAATCGGGCAGACTGTCGGCAAATTTCTGCACAAAATCGCGTACCCGGTCGAGCGGAACATCGCTCAGCAGACCGTTGGTCGCAGCATACAGGATAACCGCCTGCCGCCATACCGGCATCGGGTGACACAGCGGCTGCTTGAGGATTTCCATCAGGCGTTTGCCGTGCTCGAGGGCCTGCTGAGTGTCCTTGTCCAGATCCGAGCTGAACTGGGTGAATACCTCCAGCTCGCGGAAGCGGGCAAGATCGATACGCAGCGTACCGGCGGTTTTCTTGATGGCTTTGGTCTGTGCCGCACCGCCGACACGCGATACCGACAGGCCAACGTTGATCGCCGGACGCTGACCGGCAAAGAACAGGTCGTTTTCCAGATAAATTTGACCGTCCGTGATGGAAATGACATTGGTCGGAATGTAGGCGGAAACATCGCCTGCCAGCGTTTCGATAATGGGAAGCGCGGTCATCGAGCCGCCGCCGTACTCCGGCGTCAGGCGGCAGGCACGCTCGAGCAGACGGGAATGCAGGTAGAATACGTCGCCCGGATACGCCTCACGGCCGGGCGAGCGGCGCAGCAGCAGCGACAGCGTTCGGTAAGCGACTGCGTGCTTGGACAGATCATCATACACGATGAGCACATCGCGGCCCTGACTCATGAAATACTCGCCGATAGCGGCGCCGGCATACGGCGCGATATACTGCTGCGGCGCACCGTCTGCTGCGGTGGCGGAAACAATGATGCTGTAATCGAGTGCGCTGTATTTCTCGAGCGTGCCGCGCAGGCGCGCCACTGTGGATGCCTTCTGGCCGATGGCAACGTAAATGCAGATCATATCCTGCCCCTTCTGGTTCAGGATGGTGTCGATGGCGATGGAGGTCTTGCCGGTCTGGCGGTCGCCGATGATCAGCTCGCGCTGACCGCGTCCGATCGGCACCATCGCGTCAATGGCAAGGATGCCGGTCTGCATCGGCTGGTTTACCGGCTCACGCGATACCACGCCCGAAGCCTCTCGCTCGATCGGACGACGCTCGGTCGTTTCAATCGGTCCAAGGCCGTCAATCGGTTCACCGAGGGCGTTGACCGTGCGGCCGATCATCGCATCGCCGACCGGAACGTCAGCCGCACGTCCGGTGCGGCTGACCGCCGAGCCTTCATGCAGGCCGTCCTCGCTGCCGAGCAGTACCACGCCGACGCTGTCGCGCTTAAGGTCGAGCACGATGCCGTGCACACCGGTGTCAAACTGCACCAGTTCGCCGTATACAGCGCGGTTCAGTCCGTAAACGGTGGCGATACCGTCGCCGACCTCGATGACCGTGCCGGTTTCGTCGCAGCGCGTGCGGTTGTCATATTGTTCAATCTCCTCGCGGAGAATAGATAAAATCTCATCTGAATGGTTCAATGGTTTTCACCCCTTTACAGGTCATGCGCCAGTGCGCGAAGCTGTCCGCGCACGCTTTTATCGTAGGTTACGCCGTCGATTTCGGCAGTAAAGCCGCCGAGCAGCGTGTCGTCCTGCACGATTTCAAACGTAACCGCACAATAACTGTGTCGTGCGCACAGCAGTTTGGCAAGCGAACGCAGCGATTCATCATCCGGTTCGCGGGCACAGCGAAATACGCACAGGCCCTCGCCGCTGTCGCGCAGCTCAAGCAGACGAAACTGCCGGACGATCTCCGGCAGGAGCGCAAAGCGGTTTTTGTCCGCCAGCAGCAGATAGAAGTGCTTCAGCTCGCCCATCGCATCAAAATCGGGCAGGCGGGACAGCACAGCCTTTTTCTCCCGCGCGGAAACAGCAGGAGAGCACAGTGCATCCCATAACGGCGCACAATCGGTCAGATAATCGGCGGTGTGCTGCAGATCGCTCAGCGTGCAACCGGTATGGCGCAGTGCACCGGCATACTGTACGGCGGTCGAGCTCATCGTGCGGCCTCCGTTTCTTCACGCAGAAAATCGTCGATCATGTCGCGGTCGGTGTCGCTGTTCAGCTTCTGCCGGGATACCTTGGCGGTGGTCAGCAGAACGAGAGCGGCAATCTCCTTTTTCGCCTCACGGAGCATCTGCGTCCGCTCGGATTCCCGACGGCGGGTCGCCTGCTCATCGAGCCGCTGCACAGCGGTCTGCGCCTCTGCGACAAGACGATCGTACTCCTGCTGACCGCGTGCGCGGGCGTCCTCGATGATCTGTGCGGCCTCCTGCTTGGCGGAAGCAAGCTGCGCGGCGTGCGCGGTCTGCTGCTGCTCAGCCTCGGCGAGACGTTTGTCCGCCTGATCGAGCGTGTCCGACACCTGCTGCGCACGGTCATCGAGCATTTTTGTGATGGGTCCGAACAGGAATTTCTTCATCAGCACGAACAGGATGAGCAGATCAACAAACACCCAGATAATCTGCGAATTTAGATTGAGGATCATTCGATCTCACCCCGATCAATTCATGAAGATAAGCAGGATACCGATCAGAAAACCGTAGATGGCGGTTGCCTCGGCCAGTGCACAGCCGAGGATCAGGTTTTTGCTGATCTGGCCGGAGGCCTCCGGCTGACGTGCAATGGCTTCCGAGGATTTCGCGGTTGCATAGCCGATACCGAGACCGGCGCCGATGCCGGTCATAACTGCAATAGCTGCACCAATAGCAATACTCATTTTTTGTGATCCTTTCTCAGATAAAACAGTGGTTACTCAAGCGATTCCGACAGAAAAAGTGTTGTCAGGAATACAAATACGATTGCCTGTATCATACCGTCGAATACATCGAAATACAGGCTCAGCGGGATGGGGACAACGACCGGAATGGCCATTTTGACCAGCTCCATGATAACGAATCCGGCGAAAATGTTGCCGAACAGTCGCATGCAGAGCGACAAAGGCCGAATGCCGATCTCCATAATGTTGAGCGGCGTGACGACCGAAACCGGTTCGCTGAACTTTTTCAGTCCGCCGCGCAGACCGTGGAACCGGAACTGCGAGCCGTAGATCAGCAGGGCGCTCATGATCGCCAGACCGGCGGTGACGTTCAGGTCTTTGGTCGGCGGCGTTACGCCGAACAGACCGGCCATGTTCGCCAGCGCAAGATACAGGCCTACCGTGCCAAGGTACGGAGCGAAGGTGCGCCAGTATTTGTCGCCCAGTGTGTCGCGGCAGAAATTGTTGATGAAGCCCACCAGCATCTCTGCGGCGATCTGCTTTCGCCCGGGACGCTTGCGCAGTCCGTGCGTCAGCCAGATGGCAAGCAGGGTCAGCACAACTATGATTGCCCAGCTTACCACAGCGGATTCCGGAACCGGTATTCCGCCGAACAGCGGAATCTCGAACGCAATATGGGTTTGCAGTTCGGCATTCAATTCCGCTTTGATTTCACCCAAAGGGCATCACCTCGTTTGTCTATAAGTTGGTTTACGCGCTTATTGTAAAAACCTGTCGGAGTTTACGCAAGCTTATGAAACTAAAAAAAATTAACCCGCGCAATTTGACAGATTTGCATAAATCTGCAGAGGGGATTTGATGAATGTTGACCAGTGTGTTATGATATGAAGTATCTTCTTAAAAGGAGTGGATGAATTTGATAAATGCACGTTCCTCCGGCTCACTGCACCGGCAGGTGCGCCGGATGCTGATCCTGTGCATTGCGGTGGTGGTGCTGCTGTCCACGTCGGTCGGTTTGGGCATCGGCCTGTATCAGGAGGTGCGGACGCGCGACCAGCTGCTGTCCAATGCAGCGCAGATGGCGGCAGATGCGCCGCTGCTGATCGAGGATATTCGGGCAGATAACGCACAGCAGTATTTGGCGCGGACCGTACGGCGTGTATCTGAAGTGGATATGCTCGGCGTGTATGATATTAAGGGCAAGCCGACAGTGTTTTACGATCTCGTGTCCGGTACAGGCGACGCATCTTTGCTGCCCGAACTGAAAGCGGATACGGTCAGCCGCCTGTGCAGCGAGGAAAAGCCGGTGCTCTCGAACGATGAGATGCCGGACGGCGCGGATCGCTGTGCCTATGCTGTCATGCGCGATGAAAACGGGCAGGTGACCGGTATCGTCATGGCAGGGCTGTATCTGCGCTCCTACCATCGGACGGTGCTGCGTGTGCTGCTGTCGTATCTGCTCATCACGCTGTTCGCGCTTGGCATCGGCAGTCTGCTCAGCGTGCGGTTTTCCAAGCGGGTCAAGCGGGAAATGCTGGGCTATGAGCCGGACGCGTTCCGTCAGCTGTTTCTGCAGCGCATGGATATTCTGGATGCATTGGATGAGGGTCTGATGGCGATCGACGAACACAGCATGATCACCTATATGAACCGTGCGGCAGCGGATATTCTCAAAATCAAGGTGAAGGATGCACTCGGTCAGCCGTTAAAGACGGTCTATCCGCGCTCGACGATGGCGCGCGTGCTGCAGACCGGCAAAAGTGAATACAACATCGGTCTGGAGTCCATCAAGCACGTTTCGGTAATTTCCGACCGTATGCCGCTTTGGCGGGACGGCAAGGTGGAGGGTGTTATCGCTATTTTCCGCAACCGGACCGAGGTCACGCGACTGGCGCAGGATTTGACCGGCGTGCAGCACATTGTCGGTGCGCTGCGGGCGTATACGCATGAGTTTACCAACAAGCTGCATGTGATTCTCGGTCTGTTACAGCTGGGCGAGTACAAGCAGGCGGAGGACTATGTGCTGCATTTAACGCAGACGCGCGCACACTCGATCGGCTATATTTCTGAGCGTATTCGGGAGCCGTCGGTTGCAGCGCTGCTGATTGGCAAGGTATATCGTGCGGCAGAGCTGGGCATCCGGTTTGTGCTCGACCCGGCGAGTGAGCTGCATGGAGACGGACAGTATCTTCCGGCGAGCAGTCTGATCACCATTCTTGGAAACCTGACTGAGAATGCGTTTGACGCACTGCGGGATGCACCGGAAAACGCACAGAAGGAAGTGACGGTCAGCATTCGCGAGGGAGAGCACGGCATGCTCATCAGCGTGGACGACAGCGGTGCAGGCATTGCCGCCGATAAGCTGGACCGCATTTTCGAGCGCGGCTTTTCCACCAAGGGCGAGGGCAGAGGCACCGGTCTGTCACTCGTCAAGGAAACCGTGAACGCGTTCCACGGAACGATTCGCGTCGAATCCGAGCCGGGAATCGGCAGCTCGTTCATCATTACGGTTGCGGAATCCGCAAACGGACAGCAGTAAGGAGGAAATCCGATGTACACAACGGTTATTATTGAGGACGATCCGATGATTACACGGCTCAACCGCCGGTGTATCGAGCAGGACAGCCGGTTTGCCGTCGTGCAGACGTTTTCAGCGGCGCATCCGGCGCTGTTTTGGCTGCAGCGCAACCCGATCGACCTGATTATTTTAGATGTTTACATGCCGCAGATGAGCGGCACCGAACTGCTGCTGCAGCTTCGCGCGGAAGGTGTGGACGCGGATGTCATCATGGTCACTTCGGCGAATGACGCAAAAACGGTCAACGATGCCGCGCGACTGGGTGCAGTGGATTATCTGGTCAAACCATTCGCATATGAGCGGTTCCGGCAGGCGCTGGACGTGTTCTGCCGCCGGAGAGAGAGCGTGCAGCGCGACAGCTTCAGTCAGGAGGCGCTCGATCATACGCTGTTTCAGGCTGCGATGCCGACACAGCCTGTCACGCCGCCAAAAGGTTTGCAGAGCCAGACGCTTTCGCGCATTGAGGCATATCTGCGGGCTGCGCCGGATACACGGCATACCAGTGATGAGATCGCATCGCATGTTGGCTTGTCAGTTGTCACTGTGCGCCGGTATATGAATTACCTGACTGAAC
This sequence comes from Butyricicoccus faecihominis, assembly GCF_014648015.1. Classification (NCBI taxonomy): domain Bacteria; kingdom Bacillati; phylum Bacillota; class Clostridia; order Eubacteriales; family Butyricicoccaceae; genus Butyricicoccus; species Butyricicoccus faecihominis. Next base: position 62,102 of record NZ_BMQH01000008.1, read on the forward strand.
AGCAGGTTATTGGCAGTGAGATGGATTACCGCACCGGCGGACGACCGTGTCTGGTGTATTTTCTGCGGAAATAAATCCTATATCATTCTATATAAGATGAGTGTTGTAAAAATCCTCCGTTTTACGGAGGATTTTTACTTTACATTTCCCGACCTCACTTTACAGGATTTTGATAAGAACTTGATGCGCAAGCGTTAGAAGCGGCACCGATTGTTCGGTTACAATGGAAACCGTTGAAAACAAGAAGGGAGTACAACAGCTTATGTTAGGAGCATATTCGCAAAGCATTCGACGGCACAGAGGTGCTGAAGGATATTTCGCTGCGTATTGAGGACGGTGAAATTGTCTCCATTCTCGGTCCGTCCGGCTGCGGCAAAACCACGCTGCTCAACCTGATCCTCAGCATTATCGGCGCGGACAGCGGCTCCATCCGCTATAACGGACAGGATATCACATATACGCCGATGGAGAAACGCGGATTTAAGGCAATACTGCATAATTGGACAAGAGCGATTTGCGAGTAAATTTTGCGTACTGACGAGGCGCGGTTTTGCGGTAATACTTGACGTATTACCGTGAAATCGCAACAAAGTCAGGGCGCGAAATTTCCGCAAAGCGCCGCAGCTTTAATTGTGCGGTGTTGCCTTAACATTGTATTTCAGGATTATGCGCTGTTTCCCAATCTGGATGTGCAGCACAATGTCCTGTACGGACTGAAAAACCGTCCGAACAACGACTTCGTGCGCAAGTTTATCCTCAATCAGCTTGAGATCAAGCGCAATAATATTTACGCATTGTTCGCAGCACGGCAGCGATCGGAGCGGTGGTGTAACGCGGCATGAAACGACATAACAGGGAGCTGCATGTGATCTTTGGTGTAATCGCACTGCTGTTCCTTATATTTCTGGCCGTGCCGGTGCTCAAGCTGTTCGGAAAATCCTTTCTGGATAACGGCATCACGACCGGGTTTTACACCTCGGTGCTGCACAGCAAGGGCTTCGGACGGACACTCGGCAACAGCTTCCGCGTATCGGCGGCAGCGGCTGTACTGGCAACGACAATCGCATTCGTCATTGCTTACGCAATTCATTACCCGCGTATTGCGCGTCCGCTCAAACAGGCTCTGCAGGCAATCGCAACCCTGCCGATGTACCTGCCGACCATCACCTACGGCTTTGCCATCATTTATTCCTTCGGCAAACAGGGCCTGCTGACACGGGTGTTCGGCCGTCAGCTGTTCAATATCTATGGCTTCCGCGAGATGTATGACTACATCAAGCAGCAATGGGTTTGAAAATCGGCTCCATGACCGGTTATACCGATGCAATGATGGCAGTTGTCACCGAAAATGCGGCAAAACAGGGCTACGCACCGGACGCGTGGTTCAGCCCGGATTCGGTGGACGGTCTGGGCCGCCCGAACCCGTATATGATTTTTGCCAACATGCAGAAATTCCAGGTGCCGTCCGTGCAGGTGGTCGTCAAGGTCGGTGACACTGTGTCTGACATTCAGGAAGGCAGGAATGCCGGTGTCCGCTCGCTCGGCGTGCTCGAGGCAGCAGTGTGATGGGCATGACGCAGGCAGCCTATGAGGCACTCTCTGCTGAGAAAAAGCAGGCTGCACTCGATCGTGCGCGGCAGGTGTTCCTCGAGGCCGGTGCGGACGATGTGCTGCTGAACATCGAGCAGCTGCCCGCGTGGATTCAGGCGAACGATTAAAGCATACTGAAATACAAAACCCGAAGTGCAGGTTTTGCGCCTGTACCTCGGGTTTGTTTGTGCTGTTTTTTTAATGCTCTGCCCAATCGAGCGACCGTCCAACCGCCTTATCCCAGCCGGAGAGCAGCTTGCGGCGTTTATTCTCGTCCATCGAGGGCGCATACAGCGTATCGCACCGCCAGAGCTGCTTCAGCTCCTCGCGGCTGTGCCACACACCGGTCGCGAGTCCGGCAAGATAGCATGCGCCGAGCGCGGTCGTTTCGCGGATGACCGGACGGCGAATCGTGCAGTCCGAAATATCGCTCTGGAACTGCATCAGGAAGCTGTCGCGGCTGGCACCGCCGTCCACAGAAAGGGAGGAGAGGACAGTGCCGGTATCGCGTTTCATGGCGGTCAGCAGGTCGTTCACCTGATAGGCGATGGACTCCTGTGCGGCGCGAATAATGTGCTCGCGGGTCGTGCCGCGTGTCAGACCGATGAGACAGCCGCGTGCGTACATATCCCAATGCGGCGCGCCCAGACCGGTGAATGCAGGCACGAGGTACACGCCGCCGGTGTCCTTCACCTTACCCGCGTAGTATTCCGCATCGCGGCTCTCGGAGAAAAAGCGCATCTCATCCCGCAGCCACTGGATGACGGCGCCGCCGACAAACACGCTGCCCTCAAGCGCGTACTGCGTCTCTCCGCTGATTTGAATGCCGATGGTGGTCAGCAGGCCGTTTTTGCTCTCGCAGGCGGTCGTGCCGGTGTTCATCAGCAGAAAACAGCCCGTGCCGTAGGTGTTTTTCGCATCGCCTGCCGCAAAGCAGGTCTGACCGAACAGCGCCGCCTGCTGGTCGCCTGCAATGCCTGCAATCGGAATATTGCCGCCCGGCAGGGAAACAGAACCGTACACCTCGCTTGAGGAGCACACGCGCGGCAGCATCGCCCGGGGAATATCGAGCGCGTGGAGCAGGGTATCGTCCCAGTCCAGACGGTGAATGTCGAAGATCATCGTGCGTGCAGCATTGGTCGCGTCCGTGATGTGCACCTTGCCGCCGGTCAGCTTCCACACCAGCCAGGAATCCACCGTGCCGAACAGGATTTCCCCGCGCTCGGCCTTCTCTCGTGCGCCCTCCACATGGTCGAGCAGCCACTTGATTTTCGTTCCCGAAAAATACGCATCCGGAACCAGACCGGTCGTGCGGCGGATGTGCCCGGACAGACCGTCCTGCACCAGCCTGTCCACAATATCCGCTGTGCGGCGGCACTGCCAGACGATAGCGTTATGAATCGGCCGTCCGGTATTTTTATCCCACAGGATGGTCGTCTCGCGCTGGTTGGTGATGCCGATGCCCGCCACATCGGACGGAGAAACATCGGCGGCCGCCAGCACCTCGAGCATAGCTACATACTGCGTGGACCAGATTTCCATCGGGTCCTGCTCGACCCATCCCTCGTGCGGATAATGCTGGGTCAGCTCGTGCTGCCGGATGGCGAGAATATTCTGTTCGCTGTCAAATAAGATCGCTCTCGAGCTTGTCGTGCCCTGATCGAGCGCCAGTATATATTTTCCCATAGCGGAAACTCCTTTTTACTCTTTGCATCTATCATACCGTTGCGGATGCGGATTGTCAATCACTGCAAATTTGACGGTGCGGTGCATTTTGTGGTAAAATCAGTGCGAAAATGCATAGAAGAAGGGGATTGCATGAGGATTTACGAATACGGCGAGCCGAATGCGAAAAACGTGCTGCTGCAGCCGGTCGGGGACCACGACCTGCCGGCCATCGAGAACGAAATTCGTGAGATCAAGCGGCTGACTGCACAGCCGTTCCGTTTGATTGCCGTCAAGGTTGAAAGCTGGAACAATGACCTGTCTCCGTGGTGTGCACCGGCAGTTTTCGGTCATGAGGACTTCGGAGACGGTGCTGCGGCACTGCTCCGCGAAATCCTGCCGCTGTGTGAGGACGCAGACAGACGATACATCATCGGCGGGTACTCGATGGCAGGGCTGTTTGCCCTGTGGAGCGCATATCGGACCGACCGTTTTTCCGGCATCGCGGCAGCCTCGCCGTCTCTGTGGTTTCCGAAATTTCTGGAGTACATGCAGGCGCATGATCTGCACAGCGCTGCCGTCTATCTCAGCCTGGGCAACCGCGAGGAAAAGACGCGCAATCCGGTGATGTCCACCGTCGGCGACCGCATGCGGGCAGCGTATGCGCTCCTGCAGGAGAAAAACGTAAGCTGCACACTGGAATGGAACAGCGGCGGGCATTTTCAGCAGCCGGACTGCCGCACGGCAAAGGCGTTTGCGTGGGTACTGGAACACTTATTTTATTAAGGTATAACTTATGCTTGAGAAGTCTGTCGGATTCCTGTATAATAATAAATAAATGTTACCGGTTGACTACAACCGATAACAAAAGTACTTTGGAAAGGGAATAGAAATTATGTTGGAAACGATCAACTCCGTTATCGCAGCGATATCGGATGTACTGTATCAGCCGTGGTTTGTGCCGTTGTTTCTGATAGTCAGCGGCATTTACTTCACGTTCCGATGCAGATTTATCCAGATTCGTCTGTTCAGGGACGCGTGCAAGGTCATCATGGAGAAGCCGGAAAGCGAGGGGAGCATTTCCTCGTTCGGCGCACTCATGATCTCCACCGCGTCGCGTGTCGGCACGGGCAACATCATCGGTGTATCCACGGCAATCTGCCTCGGCGGACCGGGCGCTATCTTCTGGATGTGGGTAACCGCACTGCTCGGCGGTGCAACCGCCTTCATCGAGTCTACGCTCGCGCAGATTTACAAAAAGCGTGCGCCGGACGGCAGCTGCTACGGCGGTCCTGCGTACTACATGCGCGATGCACTCGGCAAACGCTGGATGGGTGTCATCTTCTCGGTGCTCATCATCCTGATCTACGCAGTCGGCTATAACATGCTGGCGGCGTACAATCTGCAGTCCACATTCTCGGTGTTCAAGTTCTACCATCCGGTTATCACGCCGGCGTTCATCGGCGTCATTCTGGCGTTTCTGTTCGGCGTAATGGTACTCGGCGGCGCAAAGCGTCTGGCAAGCATCACCGAAATCCTTGTTCCGTTCATGGGTATTCTGTATGTACTGGTTTCGCTGCTCATCATCTGCCTGAATATCAGGAATGTACCGGGCATGTTCGCGTCGATCTTCCGCAACGCATTTGACTTCCAGTCCGTGATGGGCGGCTTCTCCGGCAGCTGCATCATGTACGGCGTAAAGCGCGGTCTGTACTCGAACGAAGCAGGTATGGGCTCTGCACCGAATGCAGCCGCAACCGCATCTGTTTCCCATCCGGCCAAGCAGGGCCTGGTGCAGATGCTGTCCGTATTCATCGACACGCTGCTCATCTGTACGGCAACGGCGTTCATGTGTCTGTCCACCAATGTTGTTCCGACCGAGGAAATCGCCGGTGCGGTTTATGTACAGAATGCTATCGCATCCACGCTCGGCACGGTAGGTCCGGTGTTCCTGGCAGTAGCGATGATGCTGTTCGCGTTCACCACGCTGCTCGGCAACTACTCATACTGCGAGGGCTGTCTGGAGTTCATCCTGCATCGCAGCATCAAAAAGCATGAGCTGCTCCTCTTCCGCCTGTTTGCTACGGCCATCGTGTTCATCGGTGCGATTGCAAACGCCGGTCTGGTCTGGGATACTGCGGATATGCTGCAGGGTATGATCGTCGTAGTCAACGTGCCGACCATTCTGATTCTTGGCGGCACGGCAATCAGGTGCCTGAATGATTACGTTGCAAGCCGCAAGCGCGGTGAGAATCCGGTATTTCACGCGAAGAACATTGGCATCAAGGAAGAAACTGATTTCTGGAAATAAGCGCATAAGAAAAGGACTGCTGCACAAGGATAAAACCTGTGCAGCAGTCCTTTTTTTGTTATGCGTTTGTGTTCTCCTGCGGCGGATTTGCCGTTAAATCGCGGAAATGCTGCAGGCGTGCCGTCCACAGTACGGTATCCTGCGGTTCATCCGGCAAGATCGAGAGATTGTTTTTCGTCCAGTCTGCGAGAAATGCACTGAATTTCTCTGCACCGACACAGTTGTAATGCAGTGAATCGTAGAAGTCGTTTTCCGGATCTGCGGCAATCTGCGCGGTGTAGTCGCTGCAATTCAGTGTCGATACGCCATTGCGTCCATCAAACTGCGTGGTCAGCCTGTCCCAGTCAGCGTCGTGCAGACGCTTTGTCGGAGCACGGTACAGCACCAGCTGAATATTGTTCCTGCGGCAGAGTGCGTAAATATCCTCAAGGGCGTCCATGTTCCGTTCCCAGTCCTCCGGGGCAATATCAACCGTTTCGCAGTCGTCCGGACCCTTGTCCGTGCCGCCGGACAGAAAGGTGTAGCCGGCCAGCATATCCTCGGTGTACGGCTGCACGTCCTCGCTCTTGAGGGTCGTCCAGCGGTCGTGATAGAAGTACAGCGGAAACAGCAGTCCCTTGCGGACCTCGGGTTCGGCATTAAAAAAGGTCGCGTGCAGACGATTGATGCCCCACGGCATCTGACCGATGTTGGTCTTGGTAAAGCCCATGTATTTGTGGAACGCTATACCGGTGCACTCCACGAAAACCGCCTTGGGTGACTGCGTACGCAGGCTTTCCTTTAAGTAATCCAGCGTCAGCGGGAGCGGCTGCTCGGGTCCGGCCTGCACAAAGGCGGTCAGACCGGAATTTTCCCAGTATACAGCAGGAACGACATCGCAGTAGGTGACGGACGAGCCGAAGAACAGCACATCGATCGAATCCGTCTGCTCCTGTTCGTACATGCCCCAGACCGAGCCGTAATCATGCTGCTGCGGTGTGAGATAATGGGTCGCACCGGCGAGGATACCGCCGAGCACTGCCGCAGCGGCAAGGAAGGCCGCCAGTTCTCTCTTGAAAATGTGTTTCACGGCGATTCCTCCTTAAAACTGGAAATAGACGAATTCCTGCGGGTTGAATCCGGTGCCGTACGCGCCGCACACGGCCGTCACTGCCAGCAGGATAACCCAGACCGCGTACCGGAGCCAGACGGTCTCCAGCAGCTTTTCCCGCAGCGGGAACCGGTCGCCGATGATGTCGGTCAGCACCAGTCCGATGAGGCTCACGGCAAGCACATGCAGCGCACGCTCGGTCAGACCGAGATGCGTCAGGTTAAGCGGGAAGCATGCGCCTGCCGCCGTCACAATGCGTTTGATAATAGCACACGCCTGCAAAGCGGAATCCGCGCGGAAGAATATCCACGCAAACGTGGAAAGGCCGAAGGTGATAATCACGCGGATGATCTGCAGCCAGCCTGCGTCCCACGGAATGTGCAGTGCAGCGCACAGGCGCTGCTTTGCCGGTGTCAGCAGGCCGCCGATAACCTGGAAAACGCCGAACAGCAGTCCCCAGAGCACATATTTCATGGCGGCACCGTGCCACAGGCCGCTCAGTGCGAACACGATCAGCACGTTGATGTAGGTGCGCGCTTTGCCCTTGCGGCTGCCGCCGAGCGGGAAATATAAGTAGTCGCGGAACCAGGTGGACAAGGAAATGTGCCATCTGTGCCAGAATTCCTTGGAGCTTTGCGCCATGTACGGTGCGTGGAAGTTTTCCATCAGCGTAATGCCGAACAGCCGCGCGGAGCCGATCGCCATATCGGAGTAGGCGGAAAAGTCGCAGTAGATCTGCAGGGCATACGCCACTGCGGCGAACGCCAGCTCCAGACCGGAAAACTGCGCCGGATCAGCGTATGCAGTGTTGACCAGAATCGCCAGATTATCTGCGAGCAGCACCTTCTTGACCGTGCCCTCGATGAGCCGTTCGGCGGCAAAGCGCACATCGTCCGCAGTTGCGCGGCGCGGCTGCTTGATCTGCGGGAGCAGGTTCTTCGAGCGCTCGATCGGGCCGGACAGGATTGCCGGAAAGAAGGTGGTGAACAGCGCAAAATCGAGAAAATTGCGCTCGGCTTCACGACCGCGGTACACGTCGATCATATAGCCGCAGATGACGAACGTGTAGAACGAAATGCCGATCGGCAGGGCCAGCTGCGGCAGACTGAGCTGCACACCGGTGCAGCCGAGCAGCTCTCCGAAAAAGCCGAGGTATTTGAATAACCCGAGTGCACCGAGGTTGAGCACAAGCACCAGCGTGAGCAGACCGCGCTTACGCTCGGTGCGTTCCAGCTTTTGCGCTGCAAAGAAGTTGAAGGCAACGGTCAGCGCCAGCAGCGGCAGAAATTTTACACCGCCGATGGCGTAAAAACAGATGCTCAGCAGCAGAAGAAAGGGTTTCTTGGCCTTCTGTGACAGTGGGTGGTAAATGAGTGTGCCTATCACCAGAAAGACGATATAAGCGAATGAATTTGGTGTCACGTTTATTTCTCTCCGTCCCCGAAATTATTTGTTGTAGCCGGTCACGCCGTTTTTATTCATCCAGGTCAGCTTGACCTGTAGCAAACGGGCGATCGCCGGATTTTCCTGACCGTGCCGGGCTGCATACAGCCGCTGCAGCTCAAGCAGGTCGTTGTAGGTCAAATACGGATAATCCTGCCCGGAACAGGTGCCGTCCGGCTTGCAGGAGTAGTTCAGATCACCGTCCGGCTTGTACCACAGCAATTCACTCTGCTCAATGCCGCGCACCATGCGGTCAGCGAGAACGGCGTAGCTGTCCTCATTCACTGCGTCTGCCATCCGGTACAGGAATTCGGCTTCGGCGGCATGATGGTTGAGCGAAGCGTGTGTCGGCGAGGACTCTCCGTTCGGGTGCCAGTAATCCTGCACGAGCCATCCCTCGTCATCGCCGGCCCCGAAGGTGAAGTGATGCTGCCCGGCAAAGCTGACGAGAAAATCCGCATACTTGCGGGTCTTGTCCAGCCAGCCGGTCACACCGAAGTTTTCGGCTGCGTTGATGTTCGCCAGCCAGAAATCCGTGTTGAAGCGGGTGTCGTAGTAGCCGGGTTCGATGCCGTAATCCGTCTTGAGCCAGGTGCTGCCTGCCTGAGAGGGGATAAAGCCGTACTCGTTCTGCTGCTCGCGCATCAGGTCGATCATCGCCAGACCGATCGCGCGGGAGGCCGGCTGATCGGTGTCGTTTGCCATCTTGCCGGCAATATGTGCCGCCGGAAGCGAGTAGAAGTAGTTCTCGTCGAACGGATAGTAGGTCGAAGGTGCGGTATAGTAGTAGCCGTTGTAGCACCAGCGGTTGGTGCCGATCAGGCTGTAGTTCGCCCAGCGGCTGAGCATGGACTGGTCGCTCCAGTCGATGAGCGTCTGCTGAGAAGTCAGCAGCAGATAGTCACTGTAGGTGCCCTGCGTAAGAGCCGCAACCTGCACGGAGAACCGGAAGCCGGAAGCTGTCCGCTCGATCTTCAGCGAGCCGTTTTTGCCCGGGAAATACTCGATCATGCCGTTGTCTCGCGCGGCATAGGTCATCGGCGTGACGAGAATGCTGTCCACGCCGTCCACCCGCAGGAAGTACATGCCGCTCGGCAGCGTGCCCGCAGCAAGCGGCTGCTGTTTCCATGAGGACGCTGCGGTGTCGTACCAGCGAACGGTGCCGGACATGCCCTTCATCTCAAACTGCGCGGCTGTGTGTGCGGGTGCGTCCAGTACGGCGGCAGAGTGTCCCATCTCGACCGCGCAGCCCTGACCGTCCGTGTAACGGCGGGTCGCTCGATGAACTTCGGTCAGGTCCTGTTCGGTCTCGCTGCGCGTCACGTCGCCCAGTTTGGTGGTGAAGGCCGTGTAGGAATGGGTCTGCGGCGGCTTCGGCGCATCGGTTTCCCGCTGCTGGTAGGAGACCATCGGTGCAAAACGCTGCAAAATAGTCGCCAGCTGTGCGCGGGAGACCGTGCGCTGCGGAGACAGTGTGGTCGCGGTCGTGCCGGTGATCAGTCCCACGGCGTTGGCCCACTGCATGGCAGTCTGCGCATACGGATGAATCGAAGAAGCATCCGTGTAGCCGGAGAGCGCGTTTTGTGCCGTCACATCCAGCTTTTTGTATTCGGCAAAGCGGTACAGCATAACGGCGAACTGCTCGCGCGTAAGTGAGGTGCCGGGGCGAAATACCGTGTCGCTGTAACCGGTGATGATGCCGTTGGACACACCCCACCGAACCGCGGTCAGGAAGGACGCGTCCTCCGCGACATCCTGAAAGGTAAGCACTGTGTCAGCTGCAGGCGCGTGCTCCATGCGGTACAGCGCCTGCACCAGACAGGCGCGGGTCGCAGGTGCATCTGCGGCAAAGGTGTATTCCGAAATGCCGTCCATCAGATTGGACTGTACGGCGAATTCCATGGCCTGTTCTGCCCAGTGCGGCTTTAGATCGGAATAATCGGCGGCAGCGACGCCGGTCAGCATCGAAAGACTAAGCATTACGGCCGCCGCGGTATAGCGATGTTTGTTCAAAAGAGTAAACCTCCGTGATTGTTTTCGCGCAGAAAATCATGCGCGTGGTTTATACACTTTCACAATTTATCATTATAACACCGCGGCAGGGCAGGCCGCAATAGCAATTCTTTGCAATATCAGCAGAGAATTACTGCAGATTCTCGATGAGTTTGCGGCAGGTATCGGCGGGTAGGCTGCTGTACAGGTGATAGACGATGTCATCGTGCGTCCAGAGGAGCGTGACCGTGCCGTTTTTCTCGATCATCGTAACCGGACTGCCGTGCAGAGCAAATTCGGTAACGGATGCGTTTTCCGTGTCCACGAGCTTGTGTGCCTCCGAAGTGTCCGTAATCCGGGTGCAGGTCAGGTCGAGAAAATCGGTAGTGCTCTCGTAGGTAACGGTATAGCCGTTAGGTGTGCTGCGCTCATCGGTTTTGTGCATGGTATCCGGCAGACCGGACAGAACCGGCGGTGTGAACGCCTTGCTGTCGGTTTCGGACGGCAGGGCAGACGAAAAACGATAGTCGGTCAGGTCGTTAAACACGCGCACGACAGTATTGATTAGCGATACGCGGTATGCTTCTACGCTCATCGCGCAGCCGAACGAAACCGCAGCGGAAAGCAGCAGAACAGCGGCCGTGCGGCGCGCAAGACGAAGGCTCCGGTTGAACGCCGCAGAGTGCTTTTGCGCACGCATCAGACGGCGCATTTCGCGCCGGAATTTCCGGGAGAAACGGTGCTCAGGCAGCGCATCCGGCGTACAGGCTTGCAGCCACAGCTCGCGCGCTTCGGCGGCCTGCGCGGACAGCATATCGTCAGTGATCTTCATTTACGGTTCCTCCATCCCACTCAGCGCTGCGCTGAGTTTTTCCTTGGCACGCTGGATGAGCTTGCGCACGTTCGGCTCGGTTGTATCCAGAATATTCGCGATCTCCGCGTTGGAATAGCCGCAGTCGTACCGCAGAAGCAGTACCGAGCGGTAACGCGGCGGCAGTGCAGCGATAGCGGCCGCCAGAGTGTCGCGCTCGGCGAGACGCTCAATCTCGGCGGCAGGCGCGGCTCCGACATATTCTTCGACAAGCGGCAGGACATTGCGGCGCTGCTTTTCGCGGTACAGGTCGATCGCTTTGTGCTCGGTAATAGTGACGAGCAGCGCACGCGTTTTGTGACACCTCGGTGAAGAAATGGTGTCCAGAATTTCGATGACTTTGAGAAAAGCCTGATGCACCACGTCCTCCGCATCTCTGCTGTTGCGCAGAATGCGGTTTGCGGTGTAGTACATCAGATTTTTGTATTCGCTGTAAAGAATCTCGAACTTGGACTTGTCTGCGTCCGAGTCGATCATTGCCAGATAGAGAAACATTTTTACGCCTTCCTGCCTATTATTTTAGCAGATTATAGCATATTGTGCCTGACGATGCAATCTGAAGAGCGGATTTACAGGCTGCTCTTCTCATGGCGAAAAAATTTCTAAATTTTTTGCGGAAGAGTGTCACAAAACCGGAAGGGCATTCGTCTATATAGTATGAGCAGGGCAGGAGAGCCGGAAAGGAGGGATTGCGTGGATAATCGCAGGATATGGCTTCGATTGGGCGGCGTACTGGCTGCGGCAGCTGTCTGCACGGGCGGTGCAGCTGTTGTCTCCGACCGTGCGCAGGAAGCGAAAAATGCACAGACAGCGTTCCTCGGCGCGATGGAAACGCAGATGCAGATAGGGTGCTATCCGTCGGAGACTGGCTCACCAGCCGACCTGACCGAGCGGGAACGCACGGAATTGCAGACGGCATACGTCTCACGGGTGGAGCAGTATTACGCCGAGAAAAATCCCTGCCGGGAACGATACATTGCGCTGAACGAGGGGATTTTGACGGCTGCCGACCCAAATGTAGAATACAGCGAGTCCTGCGGTGCAGCTGACTGCCGATTTGACAGCGTGAGACTGTCCGCAGACCGAATGACGGCAGTGGTGCAAGCACAGATCATTGTCTGGGATAAACGAATCTCCGGCAATCCGGAGCAGGGATTTTCGGTGGAGCTGCCGGTCAATCGGGATACCATCACTGCGATCATGAAGAAGGAGAACAGCGCATGGAAACTGGGCTCGATTGATTCACAGACCAGCGTGTTGGCTGCTGTGCCGGCCAATGACGAGATTTGCAGAGAACGCTATCCGACATTTCAAATGGCAAGGCAGGCGGCAGACAGTATAGATGACCAGGCATACATAAAGGAGGCGCGTTTCGCTTGAACTATTTTGGGCTGCACCGTGTGGCTGCTCCCGCATGAAAAGGATAGAGCGGCGGACTTGTTGTGGGGACAAATCCGCCGTAAACAGAAGAGAAAAGTGAAAACAGTCGCAGGATGAACTGCTGTGACTGTTTTCTCCTGCTTGCAGAATATACAAAAAATTTTGAAAAAAGTTGTTGACATTTCCGAGGGAATATAATATACTAAACAAGCGCTGTAAAAACGCCTCTGTAGCTCAGTCGGTAGAGCAGGGGACTGAAAATCCCCGTGTCGGTGGTTCGATTCCGCCCGGAGGCACCATTTTTTAATGAGTGCCATTGGCACTCATTAAAAAATAATACCTCCGTGCTGAGGAATCGAGGCCGTAGCCCTCTAACCTCTGAATTGTCGCTTTGCGACATTGGAATGAGAGCAGGCGGCTCTTGGAAATATGCCGGTGGCATATTTCAACCAGCGTGGCTTTTTCCGTAGAAAAAGCGATTCCGCCCGGAGATGTAGCGTCGGAGCGACAAGTAACCCATCTTCGAGTTAAAAATCGCGTTAGCGCGAAAAATCAAATATGCGGCTGTAGCTCATCTGGTAGAGCGCCACCTTGCCAAGGTGGAGGTAGCGAGTTCGAGCCTCGTCAGCCGCTCCAAATCAAAGGGCACCGATGTCATTCGGTGCTTTTCTTTTGGCCGCAGCACACTCGCTTCCTCCACCTTCATGAAATCAGAGGTCGGGGTCCCCGTGAAAGCCTGCGGCTTTTGCGGGGTGTGGATGCGAGTTCGAGCCTCGTCAGCCGCTCCAATTAGAAGCACCGAGTAAAATCGGTGCTTTTGTTTTACCCCAAACCGCCGGCCGCCGCTAATTCTTTGTCGGTTTACTGCTTCATCATGATAATACAATAACCGCTTTGCATGAAATTCCTCTTATCAGAAAATGAAATTTATGAAAAAATACAAAATTCACGTTTGCAGCAGAGAAACAAACGTAAACTGCGAAAGAACGCTTGTGACACCCCGCCAAATATGCTATAATGAGCCTATATTTATTAGGTTTACAGTTTACAGATAAGGAGCTTTCGACGTGAAAAATCGCGAGCAAATTCGTAATTTCTCCATCATTGCACATATTGACCACGGCAAATCTACGCTGGCAGACCGTCTGCTGGAGCAGTGCAAGGCCGTTTCCGTGCGTGAAATGGAGGAGCAGTTACTCGACAATATGGAGCTTGAGCGTGAGCGCGGCATTACCATCAAGGCGCGCGCTGTCCGCATGGAATACACCGCGGACAACGGCAAGACCTACGAAATGAACCTGATCGACACCCCGGGTCATGTGGACTTCAACTATGAGGTTTCACGTTCTCTGGCGGCGTGTGAGGGTGCGCTTCTGGTCGTTGATGCGGCACAGGGTATTGAGGCGCAGACGCTCGGCAACACCTATCTTGCCATCGACGCCGGTCTGGAGGTCGTGCCGGTCATCAACAAGATCGACCTGCCGGCGGCAGACGCGCCGCGCGTCAAGAAGGAGATCGAGGATATCATCGGCATTCCGGCAGAGGACTCGCCCGAAATTTCCGCAAAAATGAATATCAACATTCACGAGGTGCTCGAGCGCATCGTAACCGATATTCCGGCGCCGGAGGGCGATGCGGATGCGCCGCTGCGCGCACTCGTGTTCGACAGCCAGTACGACCCGTACAAGGGCGTTGTCGCTTACATGCGCCTGCTTGACGGTAAGATCTGCCCGGGCATGAAGGTCAAAATGATGGCCACCGGTGCTGAATTTCAGGTACTTGAGTGCGGCTACATGCTGCCGCTTGGTCTGTCTCCGCAGCAGGAGCTGTGTGCGGGTGAGGTTGGCTACTTTACCGCCTCTATTAAAAAGGTGTCCGACACCCGCGTGGGCGATACCGTTACCGGTGTGGAAAATCCGACGCCGGAGGCGCTGCCCGGCTATCGTCCGGCACGTCCGATGGTATTCTGCGGCATTTACACCGAGGACGGCTCCAAGTATCCCGATCTGCGTGACGCACTTGAAAAACTGCAGCTCAATGACGCAGCGCTGTCGTTTGAGCCGGAAAGCTCGGTCGCACTCGGCTTCGGTTTCCGCTGCGGCTTCCTCGGTATGCTGCACATGGAGATCATTCAGGAGCGTCTCGAACGTGAGTTTGACCTCGATCTTGTCACCACCCTGCCGAGTGTTATCTACGAGGTCAGCAAGACTGACGGCACCGTGCAGCGCTGCGACAATCCGCACGACTATCCGAGCCCGGATGTCATCGAGGAGGCCCGCGAGCCGTATGTTAAGGCATCCATCATGACGCCGCAGGAGTTCGTCGGCAATATCATGCCGATGTGTCAGGACCGACGCGGCATCTTCAAGGATATGCAGTATCTGGACTCCAATCTGGTCGAGCTGCACTATGAAATGCCGACCGGTGAGATCATTTATGACTTTTTCGACGCGCTCAAGGCTCGTACCAAGGGTTATGCGTCGCTCGATTATGAATTTATCGACTACCGCAAGAGCGATCTCGTTAAGGTCGATATGCTGCTCAACGGCGATCAGGTGGACGCGCTGTCCTTTATCGCGCACCGCGACAAGGCCTACGGCCGTGCCCGCCGTATCTGCGAAAAGCTGAAGGAAAATATTCCGCGCCAGCTGTTCGAGGTGCCGATTCAGGCAGCCATCGGCGGCAAGGTTATCGCCCGCGAGACGGTCAAGGCGCTCCGCAAGGACGTACTGGCTAAGTGCTACGGCGGTGATATCACGCGCAAGAAGAAGCTGCTCGAAAAGCAGAAGGAAGGCAAGAAGAAGATGCGTGCGCTCGGCACGGTTCAGCTGCCGACCGAGGCTTTTATGGCTGTGCTTAAACTCGATGAGGAAAACTAACGCTGCAACAGGCGGCAAGCTGCTCGGCCTCTACCTGCACATCCCGTTCTGCGTGAAAAAGTGCGCGTACTGCGATTTTTATTCGGTCACGGATGCGTCGCTCAAAGCCGATTACACGGCGGCGCTGATTCGTGATATAAAGGCGTACGGCGAACGCTGTTCCGGTTACACGGTCGATACCGTGTACATCGGCGGCGGTACGCCGACCTGCCTTGGCGCAGACTATCTCAGCAGGATTTTACAGGCGGTCGGGGCATGCTTTGCGATTGCGGAAAACGCCGAAATCACGGTGGAATGCAATCCGGAGAGCACATATCAAGCGGTGCTGGAGGCCATGCATAAGCACGGCGTCAACCGGCTCTCGTTTGGCGTGCAGGCGGTGCACGACACCGAGCTCAAACGCATCGGCCGTATCCACGACTTTGCACAGGCACAGGCAGCCGTAGAACTCGCACGGCAGTGTGGCTTTACCAACATCAGCCTTGACTTGATGTACGGCCTGCCAAACCAGACGCAGGCGCAGTTTCTCGACTCGGTAACGCAGTGTTTGACGTTGAATCCGCAGCATTTGTCGTGCTACGGACTCAAACTGGAGCCTGCAACACCGATGGGACGTGAAAATCCGGTTCTGCCGGATGATGATACGCAGGCAGATACCTATCTTGCCATGTGCAGGCTGCTCCGCAGGAACGGCTTCGAGCACTATGAAATATCAAATTTCGCAAAACCGGGTTTTCGTTCCCGGCATAATTTCAAATACTGGGATCTTTCCGACTATCTCGGACTGGGACCGGGTGCCCATTCCTTCCTGAATGGCCGCCGGTTCGCGTTTGCCCGGGATATCAGGGCTTATATCAGCGGTGAGAGCATCCCGCAGGACGAGGAGGAGGTCTCGGACTTCCGGCGGCAGGGCGAATACCTGCTGGTGCGTTTGCGGACCTCGGACGGTGCGGATATGCACGATCTCGAAAACCGATACCATGTCAGCACGGCTCCTTACGAGCAGGTATTCCGCATGCTGGAAAAACACGGTCTTGCCGCTCACGAGGGTACACGGTGGTATCTCACCGAACAGGGCTTTCTGGTTTCCAACAGCATCATCAATACCGTGGTGGAAGCCGGAGAATAATTGAGAACGACGGATTCTCAATTTTCCATTATTCATTTGTTTGTGATAAATTAACATATACGCAAAAATGGAGGAATCAACATGCGCGCAGTAATCACAGTAACAGGCAAGGACCGTACCGGTATCATCGCCAAGATCTCGAACACGCTCTATGAGCATCAGGTCAACATCATCGACATTTCTCAGAATGTAATGGACGATGTATTTGCAATGGTCATGCTGGTAAACATTGATAAGTGCACCGTAGACTTCAACACGCTCATCGACCTGCTTGACAAGGATGGTGAGGAGCTCGGCATGAAGATTCACACCATGCATGAGGACATCTTTGACGCAATGCACAAAATCTGACAAATTGACGGAATCGAGAGCAGGTAACCGATTCTCAACTCTCAATTTTTCAGGAGGTTTAGTTAAATGTCTATGATCAACACGAAAGATATTCTGGAAACCATTAAGATGATCGAGGAGGAGCACCTCGACATTCGTACCATCACGATGGGCATTTCGCTGCGCGACCTTGCGGCGGACGACATTAATGTGCTGGCGGACAAGGTATACGATAAGGTAACGCGCCGTGCGGAAAAGCTGGTTGCCACCGGCGAGCAGATTGAGCGCGAGCTTGGCATCCCGATCATCAACAAGCGTATTTCGGTAACGCCGATCGCCATGGTCGGTGCGACCTCCTCGGCAAACAGCTATGTGCCGCTGGCCAAGGCGCTTGACCGTGCCGCTGCGACCACCGGCGTTAACTTTGTCGGCGGTTTCTCGGCTCTGGTGCAGAAGGGTTTTGCCAAGGGCGATGAGATCCTGATCAACTCTATTCCGGAGGCAATGGCGGAGACCAATCTGGTCTGCTCGTCGGTCAACGTTGCGTCCACCAAGGCGGGCGTCAATCTGGATGCCATCGGTCTGATGGGCCGCATCATCAAGCAGACCGCAGAACTGACCAAGGACAACGATTCCATGGGCTGCTCCAAACTGGTTGTTTTTGCTAACGCAGTAGACGATAACCCGTTCATGGCCGGTGCGTTCCACGGCATCGGTGAGCCGGAGACCGTTATCAACGTTGGCGTATCCGGTCCGGGCGTTGTGCAGTCCGCAATCCGCCGTGCAGGCGACTGCTCCATCGGTGAGGTTGCCGACGTGATCAAGAAAACTGCGTTCAAAATCACCCGTATGGGTCAGCTGGTTGGCGCACTGGCAAGCCAGCGTCTGGGCGTGCCGTTCGGCATTGTTGACCTGTCTCTCGCACCGACGCCGGCGATCGGTGACTCGGTTGCGCGTATCCTCGAGGAAGTCGGTCTGGAGGTCTGCGGCGGCTGCGGCACGACCGCAATCCTCGCTATGCTGAACGATGCCGTTAAGAAGGGCGGCGTTATGGCATCCTCGAGTGTCGGCGGTCTGTCCGGCGCATTCATTCCGGTTTCCGAGGACGAGGGTATGATTGCGGCGGCTCAGGCAGGCGCACTGACCCTTGAGAAGCTCGAAGCAATGACTGCGGTATGCTCGGTTGGTATCGACATGGTTGCTGTTCCGGGTGACACCACCGCCGAGGTCATCTCCGGCCTGATCGCGGACGAAATCGCAATCGGTGTTGTCAACACCAAGACCACTGCTGTCCGTGTTATCCCGGCCATCGGCAAGGGAGTCGGTGATATGGTCGAGTTCGGCGGCCTGCTTGGCTCGGCTCCGATCATGCCGATCAAGACCGGTTCTCCTGCGAAGTTCATTAACCGCGGAGGTCGTATTCCGGCTCCGATTCAGAGCCTCAAGAACTAACTGCATAAAGCGCATAAAAACAGCTCAGCAATGCCTGAGCTGTTTTTATGCTATGCCTGTGAGACGAAAAGACGCCCGCTCAAAAAATGAGCGGGCGTGAGACTGTCGAAAAACTTCGTTTTTCGAGCAGCCTCTCGCTCGAAACCACGCTTTCGAGCGAATACTGAAGAAAAACCGCGCCCTGCGGGCACATTTTTTCTTCCCTTGTATAAAAAGTCAGGTACACGCCCCG
>NZ_BMQH01000008.1:80475-163832 GCF_014648015.1 Butyricicoccus faecihominis
TGCCGGCGGCGACGCTGTTACCGGTGCGGCTACCGTTATCCTCGCCATGGGCGCAGGCAAGCGCGCTGCGGCTGCGATGGACGAGTACATCAAGAATAAGAACAAGTAATTTCTGCTTGCTTATGTGAAAAAGAACCTGTCTTACGACAGGTTCTTTGAGACTGTCGAAAAACTTCGTTTTTCGAGCAAGCCTCTCGCTCGAAACCACGCTTTCGAGCGAATACTGAAGAAAAACCGCGCCCTGCGGGCACATTTTTTCTTCCCTTGTATAAAAAGTCAGGTACACGCCCCGACTTTTTATGAATTTGCTCCGCAAATTCTATTTTATGCGTGCTGCCGCACGAAGCGTAAAAATTAAAATAATACTTTTTTGACAGACTGACGCCCGCTCAAAAATGAGCGGGCGTTTATTGTTTTTACCGGTTCTCGTTGCCTTTTTGGCACATGGCAGTGAAAATCACGCCTGCACCGGAGACAACCCCTACGGTTATCCACAGTTTGGATGAACCGCCGGACAGGTGCTCCTTGAAGCTGTCAGTCGTTGGAATATCGTTCTCTGCAATATCTGTAGCCGAAGCCTCGTTATCCCAGGTTTCACCGGCCGGAATCGGTCCATCAGGAATGTCGATAATGATCGGCTCGTAGGAAACCTCCGGAACATCGGAATCCGGACGGTTTACAGATAAATCGGTCTCATCGTTTGAGATCTCTGAAACGAAAGCAGCGTCCGTCTCCGGAGAATCTTCTGCTGCAAAAGCGCTGATGCCGAGCATATTCAGACTCAGGCTGGCGGTAGTCAGCAGAACAAGAAAACGCTTGCCTTTTCTCTTCATGAGCTCTCCCTCACTTTCGCATGAAATCAGAAGCATAAATCAATGCCGCTTCTTATTATCGAACATAGTTTATCAAACAGCAGATACAGAAAGAGGGTATATTTTGCGAGATGACAGCATTTTCCTAAAAATATTTTATACAAGGCGCTAAAGCGGACAACGGACACGGAAAAAGCCGTTCTGAGGCACAGAACGGCTTTGGAGAAGTTATTCCCACTGCTCCCAAACATCGGGCTGGTAGCCGACAGTTGCCTGACGGCCGTTGCGGACAATTGGCGTTTTCATCAGCGTGCCGTCCTCGAGCAGCTTTTCCTTCTTGTCCTCGTCGTAGGCGAGGTAGGCAAGCGACGCATAACTCTTGCTTTTCTGGTCAAGCAGGTTGTCCAGTCCGCCGACAGCCTTCAGCACGCTGTCCAGTTCACCCTTGGACATGCCCTTTTGCGCAAGGTCGATCATCTGGAATTTAATGCCGCGCTCCTTGAACCATCGCTGCGCTTTTTTGGTATCAAAACACTTGTTTTTGCCGAAAATCTGAATATTCATGCCGTAATCTCCTTTGCTCTGCTGTTTGCATTATAGCAGAACTGGGAGAGGAAAACAAGGGCAATACCGCATAATTGAACAAGAGCGATTTGCGCAAAGTGCCGCGGCAGCGCGACCGGAGCCTACGCAAGGAACCGCAGCTTTAATTGTGCGGTGTTGCCCAAATGCTATTGCGGTCGGCGCAGGTGCAAAACGCCGCAGGTGCGTGTGAACGGATACAGCAGCACGCAGACAAGTGCGGCGCATCGGCCAATCTCACACAGGAGGAGAGGCACTGCGAAGAATACCTCGCCGTGTCGGGCAAAATTGCCGATGGCAGCCAGTCCGGCGGCGGTAAACGCCGGATAGGGGAGCAGGGCAGCGGTGTTAGCTCCAAGCAGCAGCACTGTGCGCAGCAGCAGGAGTGCGAGCAATGCACCGCCTGCGCTGAGTCCGCGCGACACGCTTGCGGACAGCCTGGTCTCCGGCAGAGAAAACGCCAGTACGACCGATGCCGGCAGCAGGGAGTACAGAATATGCCGGAATTGCGGCAGCAATGCCGCTGTTGGTGCGGAAAAGTTGGCAGGCATAAGCTGTGTGAATGTCAGCACGCCGGAGAGCAGGAGTACCGTACCGGCAAGCCACGCAATTGGCAGTGCCCACATGGCACAGCGGTTGAGCCCCATTGAGGCCGTGAGCAGGATGCAGACTGTCAGCAGCACAACTGTGCTGCCGCATGAGCGTCCGGTGAATACGGTCTTCTGCAGGAAAATGCTCATGCGTGCGATGGATGCCAGCAGCGGAAACAGCGAGATCAGGGCGAGCACCCATTGTGCAGGAGCCGAATGCCGAACACGGTCGGACAGCCTTGCTGCTCCGATACCGATCAGTGCACAAACCGTACACGCGAGTGCAGCGGCGTACACGCTCTGCCCGTCGGCGGGAAGATACAGTAATTCGCTCATCGGCAGCAGGGCAAACAGCGCCGTACACCACCGCGGAAACAGCCGCTCACGCATAGGCGCCACCGCCGATCTCACCGTCTAAAAAGCAGTTCAGCCGTTCGTTTTTGAACACTGCCGTGCCTGCCGGTGCCGTCTGTCCGAACGCATCCACGCGCAAGGCCGGAAGAATGGCCGTGCCGTCTGCGTGCAGCACATCGGTGACGCGGTACAGCGGCATATCCGGCAGAATACCGTCCTGCGCGGAGCGGTCAAGCAGCTCGCTGAGCGCGTACACCTCGTTGTCGTTCTCCAGCAGCTCGGCGGCAGAGCCGTCCCGCACGACGGCTGCCCGCAGGCTGAGCCGCACATCGTTTTCACGGCAAAGATAGTCCGCCAGCGGAAGAATGCTCTCGGAAACCGCATCCTCGCTTAAAAGCAGCACCTGTGCATGGCTCAAATACAGGTCGCCCGGCAGGATACTGCGCAGGTTGCGCAGTGCGTCCGTCACATCGGTTCCGGTGGCAGACAGGTAAGCCGGTGCGGCGGTGTCGTCCGGCGAGTCCTGCCGCACAACCTCGGCGGTCAGGCAGTACACACCGTTTTTGCAGTCGAGCGCAAGTGCGGATACCGGTGAAACCTCTCTCGCACAGCCGCACAGCAACAGCAGCAGCGGCAGGAATCTGAGCAGCTTCACGGGCGTTCCTCCTTCGACGGGCGTTTGACGGCAAAGCGGTCGCAGCGCATGAAAAACCATGGATAGCGAAGCCAGGTGTCCTCGTGCTCGGCAGAGATGCGCGGTACCAGATTGAGCAGATACGGTACCGAGCACGAGTGCATGCGGCACAGTGCTGCGAGTGTTAATCCGAGTGCAAGACCAACGCCGTACAGTCCCCAGGAGGCTGCAGCAGCGAGCAGCACGAAGCGAAGCCACAGGGCAGCAGTCTGCAGCTTGGGCACCATCAGACCGGTGACACCCGCGATAGCGACTACGATAACGGTCGGTGCGGCGGCAAATCGCGCGGAAACTGCCGCGTCACCGAGCACCAGACCGCCGACAATGCTCATCGTCTGTCCCATGGCACCGGGCGTTCGCGCTCCGGCTTCCTTGAGTGCCTCGAGCACGAACAGCATGAGCAAAATCTCCCAGCCGATGGGTAAGGGAACGCCGCGCTGTGCGGCGGAGACGGCAAACAGCAGCCGCGCGGGCACGAGTTCACGGTGATAAAGCATGAGCGCGGCATAGACCGCCGGAAACGTGATCGTGAATACAAATCCGATGACACGCAGAATGCGCGAAAGATTCGCCTGCAGAAAGCTGATATAGTAGTCGTCGTTGGACTGAAAGCACTCCTGAAACAGAAACGGCGCTGTGAGCGCTACCGGACTGCCGTCCACGACAAGGACACACCGACCCTCCAGCATACGGGAAGCGGCAACGTCCGGCCGTTCGGTTGTGCCGAGCGTCGGAAACGGCGACCAGCGGTGGTCGCGGATGCGCTCGGCAAGATAGTTGGAGTCGAGCACACTGTCGATATCGAGCGCGGTCAGACGCGTTTCCAGACGCTCAACCAGACCGTTTTCACACAGTCCGGCGATATAGCACAGGCACACATTGGTGTTCGTGCGGCTGCCGACGCGCATAAACCGGAATTTCAGCCGAGGGTCGTTTACGCGGCGGCGGATGAGCGCCAGATTGGGCATAAAGCACTCGGTGAAGCCCTCCCGCGGGCCGGAAAGGACGCGCTCGTTTTCCGGTTCGGCGGTGCTGCGCTTGTCGAAGCCCTTGGTGTTGACGAGAACCGGACGTGCATCGCCGTCGGTCAGTACAATGGCGTCGCCGTAGAGAAAGGCGGCAAATACCTTGTTCATATCGGTTTCCACGCGGCATTCGTCGGCCTGGAGCACAGCGGCGGCGAGTATATCGGCGGAAAGCCGCGGCTGCTCACAGCGCAGGATCGGCCGCACAAGGCTCTGGTTGATGGCAAGGGAATTTACCATGCCGTCAAAGAAAAACAGCGCACAGCGCAGTCCGTTTTGACCGATGGCACGCCGTATGATAAGCGTATCGTCGTTCCGGAACAGCTCCTGCATCATGCGGATGTTTCGTTCCAGATCGGCGGTAAATGTGATCGTTTCCATAGTTTCACCCCAAGTTAGGGTGCGCACTATGATAAAAATTATTCGGAAAGTTATCTTGTAGGGCGGGGTGACCTCATTCCGCCCTGCGGTCAAGTGGTCAATTCGGCCGAAAGAACCTCGCCAAATAATCTGATTCCTTTCAGCGCTTCTGTCATCGTATTGCCCGACGAACCTACCTCCACCAGAAACGCGCTGTGCGTTGCATGCTGATTAAAACGCTGGGTCCGCAGATTAAGCGGACGCATGAGCGTCGGATAGGTGCGGTTGAGCCGGTACTGCAGCGATGCTGCACGATTCAGGTTCTCCTGCCAGTCCGGGTGATACAGGCCGCCGTCATCTGTGCCGACTACAAGCATAAGCTGTGCGGTTTCCTCGCCGTTTATCGTGCATGAGGTCTTGTAGGCGCGGCCATCATCGGTCAGGATCGAGTCGCGGTGCACATCAATGACGGTTGTGATGGATGGATATTCTGCCAGCGTGTCCTCAACCACGGCAAGCGAGCGGTCATACGCGCCAGTGTACACGGGCGAATCGAAAATTTCGCGGATATGTACGGCCTCAATGCCGTTGTTCTCGAGGACCTTCTGCAGCTCGTCACCGACGCGCACTACATTATAATTGGTATCGGTCGTGCGCTCGGTCTCGGTCGGTGTATACGGAAAAGCGGCATCCGGCGTGTAGCTTTCGCTGCCGTGTGTGTGATAGATAAGCACCTGCGGCCCGTCACCGCCTGCGGAAAGATGCTCGTCTGCGGCGAGACAGTCTGCCGCATCCACGTCATACGAGGTCTCGTTGTTGATGGAGACCGTGGCGGCCTTGTCAGCGGCCGACAGCACCGGATTGTTGTTCTCGGTGTCGGACGAGGGCACATAGGTGCTCTCCGCAAGCGGATTCTCCGCCTGCTCATCCCGTGCTGCGGCAGCCGTGCGCGGCGTGTACACCTCGGCGGTATCATCTGGCGAAACGCCGAATTCGAGCGCCATTGCGCGGGTGACAAAGCCGCTGTTGTGCGCCAGACCGGTCAGTGCCTTTTGCGCGATCGGCTCGCCGCCTGCCCGGGAAAAAATCAGCAGCGACAGTGCCAGACAGAGGGTGATGACGGCAGGCAGGCGGATGCCGCCTCTCGATCGGAATTTCTGATGTTTACGCCGCTTCATTGCGCCATCCTCCTTGCTGTTTCATGCTATCTATCATACGCCGTACAGCGTGCGAGTATGCCCGAAACCTGTCACGAGAGGTACAGGTCGATATCGGCAACACTGAGGTGCGGATGCAGCGCCATGTTGACCGCATAGCCGATCATGCGGGAGATGTCAGCGACCTCGCGGTCAATGTCGCGTGTGGTGATCATCACCGGCTGAGAGAGGTCGTCCAGCGCTTCACAATTAGGCTGCCCAAGCTGGCTGCTGATCTCATGTGCGAGCGTTGCGCCGTCCACCACGGTCGGCACACCAACGGCGATAACCGGCACGCCGAGTGTTTCCTCGTTGAGCGCCGCACGGGCGTTTCCCACGCCGGCCCCCGGCGTAATGCCGGTATCTGCCAGCTGCACCGTACGCAGCAGCCGCGACAGCCGACCGGCGGCAAGCGCATCCACGGCGATGACAGCGGCAGGGCGCACGCGATCGAGCACACCGCAGATGACCTCGCCGGTCTCGACGCCGGTCTGTCCGAGCACACCCGGAGCCAGTGCGGAAACGGGCCGCCAGTCCGCGAAAATATCGGGCGACTGCGCGACCAGATGCCGCGTGGCAATGACATGATCGGCGGTCTGCGGACCGATGGCATCGGGGGTTATCATACGGTTGCCCAGTCCGGCGATGAGCACCGGACCGTCATTCGGATGCGGCAGCAGCTCGCGCAGCAGCGTGCTGAGCGCCTTGCAGGCACGCGGAAACGCATCCTCCTCACGGCGGATGAGTGCATCCAGTTCAAGCGTGAGATAGCGTCCCTGCGGCTTGCCGATCTCGCGGGCGGCATCCTCTGAGAGAATGCGTACTTCGTGTATGGCGAAGCCCTCAAGCATGCGGTCGGACTGCCGGACATGCGGCAGGGCAGCGGCTGACTTATGGTTTTCAATCGCCTCCACGGCCAGATCGGTGCGGAAAGCCATGCACAATCCCTCCTTATAAGGATAGTTTTTTCGAGGGAAAAGTTTTTATGCAGAAAATGAAAAAAACACTTGCTTTTTTTGTGAGAAGATGATAGAATAATATCACTGTTGAATAGAAAACGAAGGAGGTGTTTTCAGAATGCCCAATATTAAGTCTGCAAAGAAGCGCGTTAAGGTTAACTCCGTAAAGGCGCTGAACAACCAGATGGCTAAGAGCGAGCTCAAGACCACTCTGAAGAAGTTTGATGCTGCGATTGCTGGCGGCGATAAGGCTGAAGCAACTGCTGCTTACACGACCGCTGTCAAGGCTGTCGATCAGGCGGCTGCCAAGCACCTCCTGCACAAGAACAATGCGTCCAACAAGAAGAGCAAGATGACTACCAAGCTCAACGGCATGGCGTAAGTTCTGGTATAGAACATCGAAACCGCAAGTTAAACTTGCGGTTTTTCTTTTTACATCATTTAGATATTTATCGAAATGTGTTGACAAACGCAGAAGATGTGGTATACTGAAAACAATTAGATGGCCATCTAATTAACAGGATAGCGAGAAGGACGGTGAATGGAATGGACATTACCATTCTGATTTGCGCGATTGCGCTGATTTTAGCGGCAATACTGGTAATCTTGCAGGCGAAAGCACTTGCGAAGTACGATTTGATTTGCAAATCCTGCGGCACGAAACAGAATCTGCCGTGGAAGCGGCTGGTTTTCCGCACGCATGTGGGAAACGACTGGCAGCTGGATTGTCCGGCCTGCGGACGCAAAACATGGTTTACCGCACGAAAGAGGGGACAGTAATGGGGTTTCAGCAGAGCTTTAAGGCGCTCAGCGATCCGGTGCGGCGCGAAATTCTGTCGCTGCTGCGGCGCGGACCGATGGCGGCGGGCGATATTGCGGCGCACTTCGAGGTGTCGGGCGCAACCATTTCACATCACCTGTCCGTCCTGCGGGATGCGGGTCTGGTGCTGGATGACAAGCAGGGCAAGTACATTTATTATGAGTTGAATATGTCGGTCGTGGATGAGATTCTCGAATGGATCAGCGCCTTGAAAGGAGATGGCAGGAATGAAAAAAATCAGTAGACTGCAGGTGACGGCGTGGGTGCTGTCGCTGCTGCCGGCGGCAATGACAGCGGCGTTTTACAGCAGGCTGCCCGCAGAAATTCCCATGCAGTGGGATCTTGTCGGCCATGTGAGTTATGAAACCAGATGGCATTTGTGGATCGTGGCCGGGATGGCACCGCTGTTTGCGGTTCTGTTTTACTTTCTGCCGCGGTTTGACCCGAAAAGCAAGAACTACGACAAATTTTCCGATGCCTATATCGGGTTTCAGATCATGATCGACCTGTTCCTGACCGCAATGTGCGGCATCTGTATTGCGGAAGCACTGCGTCCGGGTACGGTCGATGTGCCGACAGTCGTATGTCTGCTCGTCAGCCTGCTGGTGATGTGCCTCGGCAACATTATGCCGAAGTTTCGCATGAACTGGTACTGCGGACTCAAAACGCCATGGACGCTGTCGAGCGAAACTGTCTGGACGAAAACGCATCGTGCTGCAGGCCGCATGATGTTTGCGGCGGGTATTATTGGTGCGGCAGGTTCGTTCGTTCCGAACGAGATTGCAAAGTTTGTGCTGGTGCTTGCGCCAACGGCGGCGGCAACGATTATCCCGACTGTGCTGAGCTGGCGATGGTACCGCGCAGAACAGCAGTGATAGACGAAAAATGGACTTTGAAAGCGCGGTTTGCTGGAAAACCGCGCTTTTCTTGTATAAAAAGGTTAAAATTACAGAATGGTTACAACAAATTTAGTCATATTTTAACTTGTCAAGTGGGGAACAGTGTGCTACAATTTTGAAGTAAGTTTACATAGGTGGGGAATACACCCTATCTATCATAACCACTGGGCAAGGAGAATATTATGAAAAGAACGCGAAAGCTGGTGACCGTTGCGGTGCTGGCGGTTGTGGTGGTCGTAAGCGCGATCACAGCAGCCTATGCACTGAGCGCGAACACCACGGAGACGTATGCGTATCTTCCTGAACACTCGGTTTACTTTTATGATACAGCAGGAGAGTACGCGTGGGCTTCCCGCGAGGTTGATACGCTTGCCGTTGCAGGCGTAATCAAGGGCAGCGGAACCCATCTGTTTTATCCGGGCAACGCTATTACCCGAGCGGACTTCATCGTTATGCTCGACCGCGCCTATGGCATGAGTGAAGCGCTCGACAACGGTCAGGTTAATTCAAACGGCTCATTTGTCGATGTGCCGAGCAGCGCCTATTACAGCAAGGCGGTTATCGCGGCAAAAGCCTTCGGCATAGCGGCGGGCACCAAGACCGGTGCGTTTCAGCCGCAGCAGAGTATGACCCGTCAGGACGCAATGGTGTTCCTCAAACGCACGATTGACCGCACGGCGCTCAAGCTGGGCACCGGTTCGGTGAGCAGCTTCTCGGATGCGAGCAGGATTTCCAATTACGCGAAGCCTTCGGTCAGCGCACTGGTCGGTGCTAAGGTGATCGGCGGCTCGAAAGGGAAAATCAATCCGCTTTCCAAGGTAACGCGTGCGGAGATGGCGGTGATGCTCTATCGGGCAACGCATTTGACCGTGCAGAGCAGCGGCGCTGTGTATCAGAGCCGCGGCGATCTGGTCAACCTGTGTATCGGTACGCAGAATTACTGCGATGTTGTGATCGAGAACTATGATCCTTCGGTGACGTATACCGGTCTGATGGAGTATACGGATTTCCGACGAGTCGGCGGCGTTAGCTACGTTTCGCTGAGCGGCAAACGCGCGATCGACCGCACGGTAACGTACACGAACGGCGTGTTCACCTTTGCAGACGGTGAGGGTACAGTGAGCATCCCGGCGGCTGCAGATTGCGTAGCTATCGACGTCAGCCAGCCATACCATCAGCTGAATGCGCCGACAAGCACCGGCAGTACCTACCGATATTGCTATCCCTCCATCGAGGATGGTGCGGTTACTGCGATTTATTATTCCAAGGTATAACGAAACCACCCTGCTTTCGCAGGGTGGTTTTTCGTTGTTAAATGCGTGGGCGGAAACTGGAGAAACGTTACGTTCATTCTCCATTTCAATTAAAAAGACACCTCCGCTGTGCGGAGGTGTCTTTTTTATACATTTGGAGATAAATGGATTTTTGGAGAGAATTGCAGGATTTGAGAATTAAAATTACTCAGAAACCAGCGGGGTGGACAGATAACGGTCGCCGGTATCAGGCAGCAGAGCTACGATAACCTTGCCGGCGTTCTCCGGACGCTTGGACAGTTCAACAGCAGCCCACAGAGCAGCACCGGAGGAAATACCTACGAACAGACCCTCGCTGTGAGCGAACTGGCGAGAGGTTTCAAATGCATCCTCGTTTGCTACACGAATAACTTCGTCGTAAACCTTGGTGTCGAGTACATCCGGAACGAAGCCGGCGCCGATACCCTGAATCTTATGCGGGCCGCCCTTGCCGGTGGACAGTACCGGGGAGGTATCCGGCTCAACAGCTACTACCTTGACATTCGGGTCCTGATCCTTCAGGTACTTGCCGGTGCCGGTTACGGTGCCGCCGGTGCCTACGCCTGCAACGAAGATGTCAACCTTGTGACCGGACTGCTCCCAGATCTCGGGGCCGGTGGTTGCGTAGTGTGCAGCCGGGTTTGCCGGGTTTACGAATTGACCGGGGATGAAGCTGTTCGGGGTCTCCTTAGCCAACTCGTTTGCCTTTGCAATCGCACCGGACATGCCCTTCGTGCCTTCGGTCAGAACCAGCTCAGCGCCGTATGCCTTCAGCATGTTGCGGCGTTCAACGCTCATGGTTTCCGGCATGGTGAGGATGATGCGGTAGCCGCGGGAAGCTGCAACTGCTGCCAGACCGATACCAGTGTTGCCGGAGGTCGGCTCGATAATGGTTGCGCCCGGCTTGAGCGCGCCGGACTTCTCAGCCTCGTTGATCATAGCGTTTGCGATACGATCCTTAACGGAACCGGCCGGATTAAAGTACTCCAGCTTTGCGAGAACCTGTGCGTTAGCGCCAGCCTTAGCTGCAAACTTTTCAGCCGCGTACAGCGGGGTATTGCCGATCAGGTCGGAGAAGCTCTTTTTAATATCAGACATGGGATAAACCGCCTTTCAAAATTAAGAAAAATTAGAATGTAATGTTAATAAGGAATGATGGGAAAACTCAGTCGATGCAACATCGACACATTCGCCGGATCATCATAGAGATCACTCTCCTTAATTCACTTTAATCATATGTGTTTTGTATGAATTAAATATACAACCGAAACTCCTGTTTGTCAATAGGAATTTTGAAAAAAGTCAAAAAAACTTCCGCACCCGGAAAATGGTGCGGAAGCTCACGATTTAATGGTTGAGATCCCAGTCGATGGGGTCGATGCCGTGCGCTTCGAGAAACGCATTGCATTTGGAGAAGTGCTTGCAGCCGAAAAAGCCGTTGTACGCCGACAGAGGAGAGGGATGCACGCTTTCGAGCACGAGGTGCTGCGGTGCAGTGATGAGTTTCTTCTTGCTGCGGGCATTGCCGCCCCAGAGCAGAAAGACGATCGGCTGCTCATGCTCGTTCAGCTTTTCGATTATATGGTCGGTGAAGGTCGTCCAGCCGAGGTTTTTATGGCTGTTCGCCTGCCCGCGGCGTACGGTCAAAGTCGTGTTCAGCATGAGCACACCGCGCTCCGCCCACTTGGTGAGCGTGCCGTCCTTGGGAGGTACAATGCCGAGATCACTCTGCAGCTCCTTGAAGATGTTCTGCAGGCTCGGAGGCGGCTGAACACCCGGCTGAACCGAGAAGCAAAGTCCGTGCGCCTGTCCGGGACCGTGATACGGGTCCTGCCCGAGAATGACGGCCTTGACCTTGGAATACGGCGTGTACCGCAGAGCGTTAAAGATGTTCTCTGCCGCCGGATAGATGGTCTGCTCGGCGTATTCCTTTTTCAGCCAGTAGCGAATGCGCTTGTAATAATCCTGCTCAAACTCACCGGCAAGGATCTCGTCCCAATCGTTGCCAAGATGTACCATGCTATCACTCCAAAATTGTTTTCTTACCTTTAGTATAGCATAGGAAAGGGGGTGTGTCAAAATTGAGAATGGATAGGGAGCGTCCTATCGCGCAGACAGTTCGTCCTATCCGGGCTGCACCGGTCGCAGACACAGGTTTTCCGGTGTGCCCGAACTGCGAAGGTGGTTCGCCATTGCCGGGCGAGGATTCCGCCGCTGCGGCGGTGAGGAACGTGCGGCGTCCGCCGCGGGGACAAAAAGGAAGGGACACCCATGGTTTCCCTTCCTCTTTGAACTCCTACCTTTCCTTTGCTTGATAGTACGGCGGTAATGGTAGAGAGGAGACCGCTCCGAAAAGGAGTACGGCAGTCGGGTTACCGTTCCGTAGGGGCGCGCATTGCGCGTCCATTCCTCTACCTATTCGCAGTGCCAGATACCGTACTGCTACACAGGCGGCTTACTCCACGCAGGCGCGGCATACCCGTGCCGCGCAAATTTTTTGCTTGTGCAGATTATCCAAATCCTACGGATATAGGCGATATGCACCCGTAATCGTGTTGCGCGGCACTGTTGTGCCGCGCCTGCGTAGACCCAAATTGGATGTAGCAGTACGGTATCCGACACTACGAATAGGCGGATACAACGCGGAACGAAAAATCCTCTGCCGCACTCTTTTTTTCGCAGCGGTCTCCTTCTACCGTTACCGCCGTGCCCTCTAAGGGAAAAGGGGAGATTCACAAGAGGGTGGAAAACCGCAGGTTGTCTACCCTCTTGTGCGCCTGCCGCGCGCAGCGGCACTCCCCGCCGTGGTTCACGGAAAAATTCTCCGCCCGAATAGGGTGAACCGCCTGCACGGTTCGGGCATATCCAATTCTCAATTTCGATTTTGAACAAACCATGAATTTTACAAACCCTACTTGATTTTTTTGCGCAATAGGCTTATTATATCAATGTTGGCACTCGGTGATTGAGAGTGCTAATACCGAACAACAAACACAGAGGTGTATGTAATCATGGCAACCAAGCAGTTTAAGGCAGAATCCAAGCGCCTGCTCGATTTGATGATCAACTCTATTTATACGCACAAGGAGATTTTCCTGCGTGAGCTGATCTCCAACGCATCCGACGCAACGGATAAGCTCTACTATAATGCAATGAAGGAAGGCAAGACCGGCATCACCCGCGACAGTCTGCCGATCGAGCTGACGCTCGACAAGGCAAACCGTCGCTTTATCATCGAGGACCACGGCTGCGGCATGACTGCCGAGGAAATGGAGAACAACCTCGGTACGATCGCGCATTCCGGTTCGCTGGCGTTCAAGAACGAAAACGAAAAGCAGGACGACATCGACATCATCGGTCAGTTCGGCGTTGGCTTCTATGCGGCATTTATGGTCGCAAAGCATGTTGAGGTCGTATCCCGTGCGGCAGGCAGCGACGAGGCCAACCGCTGGGAGTCCGACGGTGCGGACGGCTACACGGTTGCACCGTGCGAAAAGGCAGAAAACGGCACGAAGATCGTGCTGACCATCAAGGACAATACGGAGAACGAGAATTACGATGAATTCCTCGAGCCGTACCGCATTCAGGGTCTGGTAAAGAAGTATTCCGATTACATTCGCTACCCGATCAAGATGGATATGACGCGCTCCCGCATGAAGGAGAAGCCGGCAGATGCAGGCGATGACTACAAGCCGGAGTGGGAGGAGTACACCGAGAATGAGACCCTCAATTCCATGGTTCCGATCTGGAAGAAGTCCAAGAAGGAGCTGAAGGACGAGGATTACAACAGCTTCTATACGCAGAAGTTCTACGATTATCAGCCGCCGCTGTGCCATATCCATTCCAGTGTGGAAGGCGCGGTAACGTATACGGCAATGCTGTTCATCCCGTCTCACGCGCCGATGGACTACTACACCAAGGATTATGAGAAGGGTCTGCAGCTGTACTCCAACGGCGTACTCATCATGGACAAATGCGCGGATCTGCTGCCCGATCATTTCAGCTTTGTACACGGCATGGTCGATACGGCAGATCTGTCGCTCAACATCTCCCGTGAGATGCTGCAGCACGACCGCCATTTGAAGGCCATTGCGCAGAGCCTTGAGAAGAAGATCAAGAGCGAGCTGCTCAAGATGCAGAAGGATAAGCGCGAGGATTATGAGAAGTTCTGGGCAGCATTCGGCCGTCAGATTAAGTACGGTGCTTATGTTGAGTACGGCGCGCACAAGGAGCTGCTGCAGGATCTGCTGATGTACCATTCCTCCACGGAGGACAAGCTGGTATCGCTTGCGGAGTACGCTTCCCGCATGAAGGAAGACCAGAAGTATATCTACTATGCTTGCGGCGAGACCATTGACAAGATCAAGCTGCTGCCGGTTATGGAAACGCTGTCCGACAAGGGCTACGAGGTGCTGTGTATGGATGACAGCATTGATGAGTTCTGCGTCAAGATGCTCGCTAAGTACAACGATAAGGAATTCAAGTCCATTGCGGATGCAGACCTTGGTCTGGACAGCGAGGACGAGAAGGAAGAGATCAAAAAGCTGAGTGAGGACAACAAGGATGTCCTCGAAGCACTTGGCAAGGCGCTCGAGGGCAAGGTTAAGAAGGTCGAGCTGACCAGCCGCCTCAAGAGCCATCCGTGCTGCCTGCGTGCCGAAGGCCCGGTAACGCTCGAGATGGAGAAGGTGCTCAACCAGCAGGCTGCTGTCAACGGCGGTCAGAGCGTACACGCCGAGCGTGTTCTGGAGCTGAATGCCGAGCACCCGATCTTTAAGAAGCTGTGTGCGCTGCAGGCGGGAGGCTCGGATAAGGTAAGCACCTATGCGGATATCCTGTATACGCAGGCGCTGCTCATCGAGGGTATGCCGGTGGATGATCCGGTGGCTTACGCAAATGCTGTTTGCAATTTGCTCTCCTGAGATATATAATAATATAGTTAGTATATAGATAGTATACTTGGGATAAAAGAGTGAATGATTGATGGATTGAGAATAGCGATGCGGCGCGGCTGCGTCGATACTACATTTTATTTATGAACAAAACCGGAAGGTGATGAAACATGAAGAGAATGCTGTGGATACTCAATCCGCATGCGGGACGCGGTGCAATGAGCGGAAAGATCATCGACTGTGTGACCGCATTTCAACAGGCAGGATATGATGTGACGATTTATATCACGCAGGGTGCGCAGGATGCAACGCGTGTTGCACGGGAGCGTGCGGGCGAATTCGACCGCATTGTGTGTGCAGGCGGTGACGGTACGCTGAACGAGGTGATTACCGGTCTTATGCAGGTGGAGAGCCGTCCGGTTCTCGGTTATGTGCCTGCCGGTACGACAAACGACTTCGCGTTCAGTCTGGGCATTTCCAAGGTGCCCGCTGAGGCGGCGGTTATTGCGGCAGGCGATACGCTGCAGGCGCTGGATATTGGCCGCTTCAACGATCGCTATTTTAACTATGTTGCGGCGTTCGGTGCGTTTACTGAGGTCTCCTATGAGACACCGCAGCAGACCAAGAACATTTTCGGGCGTGCTGCGTATATCATCGAGGGCATTAAGGCGCTGACCAACATCAAAACCTACCACATCCGCGTGAACAGCGCGGAAACGCAGATAGAGGACGATTTCATCTACGGTATGGTGACAAACACGGTGTCGGTCGGCGGCTTTAAGACCATCCGGCCGGATGGCGTGGCGCTGGATGACGGACTGTACGAGGTGCTGCTCATTTACCCGGTCGAGAATCCGATGGAGCTGCAGTGGCTGGCGAATGACCTGCTGACGCACAATGTCGAATCTAACCGCTTCGCGTACTTCCGCACGTCAAAAATCAGTTTTTCGTCCGATGACGAGGTGACGTGGACGCTGGACGGCGAGTTCGGCGGAGCATTGCACAATGTGCAGATTACCAACTGCAGCCGTGCGATCACATTTGCCACCGGCAAGGAGCCGGAAGGAAAAGAATCATAAGAAAAGTCCTGCAGAATGCTAGCTTAACCGTGATAAGGAACGAATGCAGCCGTATTACGGATAGCCGGCGGATTCAGGTGTGCAAGGACCACAGACGCAAAGACAACCGCCCATTTCCGAAAGAAATGGGCGGTTGATTTTTTGCTGTTTATCAAAAGTAAACTGATTCAATTTCATGGACGAGGTGGCAGTCTCCGTATCGGCAGAGCTCGGGATCGTAGAAAAAACGGCGTGACTTTCACGGTCACACCGTTCTTTGCGACACAATAATTACTTGTCACGATTCAGTGGCAGCTTTGCGGGATTTTTTATACGCTGGGTGCAAGCAGGATGGGCTGAAGCTGTCTGCCGTTCATGGCCGCGTCAATGGCGGCGGGAATCAGCGTCATGTCTGCGACAAGCGAGCGCGGCTTGTTGTACGGTGCATCCTGCCGCAGCGGTACGAAATAGTAATGCCGGCGATTCAGCAGCGTACCGAGATTTGCGGCGCTGCCGGACAGACCGTCGTTGGTGGAGACCGCCAGCACGACCGGACGTTCTCCGCGCAGATGGCTTTTGACCGCCATGGTCGCGGGCGTGTCCGTCAGACCGTGCGCCAGTCTGGCGAGTGTGTTGCCCGTGCACGGCGCAACGATCAGTATATCAAACAGCGCCTTCGGCCCAATCGGCTCGGCGGAAACAATGCTGTCGATAGGGGAGACGCCGGTGAGTGCGGTCAGCTCCTGACGCCAGTGCGCGGCTGTGCCAAAGCGGGTGTCGAGTGTGCCGGCGCTGTCGGACAGAATCGGCGTAACGGAATCGCCGCGCTCGATGAGTGCTTGTATAACCGGTATGACCTTGGCAAAGGTACAGAACGAACCGGTCAGTACAAAGCCGATGCGGAGTTTGCTCATAAAATACCCTCCTCGTGCAGAATCGTGTCCACGGTATCGAATACTGCGCGTGCAGCGCTGAGCGGTGCTACCTTGCCCGGCAGAGACAGCGCGTGCAGCACGCGGCAGCCATCCGGAAGCAGGGTATCGGCGGCAACACCGCCCGGCAGAGATGCAAGATCAATGATGAAGCAGGGCGGTTTCATGTCGGACAGTACCTCGGTTGTCAGGATCGGGGCGGGTACGGTGTTGAAAATCAGGTCAAAACCGGCAAGATGACCGGCGAGCCTGCGTGTATCCAGTGCGTGCAGTCCTGCGGCGGCGATGCGTGCAAAATCACGCGTACAGCGTGCGGAGACCGCAACCTGTGCATCGAGAGCATACAGCTTGCGTGCAAGAAGCATGCCGATCCGTCCGGCACCGATCACCAGACAGCGTGCATTTTGTAACGTGAACGCAGTCTGCTCCATCGCAAGCTGAAGTGCTCCCTCGCAGGTAGGGAAGGTGTTAGTGGTTTGGCGCATAAGCGGGTTTGCCTTCGCATAGACTGCAAGCGAAGGAGGGATAGCCATGAAACTGACCGAACAGGAGCAGGCCGCTGTTTCGCGCGGCATGATCGAGGGTCTGCTCCGCGCTTTGCGCACGGAAGGTATGCTGCCGCCCGAGCGGCTGGAGCTGGTGCTCGAGCTGTTGTGCGCAGGCCGCTGACGTGCTGCGCGTGGCCGCCTATTGCCGCGTTTCCACCTCACAGGAGGACCAGAGAAACTCGCTGGAGAATCAGCGGCGATATTTTTCGGAGTACATCAGCCGCCAGCCGGACTGGGAGCTTGTGGAGGTTTATGCGGACGAGGGCCTGTCCGGTACCTCATCCGACCGGCCCGCCTTTCGGCGCATGCTGGCAGCGGCAGCAGAAGGGGAAATTGACCTGATTTTAACTAAAGAGGTCTCACGCTTTGCCCGAAATACGGTTGACACGCTCGCGTACACGCGGCTGCTGCGCCGTCAGGGAGTCGGTATTGTATTCATTGGAGATCATATCGACACCCGCCAGAATGACGGTGAATTCCGGCTTACCATAATGGCAAGCGTAGCGCAGGAGGAGAGCCGCAAAATCTCTGAGCGCGTCAAGTGGGGGCAGCAGCGCTCGATGGAGCGTGGTGTGGTGTTCGGATGCGATAATATCTACGGGTTTTCCCTGCGGGGTGGGGAATTGACAGTGAATCCCGAGCAGGCGGCAGTCGTCCGCGAGGTGTACCGCCGTTTCTTGATGGACGGCAAAGGCACTTACATCATCGCACGGGAGCTGACCGCCGGGGGCATTCCGCCGCCAAGCGGAAAAGGAAAATCGTGGTCGTCTACGATGGTGCTGCGGCTGCTCCGCAACGAGAAATACTGCGGCGATCTTCTGCAGCGCAAAAGCTGCACGCCGGATTTCCTTGATCACCGCAAGGTGAAAAATGAAGGGCAGTCGCCGCAGGTCTACCTGCGGGATCATCACGAGGCGATTGTGCCGCGCTCGATGTTCGAAGCTGTGCGGCGGGAACTCGACCGCCGGCAGGCAACCCGCAAAGCCGGCAGCCGACCCTCCGCGCGGTACTGGTGCTCCGGAAAAGTGGTCTGCGGACGGTGCGGCAGTCGGTTTGTGCCGCGCAGGGGCGCACAGGCGGACGGTGGTCTGCGATGGGTGTGCGGGAAACGGGTGCAGCACGGCGTGGCAGCGTGTGCGGCTCCGGCAGTTGGGAATCGAATTTTGCTGGACTGCATGAAGCAAATCACGCAGGATTTGCCAATCGATATAGAGGTGGTATTGCGGCAGACCTTACGCGCGATACCTGATATCACACGCGCTGAAAGGCAGCGATTCTGTACGATTTTACGGAAAAAGCTGTACAGTAACACGGTTTACAGTGCGCTGCTCGATCATATCACTGTAACGGGGGAGGGCTTGACTGTACATCTGCACGGCGTGTCCGAACCGCTGTATTTCGACCTTTCGGGCAGAGAAAAGCCGTCCGTGCAACGCACGGACGGCTGAACACTATTCGCTTTTCTTTCCGCGTTCGTCGTAATCATCGAGGAACGAGTGAAGCACGCCGCCGGTCTTGTAACCGGGCATCATATCCAGATTTACCGAGTGGATACTGTTGAAAATGCTGCGCTCAATATTCGGGTTGTCGCGGCGCAGATGGCGCAGCAGAATCTTGACCTCCTGTCGCTTGGAACCGCCTCCGCCGTTGTCGCACATCGTACAGTTTTCGGTGAAGCGGCACGCGCACTGGATAAATTCGAGGTCGTTATACTGCTTCCACGCGAGGATATCCTCCTCGTGAATGCAGTACAGCGGACGAATCAGCTCCATGCCTGCAAAGTTGGTGCTGTGCAGCTTGGGCAGCATGGCCTGCATCTGCGAGCCATAGAACATACTCATCACGGTCGTTTCAATGACATCGTTGAAGTGGTGGCCGAGCGCGATCTTGTTGCAGCCAAGCTCCTGCGCCTTGCTGTACAGATAGCCGCGGCGCATCCGCGCACACAGGTAGCAGGGGTTCTTCTCACTGTTGTTGGCAACCGCGAAAACATCGGTCTCGAACACGGTGATCGGGATATGCAGCAGTGCGGCGTTGCTCTCAATTTTATTGCGGTTGATCTCGTTGTAGCCGGGGTCCATAACGAGGAAAACCACCTCGAACGGCACCTCGCTGTACCGCTGGAGCAGCTGCATCAGCTTGGCCATCAGCATGGAATCCTTGCCGCCCGAAATGCACACGGCAATTTTGTCGCCCGGCTGAATCAGCTGATACTGACGGACCGCCAGTGTAAACGGGTTCCAGATGGTCTTGCGAAATTTTTTGATGATACTACGCTCGATCAGCTCGTGCGGCTGTAAATCTCGTTTCATAATGATGCTCCCTGTATTACTTGACTAACTCGTGATAGCACGCGTCGAAAACGGACAGAAATTCGTCGATTTCCGCGTCCGTGGTAAGGTGGCTCAGGCTGATGCGCCATGAGGACAGTGCATTGCGCCGGTCGCGGCTGACGGCAAACACCGCCCGAGAGGGAAGTCCGTCCGCCGAGCAGGCAGATTTGACCGATATGCACACGCCTTTTTCGGACAGCGCGCGCTGAAATACGGTGCCTTTCACATTCTTGATGCTCAGATTGAGGATATGCGGCACGGCGTGCTCCGGACTGTTGATATGCACCGCCGGATACGCCGCAAGTGCGCGGCGCAGCTTCTCGCTGTGGCGCTGAACGACCGCACAGCGGTTTTCGCGTTCATCGCATGCCAGCTGCAGTGCCAGTGCGGACGAAGCCGCCAGACTGAGTGCAGGCGTGCCGCTGCGGTACAGCGTTGTGCTGGCACCGCCGTTCATTTGCGGCTCGAGCGGCATACGGCTGCGCTTAAGCAGCACACCGCTGCCGCAGATGCCGCCGAACTTGTGCGGCGCAAAACTCAGTGTGTCAATACCGGCGAAGTCCACCGGGATGCGCCCGATAGCCTGCGTTGCGTCAACGTGCAGACGGCAGTTCGGATGGTCAGCCAGCAGCGCCGCGATTTCGTTTACCGGCTGGATGGTGCCAAGCTCGCTGTCCACCGCGCAGATGGCAACGAGAACGGTATCCGAACGCAGAAGCTCGTGCACTTCCTCCGGATCCACTGTGCCGTCTCGACCGATGGAGAGCAGGTCGATCTCCCAGCCGCGCTCCTGCAGGGCGGTCAGGCTGCCGTTGACCGAGGAATGCTCGAGCGGTGTGGAGATGATATGCTTGCCGATATGCCGTGACGCTTGTGCGATGCCCTTGATGGCGAGGTTGTTCGCCTCGGTCGCACCCGAGGTAAAGATGACCTCGGCAGGGGACGCGCCGGTCAGCGCCGCAATCTGCTCGGTGACGCGCGCCATTTCCTCACGGGCGGCTTTGCCAGCCGCGTGTACCGAGTTTGGGTTGGCCGGGAACCGGCGTTCCATATCGCAGAATCGCTCGAGCACTGCCGGATCGGCGGGTGCATGGGCGGCATAATCGAGATAAAT
This sequence comes from Butyricicoccus faecihominis, assembly GCF_014648015.1. NCBI lineage: Bacteria > Bacillati > Bacillota > Clostridia > Eubacteriales > Butyricicoccaceae > Butyricicoccus > Butyricicoccus faecihominis. Next base: position 100,936 of record NZ_BMQH01000008.1, read on the forward strand.
CATAGCATGGACTCCTCAAAATAAGGTTAACGGCTATAATCATAGCATTCTTATAGGAAAAAGTCAAGATGGACAGAAAAAGACTGCTGTCTCCGATGAAACAGCAGTCTTTTGTTTTACCTCATTGCGGGGTCGGTCACGCCGTTGGCCTCGAACGCGCGGATGCGGTCCAGACAGGTGCCGCACTTGCCGCACGGCTTGTCGCCGCCCTCGTAGCAGCTCCACGTCAGTTGATAGGGAACCTGCAGCCGCAGACCTTCGGCAACGATCTGCGCCTTGTTCCAACGCACGAACGGAGCCTCGATGCGGACATCACCGCCCGAGCCGAGTACGATGGAGTGGTTCATCGCATTTACGAATTCCTCGCTGCAGTCGGGATAGGCATTGCCGGCGGCATCGTCGTGATGTGCACCGTAGTAAATCACGCTGCAGTTCTTGGACAGCGCAACGCTGGCCGCTGCCGACAGGAACAGACCGTTGCGGAACGGCACATAGGTCGTAACCGGCTTGCCGCCACGCTGTGCCAGCTGCTCGGCGTAGGATTCCTCGGGGATGTCCTCGGTCGAGTGGGAAAGCAGCGAGCAGTCGCTGTACGCGAACACCGGCGTCAGGTCGAGAGACGTGCCCTCGATGCCGTAGTATTCGAGAACCGCCTTTGCAGCCTGGATCTCCTTAACGTGCTTCTGACCGTAGTAAATGGACAGCGCGCACACATTCTCCTTGCCGTGCTTCTCGATGGCAAGCGCAAGACAGGTTGTGCTGTCCACGCCGCCGCTGCACAGGACCATTGCCTTTTCGCTCATCGGTTGTCCACCTTCTCCGGGTACAGATCGTGGTGGGTGAGACGCTCGAATGCAACCTCCTCCCAGCGGGTGCCGGGCTTGCCGTAGTTGCAGTACGGGTCGATCGAGATGCCGCCGCGCGGCGTAAATTTGCCCCAGACCTCAATGTACTTCGGATCCATCAGGCGGATGAGGTCCTTCATAATGATGTTTACGCAGTCCTCGTGAAAATCGCCGTGGTTGCGAAAGCTGAACAGATACAGCTTGAGCGACTTGCTCTCTACCATGCGCTCGCCGGGCACATAGGAGATATAAATGGTAGCAAAGTCCGGCTGGCCGGTCATCGGGCACAGGCTGGTGAACTCCGGGCAGTTGAACTTGACAAAATAGTCGTTGTCCGGATGCTTGTTCGGGAAAGTCTCCAGCATTTCGGGCGCGTAGTCCGAGGGATACTTGTTCTTCTGGCTGCCGAGCAGCGTGACGCCGTTCAGTTCTTCTTTATTTCTTCCGGTCATGGTTGCATTCTCCTTACATTAACTAGCCTTAGTTGCCTTGGGATACAGTGCGCGCTGCAGTACGTTCACCAGAACGACACCGCAGACCGCAGGTACGGACTGACCGATGCACAGGCTGGTGGCAAGTACAGAATACGGAACGTGCAGCAGATAGCTCAGATAGCTCGGTACGCCGAGACCGGGCACAAGGATGATCGGGAGGATCATCAGCCAGCGGCTCCAGCCCTTGCGGCGGATGAGCACGATGATCGCGGTAACGATGATACCGACGAAGCAGCCTCCGAACCAGTCCAGCAGACCGAGTCCGCCAAACAGAAAGTTGGCAATGAAATTAGCGAAACCAAGCGGCAAAACCAGGAACGGAAACAGGTAAGCGAGCGCATACAGAGCCGTCGCAATGCGGATCTGGTACGCGCCGAAAGAGAAGCTCTGCGTAAAGTACAGCACAACAACGTAAAGTGCCATCACCATAGCAGAAACGGTCAGTTTTTGAACCTTGCTCATGTTTTCTTTTACCATATTTCGTTCACCTCCAAATAATGCACACAACAACGTTGATTGGAAACCTAAGGCAACACCGCACAATTAAGACTGCGGTGCTTTGCGGAAATTTTGTGTCCTGACTTTGTTGCAGTTTCACGGTAATACATCAAGTATTACCGCAAAACTGTGCCTCGTCAGTACGCAAAATTTACTCGCAAATCACTCTTGTTCAATTATGCGGTATTGCCTTAAAATTTTTCTGTTTCGTTGTCCCTAGTTTTGTTTTACGACAGGATGGTTTCGAACTGTCATTCCATATCCGGAAGCAAAGTGCCGAACGGCACAAACGATAGTATAGCGTATTTTTGCCGTTTATGCAAGTGTAAAAGCAGCAAAACATGGTTTTGATAGAGAGATTATGCGGTTTCACCAAGAAGCGCGGAATCCCTGCCCGACAGAGAGAAAACCGGACATTCGACAGATAAAACGCGGTTTTGTCGAAAATTGTCGATAAATATGCGGAGGAAAGCAGGGATATCCGCTTGCGCGGACGCGCTGAATATGTAAAAATAAGATGTAATCCGTAAATCGGCATAAGATAGAGAAAGCCGGGGAAAGCAGTAAATGAAGATCAAACAAGACAAAATGCGTATTTTACTGGCGTGTGCGGACGAGTCTCTGCTGAAACAGACAAAACGGCTTATGCAGGCGAGCAATGAACTGGAGCTTGTCGGCAGTACGTCGAGCGGCACGAAGGCGTGGGAAATGATTCGACAAAAAACGCCGGATATGGTCGTGCTGGATACCGACCTGCCGTATGCAGACGGCTTTGCCGTTGCGTCATGGATGAGACAGAAGGGGATGTGGGATACAAGTATTATCCTGCTCAGCTCGTTCATCGGCGGTCAGACCTATGTGGAATGCAGTCTGCTGCACATCAACGTGCTGCTGCGCAAGCCAATCTGTGCGGATGCACTGTATGAGCGTATCAAGCTGGCGGTCAACTGTACCAGTCGGGGCGATACGGTGGAGCAGCGGCTGGCCCAGATCCTGCGGGAGCTGGGCATGCGCGAGCAGACGATCGGCTATCAGTGTGCATTGCTGACCGTGTGCCTGTATCGGGAGACCGACGGTGCCAGCATCACCAAGATCATTTATCATAGTGTCGCGCAGCAGATGAACAGCGAAGGCAGTAATGTGGAGCGCAACATGCGCTACGCCGTTCACCGCGCATGGGATAAGTGTGATAAAGCCGTGCTTGCCAGGTATTTCGGTGAAGCGCGTGCACAGGATAAGGAGCCGCCGAGCAACCGCGAATTCTGTGCGGCTCTCGTGGAGTATCTCCGGCAGGAAGCCTGCCGCCTGTAACCGGACAGCCTGTGCTTTTTGCAAATGCGGCAGGTACCGCGTTGCGGATCGCCAGCTCCTCGCGGGATAAGTAGTCGATGAGCGTCAGTCCGTTCTGCACCGCGCGGGCGTGTACGGAAAAAGGCACGGCACCGGCCAGCGTCAGTGTTCCGGCGGGAATGGCATCGAGTACATCGCCGATGGTGTGCTGTGCATTGGCAAGCGGCGCGTTCAGGCTGCCGTCCCCCATCTGCACCGGCATAGGCAGAATGACCGCGCGTGCATCGTCAAGGCACGCCTGCAGGTCGCTTACAGCCGTGCAGCCTGCGGCGGGCCGGCGCTCGAGTGCAAATGTGCGAACGGTGTGGCCTGCTTCGTGCAGCAGCTCGGCTAAATACGCCTGACGCACATCGCCGCCGACGACGGCGAGAGTCGTCGATTGATTCATAAGCAAAAACCTCCTTTGCGCCATTCTATGCCGGACGCAAAAGAGGAGTGAAAAGAGAACATCCGCTCTTTGTACAAACAGAGAGCGGATGTTTTTTATAGATTACTGATTGAGTATCTCGAACAGCGTGTCGCATGCGCCGGTGAGCGACTGCGCAGGACCGTCTGCGGTGATCTCATAGGTGTTTTCGCAGCCGATGAGGCCGACACCCGGAATCGCGATCTTCGGCTCAACGGCAAGCGTCATGCCGGACTCGAGCGGAGCCGAGAAGCCTTTGGCAAGAACCGGTGTTTCGTCCATTGTCAGGCCGATGGAGTGGCCGAGGAACTTGCAGCCGTTCATAAAGCCTTCGCGGAACGCAGGATCGACGAGAGAGAGGATCTTTTCGTAAATCTCAGCCGGAACGGCACCGGCGCGCAGGAGAGATGCGGTTTCGTTCTCCAGCGCAATGCACTGCTCGCGTGCCGCGCGGATCACGCCGCTCTGCGGATGCTTGTCCAGCTCGCCGTAGTAGAACGTAATACTCTTATCGGTATGGTAGCCGCGCCAGCCGCACGGAATGTCCAGCAGGACGGTGTCGCCTTCGTGCAGTGTGCGCTCGGACGAGCCGATGGACTTCATTGCGGTCGAGGTGCCGATACAACCGGAGGGGCTGTCCAGTGCGGTGGGACGCAGGCTGTTTTCACTGAAGCTGGCAATGCCGAGCACGTCCTCAGCTGCCGGCTGATTGTAGCGCGAGATACCCATGCCGCCGCGGTCCACGATGGCGGTGCAGATCTCGCTGCACAGGCGTGCTTCGCTGACGCCTTCGCGCAGGAACGCCGGAGCAAGTTCCTCGATGACATAGCGGTGCAATTTGCCGGATTCGCGCATACAGTCGAGTTCATACGCGCTCTTGACCGAGCGCAGCGCGCTGAGCACGCCGTCCATCGGCTTGGGTGCAAACGGCAGATGCTTGTTCAGCATGGAGAGCTTTTGCAGCGTCATGGTCTTTGCGGCAACGTAGACGGTCTCCGGAATATCCGGATAGACCTCCTTGATGCCGCGGAAGCTGCCCATCGGACGGATGTCTGCAAAGGCGGATTCATCCTTTGCAACATCAAACGAGCGGCGGACGAACAGCGTTGCCTGATCGGGTGTCACGACAAGTGCGCCATCCTGCATGGTGCCGGTGAAGTAGTACATGTCGAGCGTGTTGTCAAGCAGAAGCATGGACCACGCAGGGTCCTTCTCGGTCATAGCACAGCGCAGACGGTCGAGCCGCGTGTTCAGTTCGGCGGCGGGCACGGAAATATGGGGCATGGATGATCCTCCTGTATGATTAACGGTGGTTTACAAAGATGTTACTTTTAGTGTAGCACATATTTAACCGGAGAGCAACGCAGACGCGTTGACTTTTTATACCTTGTGCGATATGATTATAGTCTATGGAAGGACTGCGCTGTGCAGGGAAGGGAGAGATTATGATGCGCAGAAAAGTAGGCAAGCTGCTTGGCGACCGACGCGTTGTCGGCGGATTCCTGCTGCTGATTCAGCTTGCAATCGTTATGTTCGGCGTAAGCTGGGCAAGTACGGAATATCACTGGCTGACACCGGCACTGACCGTGCTGAGCGTTATCATTGTCATCTGGCTGGTGCGTAAGTACGACAACCCGATGTACAAGATCACATGGATGCTGGTTATTGTGCTGCTGCCGCTGTTCGGCGGCTTGTTTTATCTGTTCTGGGGCAATACGCCGCTCAATCGGGCGCGTACCCAGCATCAGTACGAGCCGAAACCGCCGGATTTCACCGACTATATGCGTACACCTGCTACAAAGGAGCTGATCGAGCAGCATCCGCGTCATGCAGCACGTGCCCGTTACATCGAGACGCTGGACGGTATGCCGGTGTGGACCAACACGGAGACGAAATATTTCCGTATCGGTGAGGAAATGTTCGACTCCATGTGCAAGGAGCTGCGCCGCGCACAAAAGTTCATCTTTCTGGAGTATTTCATCATCGAAGAAGGCATCATGTGGGATACTATCCTTGATATCCTGCGGGAGAAGGCGGCCGCCGGACTGGATGTGCGCGTGCTGTACGACGACGTTGGTTCGATCTGCACGCTGCCGAAAAACTACGACCGCTATCTGATGAGCCTCGGCATTCACGCGGTGCGCTTTAACCGCTTTATCCCGACGCTGAACACCTATCTCAACTACCGCAACCATCGCAAGATGACGATTATTGACGGCAATGTCGGTTATATGGGCGGTATCAATCTGGCGGATGAGTATATCAACAAAAAGGTGCGTTTCGGCTACTGGAAGGACACCGGTATCATGCTGCGGGGTGAGGGAACAGCCAATATGACCGCCCTGTTCCTGCAGATGTGGGAGTATGTCACCGGCGAGGATATGCCGCCGCTCGAAAACTATCTGCCGACCGCCAAGCTGCCGTCAGACGGCTATGTGCAGCCGTTTGCGGATTCACCGCTCGACGATATCAATATCGGTGAATCCACCTACCTGCAGATCATCCATAACGCGCGAAAGTACGTCTATATCACCACGCCGTATCTTGTACTGGACAACGAGATGATTACGGCGCTGACCATTGCGGCGCAGTCCGGCGTGGACGTGCGCATCCTGACGCCGGGCATCCCGGATAAAAAGCTGGTGTACATGATCACACGTTCGTACTATCAGCAGCTGCACCGAGCGGGTGTGAAGATTTATGAGTACCGACCGGGCTTTCTGCACGCGAAAACCATCGTGTCCGACGATGATACGGCGGTGGTCGGTACGATCAACATGGATTTCCGCTCGTTCTTCCTGCACTTTGAGTGCGCGACCTGCTTCTACAACAGCTCGGTCGTTGCTGCCGTTAAGCAGGACATTATGGAGACCATCAATGTCAGCCGCCGGATTGATGACGAATGGCTGCGCCGTGTGCCGTGGATTCGGTCGATCATGGCAAGCGTGCTGCGCCTGTTCGCGCCGCTGCTGTAATGAGAGGAGCGTGGTTTGATGGATCGACCGGAGCAGACACTTTCCGCTGTGCTGGATGCGGGAGAGCTGCTGCTGACCTCGGGTGCTGAGGCAGCTCGCGTAGAGGACACCATGCGCCGTCTGGCACGCGCCTACGGTTTTGTACGAGCGGATGTGCTGACCATCACGGCCAGCATGGCAGTAACGGTACGGACGGCAGACGATCAGGTGATCACGCAGACACGCCGCATCCTGCGGCGCGGAACCGATATGCGCTGCATTGAGGCGGTCAACGAGTTGTCGCGCAAGGTATGTGTGAATCCTGTTCCGCCGGAGGAATTGCACGCACGTCTGGAGGCGATACGTACCGCACCGGATAAGCTGCGCTGCCGGCTGCCGCTGGCGTATCTGATCACGTCAGGCTCGTTCGCTGTGTTCTTCGGCGGCACCTGGAGAGACGGCGCTGCCGCCATGCTGTGCAGCGTGCTGTTGTATGTCATCGGCGTGCTCGGTGATCGGATTTCGCTGCAGCCGCTCGTGCTGACCATGGTCAGCTCGGCGGCGATGTGCGCGGCAGCGACTCTCACGGTAAAAACCGGCATGGGACAGAATCTGGACTATATCATTATCGGCAACATCATGCTGCTGATTCCGGGCATTCCGTTCGTCAACTCCATGCGCGATATTTTCGTGGGTGACACCATCACCGGACTGCTCAGCGCGTTTGAAGCGGTTTTGAGAGCGCTTGCTATCGCGGCAGGCTGCGCGCTCGTGCTCATGCAGACTGGGGGCGGTGCCGTATGACAGGTGAAATCCTCCTGCAGATTGTCATGGCGATGATCGGTGCGCTCGGCTTCGGACTGCTGTTTCATATTTCCGGCAGCCGCCTGATCACGATCATGCTTGGTGCTGCGGTAAACTGGGGTGTGTATCTGCTGGCGATGCAGTGGTATGATAACCGCGTGACCGCGTTTTTCGTCTCTACGCTGGCAACGGCCGCACTGGCCGAGGTGCTCGCGCGGTTGCTCAAAGCGCCTGTCATCACGCTGCTCGTGCCTATGCTGGTGCCGCTGATTCCGGGCGGCGACCTGTATTACACGACGCTTGCGCTCGTGCAGGGCGACACGGCAGGCTTTGCTCGATACGGTACGCTGTTCATCGAGGAGGCGGGCGCGATGGCGTTCGGCGTCATCCTTGTGGCGTGCTTGGTGCAGACTCTCGGCAAGCTGTGGCTGCTGCACAGTGCAAGAAAATAAAGGCAACACCGCTATGCGGTATTGCCTCAGTCTGTCAAAAAAATATTATTTTAATTTTTACGCTTCGTGCGGCAGCACGCATAAAATAGAATTTGCGGAGCAAATTCATAAATTCCGGGAGCATGTATCTCGGAATTTATACAAGGGAAGAAAAAATGTGCCCGCAGGGCGCGGTTTTTCTTCGGTATTCGCTCGAAAGCGTGGTTTCGAGCGAGAGGATGCTCGGAAAACGTTAGTTTTTCGACAGCCTCAGGCAACACCGCTATGCGGTATTGCCTAAAGAAAGCGTTCTGTAAATCTCATACAGAACGCTTTTGTGCTGTTTACAGCAGGTAAATTGTCAGATATAACGCACAGAGCAGAATGGCAATCCATACAGTGGCGGAAATCACGTTGTACACTACCCGTGCAAGCGGCAGACGCGCCTGCCGCAGAGCCTTTCCCAGCACATCCGGATCACCAAGTGCGCGCAGCACCTGACGCACAGCCTGCTCCTGTGTGAGGCTGCCGCGGCAGCGCAGCTCCTCCGCGCGGCTGAGAATATGGTCGGTCAGCTCCCGCCGAACGCGGGCACGGTAAGGCGGCCACAGGAGATGCCGGCACACGCGGTGCAGGTACGGCGCAATCAGCTTATTTGGTGACACAGGCGCCACCTCCGATTGGCTTGCGGCAGGTTTTCCACTGTTCCCGGCAGCAGGTGAGCGTTTTCACGCCCTGACGGGTCAGCCGGTAAAAACGGTGCGTGCCGTCCTCGGTCTGCCGTTCACAGGAGCGGACATCGCCGCGTGCCTCAAGTCCGTGCAGCAGGGGATACAGGCGGCTTTCGCGGATGGCAAACGCGCAGTCTGAGCGGCATTCCACCTCATGCAGCAGTTGAAAACCGGTCTTGTCCGCCTCCTCAAGCAGAGAAAGCACAAGCAGAGCCGCGCTGTCGTAAAAGGCAGCGTCTTTTTGTCCTCGCGGCATGGAGATCCCCTCCTTTATATATTCAGTATAACCGCTCGCGAGGGGTGCGTCAAATTATTTTACACAGATTTTACGATTGCAGCGCTTGCGTTTGTATGCGGAATAGGGTATCATTAACAAGTATATCTGTGTGAATATTCGCTGTTTACCATAGAACACTTGTCAGGAGGAAAAAATCGTGTTTTCATCGTTATTCAACTGGCTGATGGGCGCAGGCCGTGAACTGGCGGTTGTGCTCATCTCCATGGTTCCGCTGGTAGAATTGCGCGGTGCGGTCCCGCTGGGCGCGGTCGCAGGCGTGCCGGCGATCGAGCTGATCCCGCTGGCTGTGATCGGCAATATGATCCCGATCCCGTTTTTGCTGTTCTTCGGCGAAAAGCTGCTGGACTGGGTGTGCTCGCTCGGCCCGCTTTCCGGCTTTGCCACCAAGTACCGAGAAAAGCTGCTCGGAAAGACCGGTCAGGTCACCCGGTATGAACGGCTGGGTCTGTTCCTTTTTGTGGCGATCCCGCTGCCGGGCACCGGAGCATGGTCGGGTGCATTGATTGCAACGCTGCTCAAAATGCCGAAAACCAAGGCGCTGACTTCGATTCTGTGCGGCGTAATTGTTGCAGGCTTTATTATGCTGCTCGGTTCTCAGGGTGTAATTGGCGTTGCACATTTGTTTTAAAAGATAACAGCCATTCCCACGGGAATGGCTGTTATCTTTTGCAGCAGTGAAAGAAAAATACCCTTTTCGAAAAATTCCTCTTGCCAACCGGTGCGATTTACGATATAATAACTATGTTATGCCGGTGTGATGGAATTGGTAGACGTAGTGGACTCAAAATCCACCGCTGGCGACAGCGTACCGGTTCGAGTCCGGTCACCGGCACCATCAAGCGCCTCGGTTCCTCGGAATACGGGGCGCTCACAATACTATCCGGGTGTAGCGCAGTTGGTAGCGCGCCTGCTTTGGGAGCAGGATGCCGCAGGTTCGAATCCTGTCACTCGGACCAGATGAAACACCGCTTAAACGTCGTTTTGAGCGGTGTTTTTTGTGTTTGCGGAACAAAATAAATTTTCGGGAGGAACAACATGAAACTGACCCATTTGGATGAAAACGGTGCAGCGCACATGGTCAACATCGGCGCGAAGCCGGTCACGCAGCGCGAAGCGGTGGCGCAGTCCGTGCTGACCATGCAGCCGGAGACGCTGCGCATGATCCTTGACGGAACAGTGCCCAAGGGCGATGTGTTCGCGTGCGCGCGTATCGCGGGCATTATGGCGGCCAAGCGGACGGCAGAGCTGATCCCGATGTGCCATCCGATCCCGATCGAGAGCGTGGACATCGCCATTGAGGCTGTCTCGGAGACGCAGGTGCGCGTTGTCAGCACGCTGCGTTGTTCGCACAAGACCGGCATTGAGATGGAAGCACTTACGGCAGCCACTGTTGCTGCGCTGACCGTCTACGACATGTGCAAGGCGGTGGACCGCGGTATGCGTATTGATGAGACGCTGCTGCTGCACAAGACCGGCGGCAAAAGCGGCGATTATCACGCGGAAGGAGCGACGGCACGATGACTTTGCTGGAACAGCTGCAGGCTGCCGCGGAAAATGCTCGCAAGGGACTTCCGGCGGCGCTGACCATCGACGCGGATGGCGTACAGTACACGCGCAATTTCATGCCGCAGGAACGCCTGATTCTGCTCGGCGGCGGCACGATCGCGCAGCCGCTTTGCCGCTATGCGGCCGATCTCGGTTTTGAGCTGGTTGTGGCGGACGACCGGCCGTCTTTTGCCAATCATCCGCGCTTTCCGGAAGCAAAGCAGATCGTATGTGATCTGTTTCCGGCGGCAATCGAGAAAATCGGCATCCGAGAGAGCGATTACGTTGCCGTTATCACGCGCGGGCATCGTTATGACGCGGACTGCCTGCGGGAGCTTCTGCGCGGCACCATGCCGCGCTATCTCGGCATGATCGGGTCGAAGCGGCGCACGGTCGGTCTGCTGAACATGCTTGAGGAAGAAGGCTTCTCTCGGGCAGATCTCGACCGCATTCATACGCCCATCGGTCTGGACATTGGTGCGCTGACCGTCAAGGAGATTGCGATTTCTATCGTGGCAGAGCTGATCGCGGAACGCCGCCGCACGACCGATCGCCGTTCCAAGAGTAGCATTCTCACCGCAGAGGACATCGACCTGCCGCTGCTGGAAACCGCTGCACGCGGTGATATTCCCAAAACGCTCATGCTCGTGTACGAGACCAGCGGTTCCACGCCGGTAAAATCCGGCTCGTACATGGTGGTCGATGCCAACACGGCTACTGCGGGCACCATCGGCGGCGGCTGCAGTGAGAGCGCCGTTATACGGCAGGCGTATTACTTGATCGGCACCGGCGAGCACAAGTGCGTCACCATCGACATGAGCAACGACATTGCTGCGCAGGAAGGTATGGTTTGCGGCGGGCAGATGAAGGTGCTGCTGGCGGATTTGGGTACGAAAAAATCGACATAAAGTGAAAAAAGTTGTCGAAAAATACTGGGATAAAATGTCATGTTCTCTCTGGCATTCATAGATCTAAAATGGTATAATAAGGATAAAAAGTAAAGCAGGGGAAGCCATGAGACTCAAAAGACGGATTTTCGGTGTATTTGCGGCAGCACTGGCGGGTGTGCTGCTGTGCGGATGTACGGCTGCCGAGGATATGCAGGAGCACCGGACGGAAACACCGATAACGATCAAGGTGGGCAGCGACAACTATCCGCCGTTTAATTATACCGATGAAAACGGCAATCCGGCAGGCGTGGATGTGGATTTGGCTAAGGAATCCTTCGGACGGCTGGGGTATGCAGTATCCTTCGTCGGCATTGACTGGGAAGAAAAGAAGAAACTGGTTGAACATGGTGATATTGACTGTATCTGGGGATGTTTTTCCATTGATGGGCGCGAGAACGAATACAACTGGACTGAACCGTATATGATCAGCCGCCAGGTGGTTGCGGTCAACCGCAGCAGCGATATTTACCGGCTGAGCGATCTGGAGGGCAAGACCATTGCCGTGCAGTCCACCACCAAGCCGGAGAGTATTTTCCTCGAGCGAACGGACAGCCGCATTCCGCTTGTGCGTGAAGTATACAGTCTGGAGGATCGCGAACTGCTCTACACCTCTCTCGGCAAGGGCTATGTGGATGCGATCGCGGCGCACGAAACCGCTATTCGGCAGTACATGAAGGATTATGATGCGGATTACCGTATTCTGGACGAAAGCATTCTCACGACAGGAATCGGTGTGGCGTTTGCAAAAAACGATACGCGCGGACTGAGCGAACAGCTTTCCCGGGTTTTTGAGGAAATGCGTGCAGACGGTACGACTCGAACGATCATAGGCAGGTATCTGTCCGATCCGGACAAATATTTGGAGGTGGACTGTGCTGCAGATTAAAAAGGGCAAAGCCACACGCCGGTACGAACGGATTGCGGCTGCAATCGGCGCCGTACTGGTCATCGTGGTCGGCTTTAACACGATGCGTGCGGAGAGCGCGCAGACACGGGAACAGCTCGGCAATACGATAGATTATGTGAAGGAGCAGTGCACGACCTATACACGCTACAATGCTGCAGCTGTTACCAAAAGCCTGATGCGTATCATGGACAACGCACAGCAGGTAAACCGCAATATCGGCTATGAAGGCTCGGCTGTAGATGAAGAACGGCTTCGGTTCTATGCGCAGGAACAGCGGCTGACCGGCATTATTCTGCTGGACACAGATGGAAGCGTGCAGTGCGAGTATAACGGTGATCTGCTGAATTTTCAGACACTGCAGAAGTATATAGAGCGGGATACAGTGCTCGATGTGGTCAGGTATCCGCAGAAGACCTATGCTTCGCGGATTGACCTGCCGGACGGCTCCTATGTGGATATCTCGGCGTACGGCCGTACAGATGTGCCCGGTGTGATCGTTGCATACTATCACACCACTGCGGAGTATGCACGCAATTATACGCTGACCATACAGGGCTCGCTTGCGGGCTATAACACCAGGGACGACGGTGTGATTGTGGTGGCAAACGGCGACCGCATTATCGCGTCCAACGATGAAAAGCTGGTTGATACCAAGGTGGAGGACAGCCGTATTCTGCAGCAGATCAAGTCGAATCTTTCGTCCGCCGCGGTCGGGCATTTCAAGTGCGATGGCAGCATCTATTTCGGCGGTCTGGACCGCAGCCGCGATTACTATATCTACGCCTATGTATCCGACCGCATGGTAGCGACTGATATGGTCAAAAATATGATGGCGGCGCTGATCATTTATCTGGTCATGCTGACCGCGATTCAGATGTTCCGCAGACGTTCCGCGCGGGAATATCTGGCCGAGCGGGATCGGCGCGAGCGGGAATTCCGTGAGCAGCTGATGGAATCCGCTGAAAAGGCCGAGCAGGCCAACCGCGCTAAGACCGAGTTCCTGCAGCGCATGAGCCACGATATCCGCACGCCGATCAACGGCATTCGCGGTATGATTGAGATTGCGAATTACTACAAGGACGATCCGGACAAGCAGACCGAGTGCCGGAAGAAAATATGGGATGCCTCCGGTCTGCTGCTCGAGCTGGTAAACGAGGTGCTGGACATGGGCAAACTCGAATCCGGCGAGATCATGCTGGAGGAACGCGAGTTTGACCTCAAGGAACTGCTGGACAGCGTTGGCATAGTGGTGGATAAGCAGGCGCGGGAGCGGGGCATTACGATAATAACGGATGGCTATCCGGTTGAGCACCGCTGCCTGCTCGGCAGTCCGCTGCACCTGCGGCGGCTGCTGATGAATATCATCAGCAATGCGGTCAAGTACAACCGCGTGGGCGGCGAAATCAGGCTGGGATGCTGCGAAAAGCCGAGTGCGGATCCGGAGACTGCACAGATTGAATTCACCTGTGCGGATACCGGTATCGGCATGAGCGAGGAGTTTCAGAAGCATGTATTTGAGCCGTTCGCACAGGAGCGGAATACGGCTCGATCGGAATACGGCGGTACCGGTCTGGGTATGCCGATTGCGAAAAGTCTGGCGGAGAAAATGGGCGGCACGCTGTCCTTTGTCAGCAGGCAAGGCGTAGGCACGACGTTTACGCTGTCGCTGCCGTTCCGCATCTGCCATGCACCGGAGAAGCGGAATAAGCCGAAACGCCTGCTGCAGACCAGCTCTATTGCCGGACTGCATGTGCTGGTTGCGGAAGATAACAGGATGAATATGGAGATTGCTGAGTTTGTACTCAATGTGGAAGAAGCCTCCATCATCAAGGCAGTGAATGGCGAGGAGGCGGTACGCATTTTTGCCGATTCCAGGCCCGGAGAAATTGATGCGATTTTAATGGATGTGATGATGCCGGTGATGGACGGTCTGGAAGCGACGCGGCGTATTCGCGCGATGAAGCGTCCGGATGCGAGAACCATTCCAATCATCGCCATGACAGCAAACGCTTTCGCAGAGGACCGTCAGCGTGCCTTTGCTGCGGGCATGGATATGCATATTGCAAAGCCGCTGGAAGGCTCGGAGATGGTGGAAACGCTGGAGCGGTTTGTCAAATCCTCGCGGAAATAGGAGCAGAAGCGCAGAAAGAATACTATATAAAGGAAAGTCAGCCAAAAACGGCTGACTTTTCCTGTATAGTGCAGTTCTGCTGCCCGCAGCATACACACAGCGGAACTATTTGGCAGGATGGGAAACTCACATTAGCCGTTCCTTCGCAAGCAGGTGGGCGTAATGCTGTTTGGCGCGGCTCAAGCGCGCACGGCTGGCCTCGTGACTGATATGCAGATATTCGGCAATGTCCACACAGTTCAGATTCAACTGATACCGCAGATATAGAATCTCCTTATCCGTGCGGGATAATTCATTCGGCAGCAGGTCGAGCATAGAAAGGGACGCCGGTTCGCAGCCAAGATTCTGAACGCTGTCCAGCGGCACCTGCACATACCGGCTCCGCCGTTTGTACTCATCAAGCGCGAGATTGGTCAGCACGGTGTGCAGCCAGCCGGGCAGATTCGGGTGCTGGCGCACCCGGTCAAAATGCGTCAGCAGGATGGTAAACGCCTCGTTTGTCAGCTCCTCTGCTGTAAACGGGTTGTGTGCAATGCGGATGGCCGCATACAGCAGCCGTTTGTAATTCCGGTCGTATAATTGGGAAAACAGTTCCTTGTCCTGTGTCGTCATAGATCGTTCATCTGATTTCTATCGGGTTATGTTACGCACGATACCCGTTTTCGAGAGCAAAATCAATAGCGCGTTCCTGATTGGTCACTTTGCGTTCCCGCTCTGCAGCCGGACGTCCATCAATCTGCGGTATAATAGAAGCGGGGCAGCAGGAGACAGACCGCTTTGTGAAATA
Organism: Butyricicoccus faecihominis; assembly: GCF_014648015.1. Taxonomy (NCBI): domain Bacteria; kingdom Bacillati; phylum Bacillota; class Clostridia; order Eubacteriales; family Butyricicoccaceae; genus Butyricicoccus; species Butyricicoccus faecihominis. The sequence goes on from NZ_BMQH01000008.1 coordinate 116,067, forward strand.
TTGTATGCCGTGCTGCTTTATGGTATAGTTAGTTCAGAACACAACAGGGAGGAGCACTCATGCGTATTATACTGTGCGATGACGATACCGTATTCACGCAGGCCTTTGCAAAACGTCTGCTGACCGTTTTCAAAAAATACGGAATCACACCGGAGATCGTGTTCGCGCACACGGGCGTGGAAGCCTTGCGCGAGATTACACGCAGGCCGACGGATGTGCTGTTTTTAGACATTGATATGCCTGAAAAAGACGGCTTTTCGGTCGCGGAAGAACTGACAGCCATGCCGTCGAAGCCTCTTATCATTTTCCTGTCCGGCATGGAAGATCTGGTGTATCAGTCGTTTGCGTTTCAGCCGTTCTGGTTTCTCCGCAAAACGCATCTGGAGGAGCTGCCGCAGGTAACCGAGAAAATGCTGCAGCTTCTCAACAGCCGTCAGATTCACTACACGGTTACGATGAACGGCAGCAGCACCCGCATTCCAATCACGGAGATTGCGTATTTTGAGAGCCAGGGACATTATATCGTTGTACATTACAATGAGAAATCCCTGCGGTTCAAGGCACGCATGAGCGATATCGAAACGGCACTCAGCAAATACTTTTTCGTGCGCTGCCACGTTGGCTATCTGCTGAATTGCCGGTTTGTTCAAATCTGCAGCCGGACAAGCGTCACCTTGACGGACGGGACGGTCCTGCCGGTCAGCCGCGCCAAAGCTGAGGAAACACAGACCGCCTTCATGGCGTATATGAGGAGTCTGCGCCCATGAATTTCTGGTTTGAAATGGCGATTAACGCCGTAGAGGTAACCCTTATTTTGAGCTTCTTGGTGCAGTATTTCGGTTACCGCATGGCCTGTCCGGCGAAATACATATGGACGGCACTCTTTGGTGTGCTGTCCTTCGGCAGTGTAGCCTTTTTCTCCTGGGGGCAGCTGTATGAAGGCTATGCAAGCTTGATACAGATACTGATCAACATTGCGTTTTGCTGTATTTTGCTGCGCGGGTCAATTCTGCAGAAGATATTTGTTTCTGCATTTACAATGTGCCTTGTGGCTGTTATTGCAACTTTTACGGCATTGCTTGTTGCAAAGCTATCCGGAAATAATGTTACCCTGCTGCTCAGCCGGTTTAATTCGGTTCGTATTATCTCGATTTTGATAACCAAGCTGCTGTTTTTTGTCATCACGCGGATCATCCTGCGGGTGAAGGAAAACGGTAAGATCAAATGGCTGGATGTTATCCCGCTGGCAGCGATTCCGACGTTGTCCATTATTACGATTACGCTGATGATGTACGCGGCGATACAGGAACCGCATATTCAAAATATTGTATTTTATGCGGTGTGCATCGTATTGGCGCTGAATATCCTGATTTATTTCCTGTTTGTTCGATTGGGGCAGGTCAGCAAAATCCAGACCGAAATGGCGCTGCTCGCGCTGCAGAACGAATGCCTGCAGGAAAACGCCAAGGACATTGAGAACATGTATGACACGGTTCGTGCGCTGCGGCATGACCTCAAAAATCATCTGCTCTGCATTTTATCCATGGCGGAAGAACGGGATCTTACGGGCATCGAGCAGTACACAGGGCAGCTTCTGCAGCAGCAGAATACCGTCAACAAGCTGATCATGTTTTCGGGCAACAAGGTGCTTGACGCGATCATCAACAGCAAAAGCGCAGCCGCGGAACGGGCAGGTGTTCGGCTGAGTGCTATTATCACAACCCCACTGGCGGGTATTTCGCCGGAGGATATTACCATCATCCTCGGCAATGCGTTGGACAACGCGATTCGTGCCGCAAAAGACAGTCAGCGCAAGGTGGTGGATATTCATATTCAGCCGCAGGGAGCATACAGCTCGATTGTGATTGCCAATGATATCGCACATCCGGTGCTGTCGGACAATCCGGCACTGCGTACCACGAAAAATATCCGGTATCGCCACGGCTTCGGCATTCAGAATATGCGGCAGGCGGTGGAACGTAATCAGGGACTGATTCGGTTTTACGAGCAGAACGACCGGTTCATCTGCGATATTTTGCTCCTTAACGTGCAAAGCAGGAACGAATAACGACTAAGCAGGAATAGCCGGTTGCAATTTCGGTGAAAAGCAGTTATCTTACAGATAGACTATGACAAATGCAATTTGCATGGGTTATCTGCTGAGATAACTGCTTTTTTGAGGTGAGTCCGATGGTATGTTGAAATGAAAACCGGTAAGGTATGGATAGTGATTAGAGAGCAAACGGGGAGGGTTAAATGATGAACAGATTTCGAAAAATACTGAGCGCCGCGCTGGCAGGCTGCATGGCGGTCTCTGCGCTAATGATGAGCGCCGGTGCGGCGAATACCGGCACGGAAGCCGCACGCGAGAAGGCCATTTACGGCGGTCAGGCGTGGACGGTGAACGGTGCGGCAGCCATTCAGCACAGCGACGGCACAGTAGAGCCGGTACCGGAGTTCTCGGCGCTGTATCCCGGGTGGACAGTGCCGAAGCAAGCGGCTTCGGTATCGAGTACGGCACTGGCTGAGGTGGCTGAGGAGGCAGGGCGTAATTGAAAATGTGGGAAAGAGCTGAAATCTTTGGGTTTCAGCTCTTTGGGTGATGCGGAAATTGTGCTTTTGCTGCTGATTGGTAGCATATGTCCTGAAACAATATCCTGTCATCCTAAAACTCGTTAAAAAGGTGCTGAACCTGCACTAAAATCAGCACTAAAATGAAGCGCCGCGATTTTGGTAGACAGCAGTGGTAGACACTGGTTTTTCACGAATTACATCACAAAACTAAACACCGTAAAAAGTACAGAAAAAGAGCTTCAAACATAAGTTTGAAGCTCTTTAACTTGGTGCGGATGGGGGGACTTGAACCCCCACGTCCTTGCGAACACTAGCACCTGAAGATACGATTTTTGTGCATATAACCAGCTGTAAAATGAATAATACGAGTCGAAAACTTGATTTTTGTGCTGAATAGCTGCTAATTTGCCATAAAATCAAAATTTACAATACTAAAAAATTCGAGAAAAATCTAATAGAAAATCGGTATATTCTGGTAGAAAAGCTGCTTGACAAAGGAAAATTTTGCTCGAAAATACAATCTATTAGACACATATTAGACAACTATGACAATCATTACTTACGCTACGGTCCCGTTAAGATTTATGCGCAAATTTGTTTGCAGGCTCCGGCTGAGTGAAGTCAGCCGGCAATAGAGGCATCGTACAGAGCCGCCTCCAAGTACTCCATGTTCATGTATTTCTTGTTGCCCCACTGGGTGCCTGCCATGTGGCGAAGTCGGGCGCAGACCAGCATCAGGGCGGAGTTGTCATCGGGGAATGTCTCCACCACGCGGGGACTGCGGCGGATCTCCCGGTTCAGCCGCTCGATCACATTGTTGGTCCAGCATACTCAACATCGGATCTGGCTGCGTCACACATTGCAGTAGCAATTCTGTCAGATTTGTGGTATTCTTTTTGTGAGCCATTAGGGTCTCTCCTTTACATGATGATTTTTTCGACAACTATCATTTTACAGGAGCCCTGATGGCTTGTCTATTTTCTGTTTGCTTTTGCGAACTTAATTATACGCTATCTGAATTACCTTGACAATATGAACCATTTCCGTTTTAGGTAACAAAAAGACGAGATTTTTCACTCGTCTTTTGCCAAATTATTATGCACTAAGCCAATTTAGTGCTTTTTCTGTTATCTTTGTATACCACTCTACTTCATTATCAGCTTTTTCAGCAACTTCCAATGAATAATCGAATAGCGATTTCACTTGCGCTGGATTTGGCTGATAAGTAGCTTTGTATGAGTCTGTCAGCATTTTCTTGAATGTATTTATATCAACAGGAACTATTACTGATTTGCCACCATAAAATGCGATATTCATTTTATGTAACATAAAGAAGTGTGCAATGCAAGCCGCGTTGATTTTAGGTGCTATGAATAAACAATATGCATCTTTTCCTGTTTCTTTTTTATATTTGGCTAAATGACGAGAAACAGGCTCCGATTCCATTTCATATTGTTTTTGTCCGCTGGCAGTAGTGACTTCTACCGTCAATCCATATTCCTCGTAATCGCAGAATATATCAGCCATATTTCCTTGTGCTGTTGACATAGGCACACCATTATCATCAAATTTCAAATTAGCCTTTATAGAACCACCATCAAGCATTGTCATTGCTCTCCAAGTATTCCATTCTAACATCAATGGTATATCCAAAACATTCTTTTTCTCTATATCATCAAATGTATTCATAATATCATCAAAGTGTTTATAATTCTTGATATTAACAATTTGTTGATTCAAAATACTTTGTTTTTTATCTTCAACAGCTTCGAATAAACGCTCTTTTTTTTCGTTGAAAGACAACTTATGAATTTGCGAACTCGGTATACTTGTATATTCTGCTAATTTCTGTATTAGTACTTCTTCATTATCAGTATACAAGGCTGGAAGCGCCGAATTATATAATATTTCCGTATACTTTTCTTCGTCATTAATGAAAATAGGATTTCTGTCAACCGTGGCCAGAATAAATTCAACATCTGGCATTTTTTCGGCTACAATCGAAAGAGAGCGACCTCTTTGAGATACATTAACAACTCCAGTTGAACGCAAATAGCGGAAACAGGCATCAGTATAATCCCGCATATTACTGGATTTGGTTGAAACAAACTTTTTTATTGACTTTTCGTTAGATTCTCGTGTCTTTATTTGTCCACTATTTATTTCTTCATCAAATAATTGCAGAATTATATCTTCTTGGATATTCGCCTTTAATTGCTTATATCTGCCCTGATATTTTATCTTTTCAATACGAAAATCCTCAACTTTTTTCACTATGTCATCGAACATCTTATATGAAGTCATTTGCAAACCGAATAACATTACTTCATCAAAACTCAATGTTCCAAAGTGATGTATCAATCTAAGAATTTCTAAATATGGCTTAATCCAAAAGTCCGTATTTCCCTGTGTTGGTTGAGTATGAAACGGAGACGGAAACTGAAATTTAAGCAACTGCCTAAGCAGGATTTCTTCTTTTCGTTTTGATGTTACAAACAGTTTTCCAACCTCAGTCAATTCAATTGTTGGATTAAGACTTACAAATCCTAACGCTTTTGGAGCACGATTTATTCTATCTCTTGCACTAAAATCCAAATTATTTTTTGAACCTTTTCCGTTAAAAAAACCTTCTTGCGATAATAATTCAATAAAATTTACTTGTGTGTACTTGCTCCATTTCTGTCCACTGAAATTGTTGCCTAGCAATTCAATTTCAGGTATCATTTTGAATGGTGTTCTCGGAGATGTTGTGAAGAACAACATTCTGCTATTATTCAAACTTGCCATTATTTTCTCCCATAATTTGCAACCAAAATGTGTTGTGATTCTGATTTGAAGCGATTTCTTATATTTACAGCATAAGATTTTTCATACTCTGCAACAACCAAATCACCATAAAGTTCTTCAGTTAATTGTGTTTTACCGATAACCATTAAAGCCTTACAGTTAAGATTCCTAAAATCTTCCGCTAACTTTCTGTGTCTTTCCTCTCCGAACCCATCTTTCATATTTTTGTTGCCATAATCACTAAAAACGCAATCATATGGCGGGTCTAAAAAGATAAAATCATTTTCTTCAGCAATTGCAAATATATCTTCATAACTTCGATTAAATATTTCAGTGTTTTCTAATAAATTATGATGTGCTTCTGTTAAAAGCGAAGTATTGAAATTTTTATATCTGCCATATGGGACATTAAAATGTCCATTTGAATTATATCGTATCATTCCAGAATAGGCGGTTTTGTTGATGAAATAATATATTGTGCCAAAGGAAAACGATCTATCAGATAATCCGTTGTACATATCTCTAATCTTGTAATATAATTCCTCGTTGGCATCATCTACTCTATCATTAGGCTTCAATGCCTTAATTTTATCAAAAGCAGACCTATTCTTTTTATAAATCGTTTCTATTTCTGACAATTCTTCTTTAATTTGAGGATAGTTGCATTTTACATCCTTATAGAAAGTAATTAAATTAGAATTTATATCATTTATAATTGCGTTATGCGGTTCAAGGTAAAAAAACAATGCTCCGCCACCGAAGAAAGGCTCTATATATCTACCTGTGAATTGAGGTATATATGGCAATATTTGGGGGATTTCTTTCGATTTTCCACCTCTATATTTGATTATGGGTTTCATTTTAACCCTCGCTCTCTTCGTTTACAAATTCGAAAACATCATTGGGAGAACAGTCAAGTGCAGTACATATTTTTTCTAAATTTTTAAAGGAAATAGTTTGATTTTTTCCCATACTTGCCATTACATTTGTGGTCAAATTTGCTCTTTTAATAACATCTGTTTTCTGCAACCCTTTATCCGCTAATTGTATCCACAATGGTCTATAACTTATTCCCATAACCTCTCCTCCAACTTGTTTTTCTTATTATACCACGCAGATTGCGTTTATTCAATGTTTTATTGATTTTACTCAATTCTGTTTGTGATATTGCTACAAAGAGAAAACTCTTTGACTATATTTGCAATTTAATGGCTTTTTAAATACTTACCGCAAAAGAGAACTGCTATTGTTTGATCATGTGGTATATTGTAGAAGTTGCTTTATTACTTAAATCTGTGTTAAATACTGCGTTCCGGGGTTTCTAAACCTCAGCATATTATAGCTTTCCTCCACGAGTGTAGGGACCGCTTTGCCTACGCGCTCGATCTGGCGATCGATGTACACTTTCCTCCACAGGTGTAGGGACCGCTTTATTGCATTGTTTTTTGTTTAGTTATTTCTCGCAGCTTACAAATACACGGTAGGTTCTTTTGTGTACATATTTATTCAGTTATCGTTCCATTCTTGATGTGGTAATCGATATAATGTTTATTACAGAATGCTATTACATCTTTAGCTCTGTCGTTGAAGAACTGCTTATGTTGTGTATAAGCAGTAACCTCGGTGCTGTAGTTCATCCGGCCGAATATAATCCGGTCAACAAAGCTCACTGCTTCCAGCAATGACAACAAATCTTGCTTGGCAATGTTTGGAGTAGGAAAAGGCTCAATGCTTACCCATGTAATGCATCCGGCATCATGTAGAGCTCTTAATGCGTTGAGCCGCTCTTGTAAAGATGCAGCGCCGGGCTCCATATATTTTCTAAACTCTTCATTTGTAGTAATTAAGGTGATACCATACTCGTTGTCCTTTGAGAGCTCTGCGAGTTCAATTGGCAAAATCCCCTTTGTAAGAACAGAACACTTTATCCCTGAGTTGTTGAGCTTCTTGATCGATGCCAAACTCATATTCTGTATTTCAGGATACTGGTACATAAACGGGTCTGTTGAAAAACACAGCTGGACAGATTTGATTTTCTTCTTTAACCGAGGGATTTCCTTGTCCAGCAACTCAAGCGTATTTGATACTAAATAGGGCTCCAACCAATCCTCATAGGATTTTATTTGCCCGAAACGCTTCTTCATCATGAAAGCATAACAGGGATATTTGCAGCCATGGGCGCAGCCTTGAATATGATTCATCGTATAGTCGCCATACTCTACACTGGTTTTGTAGAGCATGGTTTTTCTTTCGATGTAACCTTTTACTTTTTTCACTGGGTCAGCTCCTATCAGCAAAACTTATGGTGCTTCGACTTACGCTGGCACCGTGGTTTTGTTTCAACTCGTTCTTTATCTGAGGTCTAAATCCATCATAAGGAAAAACCGGATGACTGTCGAGAAGTGCCCATACATCATTTAGCGGGATATTTGTTTTTCCGTTGAAAGACTTTTGGAGGTATTCGGCGATGTCTTTTACATAAAAACAAAATTCATCGGTAGGGGTCTTGGGGCTGCTTATATTCTCAAAGTCCAGCATCAATTGATTTTCTAAGCCATGCGTATTCTTCGTTGACGATTTACCACCAAAAGTCTGCCACGCAGACTGTTTATACAATCTGAATCCTTTAATGTTGCTCGTGCAATGAATCAGATTGTAAACAATTGCATTTTTCTCGTTAAAGAATGGAAAAGCAGCAATATAGTACTGGTAGCTGTTATTATGATGTAGGGCTTTAATGATGTCCTCTATGCGTTTCTCGTATGCCTTTTTATCACTTCCGTAAGGTATAAGGTTTTCCAAATCTGTCAAATATGTCTGCTCGTATTTATTTCGAGCCTTATCTTTTTTAACCATCTTTACGGCTCTCATAGAATCTGAAACCATGTGATTAAGGATAACCTCACTCCAGTTATTGATGAACGGTGTGATTGCATTCCAGTTAATGGTGGCCTCGTACGGATCGTAAACAAGGAGGTAGTGCTTCTTGCTAGACATTGCTTGGCCTAAACGCTCAGCCAGTTCATTTCCATCTTCAGTCGTAATGTGAACATGAAAATTGTGGCTTTCATTCGGCATTAAGTTTTTTAAATGGTCTGTTCTAGCGGCATACAGATCGCTAAAAAACAGGTCGATCTGTTTATACGGATACTGCCCTGCAACATTCCGAAGGTACTTGGCAACACGGACTGGTGTACCGAACACCTGCTTTCCGTCATCATCAATATATTCTCCGCTGTTAGACATACAGTCAATAAAGACAAGTCCAGAGCAGTAGGGATTTTGAAGTAATTTATGTGCCCACGCCTCTACATACTTTTCGATTAATTCAAACTTCTTAATCGTATGTGGACTAGCATGCTCTATAATAGTGACACTACTGCTCATTACCGTTTTCCTCCTCCAGAATAAGGTTCATGCTATCTCTGATATGCAGTTCAATGCTTTGAAGAGTTTCATCAAGATAGAATTTTCTACGTTCACGGTTTCTCCCTTGGACAGTTGCGTAAGATCCAACTGATGATAGTTGTAGCAAATAAGTTCTTCTTTTATATATCTGCATCTGTGAATACCATAATTTGTAATTCACCTTCATTGGGATCTTACTTGCTTAAATCTAAAAAAGATAGTTTCAGAATTCGACTTGAATATTATATCATAGAAGTGTGTAAATTATAAGGGGAGACTCAGAAAATGCTCGAATTTGCACTGATTAGCGTTGGAGCTTTATCATAGATGTGGTTCGTGTATTTATTTCAAATTGCCGATGCGCTAAATACTGCTAATCTATACAAGCAGGACCTTCAAGCGCACCTTTGGGAAAAGCGTATTGTTTACGCTGATTTAGCGCTTGGGTGAATTTCTGCTCGATAGTTAAATGTTGAAAGCCGCATTCCATACCTTTCTGCTGCCGTTTCTATGATTTCTTCACTTTTCCAACGCTACTATATAGTGTGAAAATTTTCTAGAAGTAGTGCGCGAATACTATACAGGGATACCTTTCGCTTAGGCATAACGGATAGTTTCTATATTAGCAATGTGTAACAGAATCTGCGTATAGAATTATGTGTACCCTTTTCTGTAAACTGGTCTGAAAAACAATTACCGTCGCGCCAAATAGCTTTGCACCGTAACATTATCTCGCCAATGTGCGAGGTGGAGAACGCTCGTGGCCCGCAAGGCCAGCCGGTCGAGAATCCACGGCCGCCCCTGCTTGATGGCTAAATCCTTGTTCTTGCCACGCAGGACATATGGCTGGTCGAAGAAACTCAATGGCTCGAGGTGCCCGCGATGCTTCTTGTTGAGCTGATGCCACTGCGTCGCAATCTCTTTGTAAAGCTCCTTGCGAAATTTTGGGTCCTTGGCCTGCTCGGTGTAGTACGCACAAATATTCATTGCGTACTCCCGACGCTGGCCATGATAGTCGAAGTTGCGGCCAAAATCCCCAGCGATAAACAGCTTGCGATGTGAGCCGTCGAAAAACTTCTGCACATCTGCAACATCTTTGTCGCAGACACGCTGTTCTTGATATTTGCCACCCTTGCCCTTATCGACAATGACATAGCAATGCCCGTTTTTGTATATAAGCGAATCGCCGCGCAGCCGTTTCAGATCGCCTTCGCGCAGACCGAGATATTTGTTCAACTCCGCCGGTTTACCACCGTAACCACGGCCTTTGCCAGCGCTGCGCTTAAATTCACTCGAAGCACGAATTGGCTTACGAATGTCTTTGATTGCGATACCTGTGGCCTTGCAGATTGGCACCAGATAATTGTGAATTGTTGAAGCGGATTTGCCCTCGGCTTCGAGTTGGTTCTCGTAGCGCTGGATTTCGTCCTTGCCGATTTCACTTAAATTCTGGATACCGTAGCTCTTGAAAACAGCAGCTGCCTTGTGACACCAGTTGCAATAATTCTCTCGCGTTTGAAATGATACCGGCTGAGATAAATCCTGTCGCTCCATCAATTCCGGCGCGTTGATAAGCTGATGAAAAAGGCTTCCGTTGTTATTCCTGTTGCCCATAAAATCCTCCTATACAAAAATTGCTTTGCAAATGGGTATAGTTATCCCATGATTTTTGTGCCTCCGCACCGGGAATTTCAACCCGCCATGACGTTCAACTCTCGCCCGAGAGACATCTTTTTTGTTCGCTGATATTTGAATCAGTGGGAAAGATGATAAACCTATGTGGGCGAATTAGTTGGGAAATAAATCAATTTTCGAACAACCCTACATCTATATGAAGAAAAAATTCGTGAGAGGCTACAATCATTGCCGTGGAAAAGCCAGTGATGCTCTGGTGATATTTGAAAAAACCGATTGAGCACCTGCTTAATCGGTTATATTGCACTTTTTCGTGCAATATAACCTTTAAGCCATTCGCGTTCGATGTGTTATTTACGACCTATAATTGCAGCAGTAGATTGGTGAACGACAGTAAATATTTGTCATGCCGTGCGCTCATCCGAGCCGCCGGTGTTCACCAATTCCGTTTCGATTGCACACGTCCCAACTTTGATTGTGATTGCGTTTTTCATCGAAAACACAACCATGGACGCTGTTTCAAGGTGCATATCGTGCGGTTTTCGTAACCGCCGGAAACAATTACTTGAAACAACCAGAGCCTCCTTTTCATCAATAACTGTCTACAATAAAGATTATGTGAGAACTGATAGTCGTCAAAAACACAACAGCACCGAAAATCCGGAGATTTCGGTGCTGTTAGCGTATAATATGAAATTATTTACAGTAAAAGTGAAAAGAACGAAAAAGTTGCAGCCAGAAAACAGGCGAAAAAAACCGTAACCAGAAAAAATCGAACAAAAACCGTATAAGAAACATCAAAATCATTGCATCAAAAAACGAGAAAAAGACGCAAAATCGAAAAATATACGATTTTTTCAGTCCAGACCCCGTAATCATTACGGTTTTCCCGAAATCATAAAATCAAGGGTCGAAATCACATACGGGGTTTGGTTGCAAAAATGCGGTTTTTCGTAATTTTTGAGGTGTAGAAAATGTCGTCAAATTATATAAGAGAAGATGATAAATTTCGTATAAGTATATAAAATAAAATTGATAAAAGATTGCTAAAATCAGAACTGGATGACATGGGAATTTTCTGTTGTCAATGATTGTAGCTGCTACAATCGTTGGAAAAATCAATAAGCTTTGAAAATTTCAAAAAACATTGCGCCTAATTTTATTGCTCTTTTTCTTCTGTATTATCGCGTGCAACAGTTTCTTTTGCAGCTCGATAAAGGAAAGCGTTCAACGATTCACCTCTGGATTGTGCGTGTTTTTGCAGCATTTCGCGCTCTCCTTTGGGAACACGTAACTTTATATCATCAAACTTATTTTGATATTTTTTCGCTGCTCGAATTTGTGCATCGGTAAGCCCCATAGCTATTCTCCTTTGAGAAAGTGTTTTCATTATACTATAATTGCTGTAATTCTTGCATATGTGTATACATATAAAAATGTACAAATTATTCGATTTGATTTTGTGAAATATTGCGCTTGAATATATGTATACATATAGCTATAATGTTTACAGAAAATAAAATAACGCGGCAGTACAAAAGAGTTGGCGCTCTCTTGTACCTGCACAGGTGGCTACAGCACCTACACAACGGAAAACTCCGCACCGCAGAATTAGTATACCTTTTTTTCGGCAATATTGCAAGCGAACTCGGATTTTCCTCCAGTCGAAATTGTTAGACAGCGTGTAGGCACACCTACACGCTGTTTTGTTTTCAAATACAATTTCAAAGGAGGATTCTTTATGAATTCGCAGCATTTAGTTGGTGGAATTGGCAAAACCACGACCGGAGAGCAGGTGACTGTTATCGTCTACCCGTACCGCCTGCCGAGGCGTTTGAAGCCGCTTACAGCGTGCATTCTTGAAACGCAGAAGGATTTCGGCAACGGAGCGATTGGCACAGTGCTGCTGCTCTGCATCGACCCGAAAGCCGAGTTCGAGTTGGTAAGCCGCAACGGTTTGCGTGTGGTTATCGTTCCACCCAACCACCCGCTGTTCCGCGAAACGCTGGAAACCATGCCGCGCCTGTCTGGGTTCGTGCATCTGGTCTACGCCGCGCTGCACGATCTGGCATCCGGTGTCGCGCCGACCAAGGTTTTCGCTTATGCTGTCAACCAGCGCTCGAACGATTATCGCGAGTGGAGCAAGGGCATCGGTGGTGAGGCAGACGAAGTTCTGTCGTACATCATCGCTGAGTTGTCTGCTGACGAGAAATTCTATCGCCAGTTCGCTGTTTTTGCTGATTGAGGAGGTTTTTCTATGAACAACATTACAACTTTTCAGGATGCTTTTCGTAAAATCCAGACCGAGACACCGTTTATTTGAACGATACCGTTCAGCACTTCCGTAACCATGCGATGGAACTCAGCAAGTCCGAGCTGAAAGAGCTGACCGACGTACTTGAAAACGACATCTGCGGTGAAATCGAGCGCATCACCAACGACCTGCGCATCGAGTATTTCAACAAGGCAGACCGTGACTGCCAGCTGGCAACGATGGTTGAACGTATGAACGAGAGCGACCGCCGCACCTTTCAGATTTACGACTTTCTGATGTACCCGTGGCGTGATGGAGCGCCGGAAGCGCGTTTGCTTCTGATTGACTGCTTCAAGGATGAACTGTTCTTCCTCACACCGAATGTAGTTGTTACTCGCCACACGCCGGAAGAGGTCAACAAGGGCATCGTGATGCTTATGCACCTGTTTCACACGTTAACGATTGCCGACTTCCAGAAGATTGCCGTACCCATGCACTGCAATATTGAGGGTTACCTTTATGCACTTTTGACCGGTCGTGTATCGCGCGAACTTGACCCGCTTTCCCACATTGATGAACTCGAAATGGCAGTCCTTTATCGCGGACGGCACAATGATTTGGTGCAGGAATTGTTCAGATTGCACCATCTGCTGATGAAAATTTACGCTGACGGAAAACTGTTTTAACGGTCTTGGAGGTTACGATTATGAATGATTTTGCTATTGAAACGGTACAGTCCCTGTTCGAAAATATGCTGGATGTTCCACAGTCCGAATTAGAAACAACTGTTATGCGCTTCCGCGAGGAAGTGAAAAACCTTGGTGAGCCAGAACGGTTCGCCGTCACCGGAGATTTGGTACTTCGGGTGCAGCAGCTTGCATGGGAACTGGGGGACCGTTTCCACCTGGATTATTGCACGACTTTGGACGAACTGGAGTTCAATCTGCTGGATTTCGAAAGCCAGATGACCGAAAAGGAAAAGCGCATTTTCGATTGGTTCATGTTTTTTCAGTATCCTTGGCCCAATGGCGCTCCAAACTGCGTTCTGTTCCTTGCGAACTGCTTTGATGGTAAGCTGTTCTTCATGACACCGGACATTATCCTCGGCGAAAACAAGATGGAGGATTTGAACCACATGATTGTCATGCTGAAAGAACTGTTTGAGCACGTTTCTGTTCAGGATTTTCAAAAGCTCGCTCTGCCGCTCCATCGTGATACCGAGTGTTGCCTGCACGCGCTCTTGGACGGCAATTTCCCGCCGTGTCTTAGCCCGATGCAGGATATTGACGAGATGGCAGACAAGGTCAGTCATCCACACCCTGATGCCTTTATTGATGCGCTGTTTCGTCTGCATTACACGCTCAAGGGAATGTATCTCGAGGGCAATCTGAACGAATATAGACCGTTCTAAGGCGTGAGGGCATAAGAAAACAGGAGCGCAACAGCGCTCCTGTTTCTATCTAATCACTTCTTAAGGTGGCTTTCGACCATACTATATATATCCGAGGGCAAAATCCCTCAATACACTCTACAAGTATGGAATTTTAATTGAAAACAACGCACGAAATATAGCACCTCAGAATTATAAATCACGAACCCTTTTCCATACGGAAATGACTTTATATGAACAAATTTGCATCTTTATCACTCCGCAAGGGAGGTGATGCTCGATGAAAGGAAGCTTACAGAAAAAGCACGGTAAGTATTACGTCGTAGTTTACCAAAAGGACGAAAACGGAAAACTTCATCAAAAGTGGATTCCAACAGGAATCTCGGAGAAAGGTCGTAACCAGACGAAAGCAAATGCAGCACTGCACCGTATTTTGACCGAATTAGAAGCGCAAAATGCGAAATCGACTTCGTTTCTTGTCACAAAACTCAAATTTGTTGAGGCATTGATAGCTTGGGTTGAATATAAGAAGTATGAAATCCGCACGAACACCTACGAATTGTACACTTTGAATCTCAATACACACATTATACCGTTTTTCGAGAAGAAAAACAAGCTGGTTACGGAAATAACGATAGATGATATTGAAGACTATTACAAGGCAAAATTGAAGGAGGGATTGTCCGTAGAAACGATTAAAAAGCACAATATCATTATTCGTGGCACTCTCGAAAGGGAGCTGGACAAGGGAACGATTTCAGTCAATCCCTGTGACCGTGCTCGTATACCGCGGCGGAAGCGCCCAGACCGGTTTAAGGGACAGGCGTACACGGTTGAGCAGGCCAACAAGCTGCTGGAAGTTATCCATGGTGAAGTGCTGGAACCGGTTATTATGCTGGGCCTGCTGTTTGGTATGCGGCGTAGTGAAGCACTGGGCCTGCGTTGGAGGGACATCAATTTCAAGAACCACACGATTATGATTTCCAATACGGTTACTCAAATGCGTACGCTGCTCATTGACGAGCACACTAAGTCGTTTACGAGCCACCGTATGCTCAGCGTAATGGACGATGTGATTGGATACTTCAAGTGCTTGAAAGCGCAGCAGGAGGCAAATAAGCGCGAATACGGGGACAAGCATCACGACTCCGACTTCGTGTGTGTTTGGCCGGATGGACGCATTATCCTGCCTGGTTATGTTTCCCGCAATTTCAAGAAGCTGCTGGTGAAGTATGACCTGCCGGAAATCCGTTTCCACGACTTGCGTCATACCACAGGAAGTCTGCTTCTGGCACAGGGAGTGAACATTAAACAGATTCAGGAATTTCTCGGTCACGCTGATGCAATGACTACGCTGAACATTTACACGCACACTGACGAGGAGGCGAAAAAGGAAACCGCTGCCGCGATGGGAAAGGCGCTGAAACTTGTCTAATACAATGCTAATGCTACCGCAAAGAATTTAGTGCGAAAACACAGGTCGTGCAAAGTATTAGACGCCGGTATTAGACAGCAGTTTTTCACAAATTACATCACAAAACTAAATACTCTAAAAAGTATAGAAAAAGAGCTGAAACCCAAAGATTTCAGCACAATTCTTGGTGCGGATGGGGGGACTTGAACCCCCACGTCCTTGCGAACACTAGCACCTGAAGCTTATATATTTGTTTTCGAATCTGTCAACCGTAGTGCGTAGTTCGGATATGCAAAAGTGATGATTTATCTGTGCTTTTCGTAATATTTGAGATGAAATGCAGAAAATAGTTCGGAGCGTTGAGGGCGGGAAATCTGCGATTTCTTTCAATCCGTTACACCTTGGTGTCGTCAATTTGTCGTCAGGAAGATTCGGCGGTTTTGGCTTGATTTTCGCCTGTCGGATTGATCGAAGTCAGCACGTTGCGTAGCGTGTCGATTTCGTTGTGAACGTAGATTTCAGCGGTGACGTTGATGTCCTTATGACCAAGTAATTTTTGGATGGTGTAGATGTCTGCACCATGCCGCCGGAGATAAGTACCATAGGTGTGCCGCAGTTCGTGTGCTGTCACAACCGGCACTTCGTTATGCTCATTGTGCAGCTTTCGCATAAGGCGTTTGAGCTTCTGCGACCATGTGTTCGGGCAATAGGGCTTGCCGTCCTCGTTCGGAAACAGATACAGAGATTCCTTCGGCAGCGAGCGGATCAGCTGGACAGCCTCCTCGCTCAACGGCAGGGTACGGTAGCTTTTCCACTTTGGCGGATTGGCAACGACCGTCCCGTTCCGCACGATCATAGAGCGCTGCACGCGGAGTGTCTTTTCGTTCAAATCAATATCCGACCACATAAGGCCAACCAGTTCACCACGGCGCAGGCCGGTTTCCAGCAGGAGCACGACCTCGGGCATACGATCTGCGGTATAGGCTTTGACCGTTTCCATCTGCTCATCGCTGAGAACGTGCTTGATATGCTTCTGAGCGGTGCTGCGGTAGGTGCAGTGCTTGGCAGGGTTCTTATAGCAGAGGTCGTTCTCAATCGCACATTCAAAGATTGCATTGAGGATTGACCGCATTTTCTTCAACCGGCTTTCCGAGCACGCTGTCTTAGTGGCGAAATACGCCTGTATGTCTACCGGACGAATATCGGATAGGAGGGCATTTCCAAAGTAGGGGATCAGGTGGCCCTCGACGAGGCTGACATAGGTCAGCTTGTATGTATCTTCCTCAACAAACGGTTGCTTATAGGATAGCAGCCATTTCCGCGCCCAGGGAGCAAAGCGGCCGGTGGAGGGCACAAAGGCCTCTCCGGTACGCGCCGACACCTCGGAGGCTACGCGGTACTCCTCGGCTTTCTTCTTCGCATCGGATAGGCTCACCGTGCTGTAAAAGGACTTGCGCAGCGGCTTGCCGTGGATATTGCGGCCGACGGTGATCTTGTACTCGAACCGTTTGTCCTTGCGTGTTGGCTTTTTTCTTGGCATAACAATAAAACCCCTTTCTAACAATGGAGAAGTGTGATAGAATAGGGGTGATGATTAGGTGTGGTAATTTAGTCACCACCCCATGTCCCGTTCTGGTGTTGGTAGCACCGGAGCGGGATTTTTTTTTGTAACAGTGGTGGATGGTTGTGTATCACTCCGTAACAAAACGGTAGTGTGGGCAAAGGCGTGTCTGTATCTCATGTATCAGTGTTGTAACATATCGTGCGATACACGAAAAAGCCAGGCACAGTCTGTGCTTTCTGGTATCTGTATCACTTGTATCATATAAATTCTCTGGAATTATAAAAATAATACAATAGAGGACATAACGCCCGCGTAACGCGCATACACAGGCGCGTATAGGGCGCAAGTGATACAGCGATACAGACTGTATGATGCCCCCTTATAGCGTTATAGTATCACTTTGCGCAACGGGGATACTTTCAAAGAACTTATTCGTCTTGGAACTGTATACATCCCAAAAGGCAAGGTAAGCAGTTGCACCGGAGGAACTGGTATATGTGATAACATAATACAGTTTTTCGGCACCCTTTGATGTTGTTATAGCATCTCCGTGGTACCTTGCCATAAAATTGCGTTCGCGTACCATGGTGTCTACAGATTGTATCTGAGCAATCGGCAGATTGACAGTCTTGCCTTCGTTGTTGGAGAACACGAGCATATCACCGGAAATTTTTGCATTACAGGGGAAGTCCTGACGGAAACCGGGCAATCCCTCGTAGTGAGGGATGACTATACCGTCGGGTTTATTTTTGCGGGAAAAGAACATAGTAAAATACTCCTTTTACTGAACTATTATAAAGCTAAACTATTCATACGATATTCGGCCAGCTCGTATTTGACTCCAAGTATTTGAGCAACAGTGGCAACGGAATACTCGGCCAGATCGCGGAGGTCCTCATCGGAGTAGAGAAGATCTATCGCAAATTGGTCGGCCTCTTTTTCGTAGCGGCTGGTGACCATCTGCGTACAGTTATCCATAAAGATGCGGTTAAGGCCCTTATGCTGGAGCGCGTGTCCCAGCTCGTGGGCGCATACCCATTTCTGTTCCTGCTCTGGCATATCTGCTCTCAAGTAAATGATACGGCAGCGGCGTGCCTCTTGGTAGAATCCGCGGATTCCTTTAAGCGGAGTTTTGATGATGATAAAGCCCATAGCTTTGGCGATGCCAAAGGGGTCACGTGTACCATAGGTGCGAACTAATTTTTCGGCAAGGGCTTTCTGGGTCATGCGTTATTCCTTTCTGTATTTATACGGAGTAAATCTTGCTTTGTTTTTAGCTTTGGCAGCTTCTAAGCCTAAACGCATGGCGGATACAATACTTTCGCGGGCTTCCTGTGTCATCGGATCACCGTCAAACATCATATCGCCGCCAGCTTCAAGATCGGCCATGATGGCTTCCAGATCGCGGGCTATATCACGCTCGTCCTTTTTCGTAAGGACGGGCTTTTTTTCGTTTTCATGCTCATCCATACCGTCTATATAGCCTGCGTTATAGGCATCAAAAGCTGGTCGGGTAGCCGAATCAATGAGAACGGCAGGATCCACACCAAGGCCGTTGGCCAGGCGGTAAATGGTGTTGATGGAAGGCGTGCCGCCTTTCTTCCATGAGGTGACGCTGGAGGTGCTCATACCGAGCGATTTAAGCAATGCGGTAGGGCTGGTGCCCTTTTTGAAACAAGCCTCTTTCAGATTATCAAAAAACATAATTTTAGTCCCCTCTAAAAATAAATTCTAAAAAACGAATTTTGGGACTTGACAAATTCGATATACCGAGTTATCCTATGTTCAGAAACTTCGATTTAGCGAATTGCAAAAGTCCCCCGACAGAGTTGGAAGTTCGTAGTGTCGAAAATATATTCGGTTAAATTCTATAAATAGAATATATCACGGCGCTACTATTTAGTCAAGAGGGAGGTGTATGTTTTTTGGAAAAGACAGCAGCTTTTTATCGTCGCTTTCAGCAGCTCTGCGATAAAAACGGCAGAAGTCCGACGGACGTTGTCACCGCTGCCGGATTGAGCAGTTGCCTGGTAACGGCTTGGAAGCGGGGCGCAAGCCCCAAGCTCGACACTATTGCTCGTATGGCGAAAGAGTTAAACGTGTCCGTCACGGAGCTCATGGAAGATAATACCGAAGAAAGAGGGTGAAACCAATGAAAACGCTTACTCCGAAGGAAGCCACCGATCTGGCTTACAACACGACCGGCGCTCTTATGCTTTTCCACGCAAGAGAGATTTTCGATCACTGCTTTGCGGCTCGCCTCGGTACCGGCGTAGGCCGTGACCCGACATGGGCGCGGTATTGCGCTGCAGCTGCCTGCTACAACGCTGGTCGCGTTGACGGCATTCGCGCCGAGCGGGAGCGCCGCAAGAAAGGCAAGCGCAAGAACAAAGAGGGAGGTGTCAGGAATGGCGGTACCCACCATCATTGCGACTAAGCTGGCAGAGCTTGAACAGCTTTGCGAGAAGTACCCGACAAAGATTCCCATTGAGGAGTGCGCGGCTTTCCTCGGTATGGCCGGTGAAAGCCTGAGAGCGTGCCTGGAACATGGTTCGTGTCCGTTCGGACTGGGCTGGCTCA
The DNA here is from genome assembly GCF_014648015.1 of Butyricicoccus faecihominis. Lineage (NCBI taxonomy): Bacteria > Bacillati > Bacillota > Clostridia > Eubacteriales > Butyricicoccaceae > Butyricicoccus > Butyricicoccus faecihominis. Next base: position 135,673 of record NZ_BMQH01000008.1, read on the forward strand.
AGAAAAATGCGCACAACCGGGCATTCTACATTCCGACGCTGACGTTTTACCTGTGGGTGACGCAAGCCGCCGGGTTCAGAGAGGAGGTCAGGACATGAACCGTATTCACGCAATCAACGCCGGTCTGAGCTTCTTTGGACTGCTGAGTGTCACCGGCTATACCGAAGTGGGAACGCTGTCGATGGGTACTTGCGCACTGCTGTCGTTGGTTTTGCTGGGCGTATTCGCCGTCAGCGTGTCCAAGGTCATCAAGGCATGAAAAAGGCCGCTTCGGAACGGCAATTCCGAATAGCGGCCCATGAAAAATAATTTCAACTACATAATAGCATGGAGTCAGGAGAAAAACAATGATAAAAATTACCAGTCCTAAGAATAGTGACTGCGATGTCTTCAATGTTGATATGACTGGAGAAATCAAGCATATCGCTAAGGAATTCAGCTATGCAATCGCAGGTACTTATAAGGCACTCAAGAAGAATAATCAGGAGTACGCGGAAACGTTCCGCATGGAACTCATCAAAGCACTCGGCCATGGGGCCACTTCGGTATGGAACGATATGCCGGGTCCGGGCTTGCGCTGCCGTGCGCTTGTTATCCATGAGGGAGAAAAGCTGAACGGCGATGATATTGCGAACCTGCTGCGCAGCGGTGTTCCGACAGATATTATCAAGGAACTGCTCAACCAGATGTAAAGTACATAGCAAGGAGAAAAACAATGCCGAAATATCCAATCAATGTTACGCCGTTCATCAAGGCCATCGAGGAAGAGAACGGCGGTCCGCTGGACAAGACCAGCCGTGACCTGTGGAGCCTCATTGTAAAGCTCCAGAATCAGGCATACGACGCAGGCCTCAAGGACGGCTTTATGAAGCAGTGTGAGAGCATCACCAAGCCGACTATGCCTTCTGTAAAGGCGGTGAAGCTCATCGACCCCAAGCTGGACAAGCAGCTGACGGGGGCGCTCAAGTCGCTTCGTGAGGGCCTGGACGAAGCGTTCGAGAAAGAGGGCTTCGATTCCGTTGTGAAAGCGTTGGGCGTTTTGCCGCAGGATACGCCTTGGGGTGAGCGTATTTACGCGATTGCCCGTGAATCTTTTTTCCAGGGCGGCCTTTATACCGCTTTGGCTAATGACGAGGAGGAAGGGAACGATGATCGAGATTAAGATTGCCGGTAATACGGCTGCAGAAGCACTGGCTGATCTGACCAAGCTGGCCGATCTGGTCCGCTCGGGCATGATGCAGCCAGTCGGTCAGCGGGAGCCGGAACTGGTGTCTAATTCGGACACGCCGGACAAGGCCGTATCTGAGCCACCTACGGAAGAAAACAAGGACGCGGTTGTATCGGAAACGGCCGCTGAGCCTGTTGCAGAGGATAGCACTCCGGAGCAGCAGACCGATAGTTCCGCCGATACCGCAGAACCCGCTCGTGCTTACACGCGCGAGGAAGTGCGTGCTGAAACCGTAGCCGTCGCAAAGAAACACGGTAAGCAGGCGGTACGCGATCTGCTCGAGAGCCTTGGGGCTCAGGGCGTAAGCACGCTGCCGCCGGAAAAGTACCCCGAGTTCATGCAGAAGCTGGGTGAGATCAATGCCGAGTAAGCACGCATTACTGGGGCCGTCCAGCGCGTTCCGTTGGAGTCGCTGCACGAAAAGTGCCCGTTTGGAGGAGGGCCTGCCGGATACCGGCAGCGCCTATGCTACCGAGGGCACGCTGGCTCACCGGCTGGGTGAGCTGCTCCTGCGAGCTGAATACGAGGGCGCCGGTCTGACTGAACTGGCCGAAGTGCAGGCAGATCCGCAGTATTCTCGCGCTATGCAGGAGCACATGGAAGGCTATGCCGCCTTTGTCGGTGAGCGCATGGCCGAGGCACATACCCGCTGTAAGGATCCGCTGATCTTTATTGAACAGTGCATTGATGTGACCGAATATGTGCCGGAGGGCTTCGGTACTGCCGACTGCGTTATCATTGCTGACGGCATGATGGACGTAATTGACCTGAAATACGGAGCCGGGCACGCTGTCAGCGCCGAGGGCAACCCGCAAATGCAGATCTATGCGCTTGGCTGCTTGCTGGCGTTCGACCTGTTCTATGATATTCAGTCTATCCGCATGACTATCTACCAGCCGCGCTTAGATAGCATTTCCACCTCGGTTATCGAGCGGGACAGTCTGCTGGACTGGGCGGAGAACGTACTGAAACCGCGTGCGGCGCTGGCCTATGCCGGTGAGGGCGAGTTCGCGCCAAGCGAGGAAACCTGCCGCTGGTGTAAGGCCGGTGCAATCTGTAAGGCTCGCGCGGAGTACCAGTTGGAGATTGCCGCAAAGGAGTTTCAGGACGCCGCAACGATGGACAACGCAGAGATCTCCGAGGTACTGGAACGCCTGCCGGGTCTGCTCTCGTGGGCGAAGCAGGTTAAGGACTACGCCGAAAAGGCAGCAGTCAACCAGGGGGAGAAGTTCCCGGGTTTTAAGGTAGTCGAGGGACGCGCCAACCGGCGCTATGTCAACGAGGCCGCTATCGCTCGCAGGCTGAAAAGGGCGGGTTTTACAACCGCCGACATCTACAAGCCCAAGGAACTGCTCGGCATTACTGCCATGGAGAAGCTGGTAGGCGCGAAGAAGCTGGCGGAACTGGTCGGCGGTCTGATCGAGAAGCCGGCAGGCTCTCCAACACTGGTACCGGAAACGGATAAGCGCCCGGAGCTGAATACCGCCGCCAAGGCCGCTGAAGACTTTGCGGACGAGGTGCGGCCGTGAACAAGATCTTTCATATCGTGAACGGATCGTTCCATGCGAACCTTGATCCGGAGCATATACACGAAATGCTGCTGCCAAACTGGCGTAAGATGGTCAGGCTGGCGGTCGCAGACTGGCGTAATGAGGATACCCTGCGGGAGCTGAATGACTGGTTTAAGCAGAGGACTCAAGACGCCCAGCAGGAGTGGAAAACCGCTTCACAGGTATATGTGAACGGCTGGAAAGACCCGAAAAATCATGGTCGTGAGGTAATCAGCGAAAACCGTCGCCTTACCACAGCGGTAAAGGCCGCTAAGCGGTATTATGAGCGCTTGTGCAAGATGCAGGCAATTCTCACGGAAGCGCAGAAACCGTGAATTACAACCAAAGTTACATTACAAAACCATTCATACTAATTTAGAATTACGGAGGAATTTACTATGTCTACTAATCAGCCGACCAAGGTTATCACCGGCAAGTGCCGCCTGTCTTACTCTCATGTATGGGATGCTGTCAGCATTGACGGCAACTCTGATCCGAAGTTTGGCGCGTGCATCATTATCCCCAAGAACGACAAGGTGACCATTAAGAAGGTCAATGCCGCTATCCAGGCTGCCATCATGGAGGGCATTAAGTCTAAGTGGAAGGGCAAGAAGCCGGTCAACCTCAAGCTGCCGCTGCGTGACGGTGACGAGGAGCGCCCGGACGATGAGGCGTTTGCAGGCTGTTACTTCCTGAACGCCAACAGTAAGACCCGCCCGGGTATCATCGACCTGGCAAAGCACGAGATTATGGACACCTCGGAGGTTTACAGCGGTTGCTTCTGCCGTTTCTCCATCAACTTCTATCCGTTCTCGACCTCGGGCAACAACGGTGTAGCCGCCGGTCTGAATAATATTCAGAAGGTTGCAGACGGTACGCCGCTGGGCGGCCGCAGCCGCGCTGAGGACGACTTCGACGACGATTACGAGGGTGACGAGGATTTCGGCGATCTCGAGTAAGCAATTAACCGAACCCCGCTGCTGCAAAGGCGGCGGGGTTCTTATCATTATAATTCGTTTGAGCTGTTTTAAGCTCTGGTTTGAGAGGAGAATTCCGTTTGAGCCGATCGAACTTTTTTTGAAGTAGGAGGGGCATTATGCAAGCAATCCGTAAAAAGCCCGGCTGCGAGCCGGAGCTGATCGACATCGACAACACGCTGGCAGCCTTGCAGCAGGAGGTCGGCGGGTACATCGAAACCGTAAGCATTGCCGATGTTGTTATCGTCTGCAACGAGGAGGGCCGTCTGTGCGGTCTGCCGTACAACTGCCGATTCGTCGGCGTGGATTTCGTCGGCACGATCCTCGTGGTCGGCCGTAACAAGGACGAGTTCTGCGATGTGCCGGAGGCTGACTTCCTGATGTATCATCTGCGGGAGGAGGACAAGAAATGAACGATTTCAGTGGCCCGGTAGATAAGAAAACGGCGAAAAACCTGCTGAAACTATGCAGGAAGACCATTCCGGTTATGACGCTGTTGGACGCATATACCATTCAGGCCATTCTGCACGGCGCGGAACGGCGTGCCAAAGAGAGGGAGGACACCCATGGCAAAAACTAAGAACAAGCGCCCCGGCAAGCCGCGCGGCATGAGCTACGCGGATATGCTGGCACGCAAGCGCATGATCCGCGAGGCGGTACAGGAGGCGGCAGATGATGCTACCGTGCAGCTGCGTGCGGATATGGCAACCCAGAAAGCACTCTGGCTGGCGGTCTGCTCGGTGGCCGATGCCTACGGTTTCGGACCGGAGCGCATGAAGAAGTTCTTTATTGCACTCCAGGAAAACAACGACGAGATCACGCGCATGGAGAAAGAGGTCGATACCGACTATGCCTACGAGAAACTGCGGCTCAAGGCTGAGCGTGTAACCGGTATGAAGATTGAGTATCTGTATGAGCATGAAGCACAGGATTATGAGGGCTGATTATGGCAAAGATTATGGCTGTTGATATAGAAACCTATTCCAGCGTTGATCTGGTCGCTTCTGGTGTCCGCCCGTACAGTGAGGCGGACGACTTTGAGATCCTGCTCATTGCTTATAAGGTAGACGATGAGCCGACACAAGTGATAGATCTGGCTGGTGGCGATAAGTTGCCCGGTGTTACGGAGTTCACTGCGTTACTGCTTGACCCGGATGTGCTCAAGACTGCGTACAACGCAGCATTTGAGCGTACCTGTCTGGCTCGCTGGTTCCAGTCGCCAATGCCGCCGGAGCAGTGGAGCTGTACCATGGTGCTGGCCTCCAATCTCGGTCTGCCGGGTACGCTGGCTGGAGCTGGTGCCGCATTGGGACTGGACAAGCAGAAGATGACTGAGGGCAAGGAGCTGATTCAGTATTTCTGCAAGCCGTGCCGACCGACCAAGACCAACGGTGGCCGTACCCGCAATCTTCCGAGTGATGCACCGGAAAAGTGGGAGCTGTTCAAGAAATACAATATCCGCGATGTTGATGTCGAGGTGGACATTCGGCAGCGGCTTTCCGGCTTTTTCATTCCGGAGGCCGAACGGCTGGCATGGCAGCATGACCAGCATATCAATGACCTGGGTGTTCGCGTGGATCAGGTGCTCATGCACCAAGCGCAGGAACTCAGTAACCAGTACAACACCCGCTTGATGGACGAGGCGAAAGACCTTACCGGACTGGATAACCCGAAAAGTGCACCGCAGGTCAAGCGCTGGCTGCTGGAACACGAGGGTATCGAGGTGCCGAGCCTCAACAAGGAAGCCATGCCGGAGCTGATGCAACAGGTGAAAAGCCCGGAGGCACGCCGTATGCTGACAATCCGGTCGGAGCTGTCTAAGACCTCTGTCACCAAGTATGAGGCGATGGAGCGCGGTCTGTGCCATGATGGCCGAGTGCATAATCTGCTCCAGTTTTATGGAGCCAATCGCACCGGCCGCTGGGCGGGCCGCTTGGTACAGGTACAAAACCTGCCGCAGAACAAGCTCAAAGACCTCGAACTGGCGCGTGAGCTGGTACGGGACGGTGAGTTTGAACTGCTGGAAATGGCGTTCGGTTCGCCGCCGTTCGTCCTGTCGCAGCTGATCCGCACGACCTTTATCCCGTCCGAGGGCTGTCGCTTTATCGTTGCCGATTACAGTGCCATTGAGGCGCGTGTAATTGCGTGGCTGGCGGGTGAGCCGTGGGTGCTGGAAGAATTCAAGGGCGACGGTCTGATCTATGAGGCAACCGCCGCGATGATGTTTCACAAGGTCAAGAACGACATTAAGAAGGGTGGCCCACACGCGGATCTTCGTCCGAAAGGCAAAGTCGCTACGCTGGCCTGCGGCTATCAGGGCGGTGTCGGTGCGCTGAAACGCATGGGCGCGCTGGAAAGCGGTATTCCGGAGGAGGAACTTCCGGGTATCGTCAATCGCTGGCGCCGTGCTAACCCGCATATTGTCCGGTTCTGGTATGATGTTGAGAATGCCGCGATCCGTGCAGTACAGGGCGAGCGAGTGGCACTCAGGCATGGCCTCAAGTTTTTCTGTGAACGAGGATACCTGTTCATTCAGCTGCCGTCGGGCCGCAGACTGGCGTATTTTCAGCCGCGCTTAGAGCCGGAACCGAAGTTCAATAAAGAGGGGATCACCTACATGGGCGTCGATCAGGAGAAGAAAACATGGTCGCGCCAGAAGACTTACGGCGGCAAGTTGGTGGAGAACATTGTGCAGGCAACTGCTCGTGACTGCCTGCGTGATACCATGCGGGCACTGTGGGAAGTTGGCTATGAGATTGTGTTTCACGTTCACGATGAGGTCATCATTGACGCACCGAAGGGGCAGGGTTCCTTGGAAGATGTGTTGGAGATCATGGGACACAGTCCGCGCTGGGCGTTCGGTCTGCCGCTCAAAGCAGCCGGTTTTGAAGCACCGTTTTACATGAAGGACTAAGGAGGGGTTATGTGAAAGTGCAATATGACGGTCCTGTTACGCTGGCGGTCGGTTCGTCCCGTACCGCCGCGCACTGGAAAAACAAGACCATGCAGTGGAGCGCATTTCTGAACACGATCCAGACTACTACGCAGACCCGCGAAACGCTAGCCGAGTATCTGAAGCTGCCGAAAAGCAAGCAGGATGCTATTAAGGACGTTGGCGGTTTTGTAGGCGGCTGGCTCAAACAGGGGCGGCGTAAGGCGGAGAACCTGGAACACCGTTCCATGCTCACGCTGGACGCTGATTTTGCCACTATGGACTTGCTGGAAAGCCTGTCTATGTTCTACGGCTGCGCTGCCGCTGTTTACTCAACCCATAAGCACTGTACAGATACGCCGCGCCTGCGCCTGATCGTGCCGCTGACACGGCAGCTGTCCGGTGACGAATATCAGGCGGTTGCCCGTATGCTGGCCAACGACCTGGGGATGGATCTGTTTGACGATACGACTTATCAGCCGACCCGTCTTATGTACTGGCCGAGCACTCCGGTCGATCGGCAGTATTACTTCGACTGCACAGATGGCCCATGGCTGAATCCCGATACGCTGCTGGCGCGGTATCCGGACTGGCGCGATACGTCTTACTGGCCGGAGAGCAGTCGCGCAGCCAATGTTCGGCACACGGCGGCAAAGCATCAGGGTGACCCGACTGCCAAGCCCGGTGTCGTGGGTGCGTTCTGTCGTACTTATAATGTAGAGAAAGCGATTGAACGCTTTCTGCCGGATCGCTATACCGCCTGCGAAATGGAAGGGCGCTACACTTACGTTGGCGGCTCGACCTCGGCTGGACTGGTTATCTATGACGGCGGTCTGTTTGCCTATTCCAATCACGCGACCGATCCGGTCAGCGGCCGCCTGTGCAATGCCTTTGATCTGGTTCGTTTGCATCTGTACGGAGAGCAGGACAGCGAGGCTGCCGAGGGTACACCGGTGAATAAGCTGCCGTCCTATGCGGCTATGGTCGAGTTGGCACGCACGGACGAGGCCGTCAAGCTGACCAGTGCTCGTGAACGGCTTGACCAAGCACGCGGCGACTTTGATATTCCCGATGAGGACCAGACCGATGATACATGGATCGCACAGTTGGAAGTAGACAAGCGCGGTATTCCGATGCAGACCATTCAGAACGCCTACATTATCCTTTCCAACGACCCACTGCTGAAAGGCGCACTTGCCTATAACTGTTTCAAAGACCGTATCGTCGCGATTCAGGACCTGCCGTGGAAAGAGGTGCAGGACACCGTGAATGGCGACGCATGGACGGATGCTGACGACAGCGAACTCCGTCGGTACATGGAGCTGGCATATCGCATTACCGGCAAGGAGCGCATCATGGATGCAGTGAGCGGTGTTGCTCGTGCTAACACGATCCACCCTGTTCGCAGCTTTCTCAAGGGGCTGGAGTGGGACGGCGTAGAGCGGCTGGACACGCTGCTGATTGATTATCTGGGCGCCGAGGATACGCCGTACATTCGCGCAGTTACGCGCAAGGCATTCACAGCTGCGGTAGCGCGTATCGTGAATCCGGGCTGTAAATTCGACTATGTGCTCACACTGGCCGGTCCGCAGGGGCGAGGCAAGTCCACACTCATCAATAAAATGTCGTGCGGGTGGTATACGGACAGCTTGGCAGGTATCGGCACCAAGGAAGCCTACGAGGGTATTCAGGGTTTCTGGCTTGTGGAGCTGGGGGAACTGGCAGCCATGAAGAAGACAGAGATTGAAGTCACAAAGAACTTTATCTCTAAGCAGGTGGACAGCTACCGCGCACCATACGGTCGCCGCGTAGAGGATCACAAGCGTCAGTGTGTCTTTTTCGGCACGACCAACAGTGCGGCGTTTCTCCGTGATGATACAGGCAACCGCCGTTTCTGGCCAGTGCGTCTGGGTGATGAGCCGCCGGCGCGTACCGTTTGGAACGACCTGACGCCTGATATTGTCCATCAGCTGTGGGCGGAAGCGGTTATCCGCTACGAAGAGGGCGAGCTGCTGACCTTGACCGGCGAGCTGGAAGCCGCAGCCTGTGAGCAGCAGCGCGAGTTTACAGAGGACGACCCGCGTGCCGGTGAAGTTCAGCTGTATCTTGACCGCTTGCTGCCGGAGGACTGGGAGGACAGGGACAAGCTGGATCGCCGTGCTTGGCTTTCAGATGATTTCGGGACCGCCGAGGGCACGAAGCCTCGCATGACTGTATGCGTGGCCGAAGTCTGGAATGAATGTTTTAAGAGCGACATCGAGCGGTTGTCCAGGCAGGATAGTCAGGCGGTAGCAGCTATTTTACGGCGTATCCCTGGCTGGGTCGAGGAAAAAGGACGGCAGCGCTGTGGTATCTACGGACTTCAAAAGCGTTTTCGTCGCGTAGATGTAGATCTGTGATGTATCACAACGACTGCCGAAAAACCGTATTTTGTATCAGAATGTAACACAATCACAAAATCTTATGTATCACTTGTATCAAGGCTGTAACAGGTTATGTGATACACAAAAAAGTTAGACAGCGTCTATAGTTTTCGGTATCTGTATCACTTGTATCATATAAATTCTCTGGAAGTATAAAAATAGTATATAGAGAGTATGAGCGCCCGCATAGCACGCCTGCGTAGGCGTATAAGGGCAACAAGTGATACAGTGATACATGAGATACACAGGAGGCTATATGGAAAAAGACATCGAAAGCTATCTGCGTAAGCGGGTAACGGCAGCAGGCGGCCTCGCGTTGAAATTGGTTTGTCCCGGATTTACCGGAGTTCCGGATCGGCTTATCCTTTTCTCCGGCGGCCGTGTCTGCTTCGCGGAGTTAAAGGACACCGGGCAGAAACCGCGCAAGCGGCAGCTGCGTGTGCATGGTATGTTGCGGGATCTTGGCTTTACAGTTTATGTTCCCGACAGCAAGGCCGCCGTTGACAAGATGATGGAGGAGGTGGTGCCGAATGAAGTTCATACCCCATGAGTACCAGAAGTTCTGCGAGGACTTCCTAATGGACAAGCCAGCAGCAGGTCTTTTACTGGATATGGGCTTGGGCCCAGCAAGACGGTTATCACGCTGACCGCTGTTGCAGGCTGGTTGTATGACCGGTTTGAAGTCAACAAGGTTCTGGTGGTGGCGCCGCTTCGTGTGGCGGAGGACACATGGACCAAGGAAAGCGCAAAGTGGGATCACTTGCGGGGGCTTCGCGTGGTTCGCGTTCTGGGGAGTCAGGCGCAGCGGATCCGCGCCTTGGAAACCGATGCCGATATTTATTGCATCAACCGGGAGAATATCCCGTGGCTGGTAAAGTACTACGGCACAGAATGGCCGTTTGACGGCGTGGTTCTGGACGAGCTTTCCAGTTTCAAGAGCCCAAGTTCCAAGCGGTTCAAGGCGATGCGTAAGGTGCGGCCGCTTATCAAGCATATTGTCGGCCTGACTGGCACACCCAGTCCGAACGGCCTGATTGATCTGTGGGCGCAAATTTATCTGCTGGATCAGGGCAAGCGTTTGGGTCGAACGCTGACAGAATACCGCAACCGTTATTTCAATCCCGGCCGCCGGAACGGTTATGTCGTTTATGACTGGGTACCGAAGGACGGAGCAGAGGACGAGATATACCGCCGTATTTCCGATATTTGCATCAGCATGAAAGCCTGTGATTATCTGAAACTGCCCGAGCGGGTTGACGTAGTTCGCACTGTCAAGCTGGACGATGAAGCACAGACAGCTTATACCGAAATGGAAAAAGAGGCCGTGCTGGAACTTGGGCCAAACGAGATAGTCGATGCAGGTACTGCGGCCGTGGTTTCGGGTAAGCTGCTGCAAATTGCAAACGGCGCGGTGTACGACGAGAACGGCAAGACCCATATTATCCACGAGTCCAAATTGGACACCCTGGAAGATGTGATTGAGGCCGTCAACGGGCGGCCGGTGCTAGTGTTCTATGCGTATCAACATGATTTGGAACGAATCATGCAGCGTTTTCCACAGGCACGCAAGCTGGAGGGTTCGGCAGAGATTGATGCATGGAACCGAGGAGAGATTCCAATTCTGCTGGCGCACCCTGCCGGAGCCGGTCATGGTCTTAACCTGCAAGCGGGCGGTAATCACATCGTATGGTTCGGCCTGACATGGTCGCTGGAGTTGTATCAGCAGGCGAACGCCCGCATTTATCGGCAGGGCGTAAAGGGCGAGCGGGTTACCATTACCCATTTGGTAACTGAAGGCACTATCGACGAAGATGTTATGCGAGTGCTGGATGGCAAAGCAACTCGGCAAGATGCTTTGCTGGAAGCTGTTAAGGCTCGTGTAGAGAAATATCAATCGAACGGAAAGGAAATCACATGACAACTAAGGATTGGCTGAACCGCGGGTGGGCACTCGACCGCGAGATTACGGCTTTGGAGAGTGCCAAGCGCCGGGCATATGACCGCTGCGTGTCCGGCGTGGCATCGGTGAGCGGTGCACCGGGCGGCGGCGGTGCCTCAGACGGCGGCCTGAGCCGCTATGCCGACTTTGCCGCCCAGGTGGACGCCCAGATCGACAAGCTGGTAGGCATCAAGCAGGAGATCGCGGCGGTAATCGCTGAGGTGCCGGACACGACCCTGCGGACACTTCTCACAAAGCGGTACTTAAACTTCGAGAAGTGGGAGAAAATCGCGGTTGACCTGAATTATTCGTGGCGATGGACAATGAAGATGCACAGACAGGCATTGCAGGCGGTCGAACCGCTGATTGCAAAGAGGACATGTTAATTCATATTGTTCCGTGCTATACTGGTATCATGAAGTTCAGCGGGAATGAAACTTAGGTCCCGCGTTTCTCCTGCTTCATGTTTGGAACACCTCCGGAAAGGCACTCTTGGAAACAAGGGTGCTTTTTCGTGCCCGGATTTCAGAAAGGATGGTGAGCGCGTGGCAGGATTGACAAATAAACAGGAGGCCTTCGTGCTGGCGCTCATCGAGGGAAAGAGCCAGCGTGAGGCATACCGCAGCGCCTACAAGGCCGGGCGCATGAAAGACGAAACGGTCGATCAGTGTGCGTGCCGGCTGCTGAAAAACCCCAAGGTTTCCGCAAGGTATGAGGAGTTGCAGGCAGCCGTGCGAGGAGAGGCGGAACAGCGCAGCGTTGCGACGGCGGCGGACGTGCTGGAGGAGCTGTCGAACGTCGGCATGGGGCGGGTCAAGTATCCGGCCTACGATATGTTCGGCAATGAGCATCAGCAGTTCCCGAGCGTTACGCAGCGTACCAAGGCGCTGGAGCTTCTCGGCAAGAACTACGGCCTGTTTACCGACAAGGTGAACATGAGCGGCGCGGTTCCTGTCGTAATCACCGGCGGTGATGAGCTTGAAGACTGACAAGCGAATCCTGCGCCTGCCGGAGATCGTCGGGCGCGGCTACGGCACGTTCTGGAACTTCAAAGGCCGCTATCGCGTGTGCAAGGGCAGTCGTGCCAGCAAGAAGAGCAAGACGACCGCACTCAACCAGATAGGCCGCATCATGGAGTACCCGGAAGCCAATCTGTTGGTCGTCCGCAAGACGTACCGCACGCTGAAGGACTCCTGCTTTGCCGAGCTCAAGTGGGCGATTCACCGGCTGGGCGTTGATGCATGGTGGGCGGTCAAGGAAAGCCCACTTGAAATGACTTATCTGCCGACCGGTCAGAAGATCTACTTCCGAGGTCTGGACGATCCGCTCAAGGTGACGTCCATCACGGTTGACGTTGGTCAGCTGTGCTTCCTCTGGCTCGAGGAGGCCTATGAGGTCACCCGTGAAGAGGACTTCGATATGCTGGACGAATCCATTCGAGGCGAGAGTGCGCCGGGACTGTTCAAGCAGATCACGATCACGTTCAACCCGTGGAACGAGCATCACTGGCTGAAAAAGCGCTTTTTCGATGCACCGCCGGATCCGGACATTCTCGCCATGACGACCAATTACACCTGCAACGAGTGGCTGGACGACGCAGACAAGCGCCTGTTCGAGCGTATGCGGCAGAACAATCCGCGGCGCTACCGTGTTGCCGGTCTGGGTAACTGGGGTATTGTGGACGGTCTGATTTATGAGAACTGGGAAGAACGAGAGTTCGACATTGACGAGCTGCGCCGCAGGACGGAACTTCACACCGTGTTCGGACTTGACTTCGGCTATACGAATGACCCGACCGCACTGTTCTGCGGCATGATCGACCGCGTGAGCCGCACGCTGTACGTTTTTGACGAGATGTACGAAAAGGGAATGTCCAACGAACGTATTGCGGAGCGCGTGGCTGCTATGGGCTACGCTAAAGAGCGCATCACGGCCGACAGCGCCGAACCGAAGTCCATCGACCGCCTGCGTGAGCTTGGTCTGTACCGCATTCGCGCGGCACGCAAGGGCAAAGACAGTATCGCCAACGGCATTGACTTTTTGCAGGACTATCGCATCATCGTGCATCCGCGCTGCGTGCACTTCATCACCGAGATTTCAAACTACACCTGGGACACCGACCGCTTCGGCAACAAGATTGGCAGACCCATTGACGACTTTAACCATCTTATGGACGCCATGCGCTACGCCTGCGAGGGCGATATGCGCGGCGCAACATTCAGTTTTGACTAAGGGAGGGACGAGCCATGTTCCAATTCGATCAGACATACGAGGACTATTTGCTGTCCCTCGGCAGAGAAAACACCGATCAGCGCATGACGGACGCGCAGTTCGTCGTGCAGGAGATTCACCGCTTCTGGCGCTCTAAACGCTGCCGCGACATGATGGACGGTGACCTGTACTATCACGGCAGGCACGCCATTCTGCACAAGCAGCGTACGGCTATCGGTGAGAACGGCGAGCTGATTACGCTGGATAATCTGCCGAACAGCCGCATTGTGGACAACCAGTTCCGCAAGCTGGTCGATCAGAAAGCCAACTATCTGGTCGGACAGCCATTCGTCATTCGTTCGGAAGATCAGGCGTTTGTGGATGCCTTGCGGCCGTACCTGCTGACAAAGAAGTTCGCACGGCTCATCAAGGCGGTCACCCGCGACGCGCTGTGCTGCGGCATCGGATGGCTGTTCCCGTATTACGACGAGAACGGTGCTCTGGCGTTTCGGCGGCTGCGCCCTTATGAAGTTATCCCTCTGTGGGCGGATGAGGAGCACACACGCCTTGACGCCGCCATCCGCGTATATGACATGACCGAGTACGTCGGCCTGACCGAGAAAATCGTGCACCGCGTGGAGGTGTACGATGATACCGGCATTCACTACTTCACGCTGTCCGGCGGCAGCCTGACACCGGTCGAGCCATTCTCCGCACCATACATCATGGCGGGAGAGCAGCCGTACAATTGGGAGCGCATCCCGCTGATCGCGTTCAAGTACAACGCAGACGAAACGCCGCTGCTGACGCGCTGCCGCTCCATGCAGGACGGCCTTAACGCCATCGAGAGCCAGTGGCAGGACCAGATGCAGGAGGATCCGCGCAACACCATCATGGTGCTGGTCAACTACGACGGTGAGAACCTCGGTGAGTTTCGCAGGAACCTTGCCACCTATGGTGCAGTTAAGGTTCGTTCGGACAGCTCGGGCGGCGGTGACGTGCGTACCCTGCAAATCGAGGTCAACGCCGAGAATTATCAGGCGCTGGTCGCACAGTTCAAGAAAGCCATCATTGAGAACTGCATGGGCTACGATGCCAAGGACGACCGGCTCGGCGGCAACGCCAACGAGATGAACATCAAGTCCATGTATTCGGACATCGAGCTGGATGCGAACGGCATGGAAACCGAATATCAGGCAGCGTTCGAGGAACTGATTTGGTTCATCACCTGCCATATTTCAAACACCGGCGGCGGAGATTTTGAAAATGAGCCGTATGAGTTGATTTTCAACCGCGACATTTTGATTTCTGAATCCTCGGCTATTGCAGACTGCCGGAACAGCATGGGCGTTATCAGCAATGAAACCATTGTGGCAAATCATCCGTGGGTTGATGATGTACAGGGTGAACTGGACCGCCTGGCGGCCGAGAAGGAAGCAAACCTTGACCTGTACGGCAGCTTTGGTCAGAACGTACCGCCGGATGATGATGATGAACCACCAGACGATAAGAACGAGTAAGGGAGGTGCGGCGCGTGCGCAATCGGGAATACTGGCAAAAACGCTTTTCGGCTGTGGAAGAAATGCGAAACAAGCGCGGCAAGTTGACGGTTGACCAGATCGCGCCGCACTTTGACCGAGCACAGGCTGCCATCGACAAGGAGATCCGCGTCTGGTACCAGCGGTTTGCAGATAACAACGGCATTTCGCTTGCGGAGGCCAAGAAGCTGCTGCGGCAGAGCGAGCTTGACGAGCTGAAATGGGACATTGAGGAGTACATCAAGCGCGGGCAGGAAAACGCCGTGTCGCAGAAGTGGCTGAAAGAGCTGGAGAACGCCTCGGCAAAGTTTCACATCTCACGGTTGGAAGCGCTCAAGCTGCGGACGCAGAACGCCGCAGAAAACGCCTTTGCCGCCGAGCAGTACAGGCTGACCGAACGGCTCATGGACACATGGAAAGAGGACTACTACCACACCGCCTTTGAGGTACAGAAAGGCTTCTCTCTCGGTTTTGACGTTGCGCAGGTGGACGAAAACCGCGTAAACAAACTGCTGGATACACCGTGGACGGCGGACGGGCAGACATTCTCCGACCGCATCTGGAAGTCCAAGGCGCAGCTGCTCGACAGCGTGAGTTCCGAGTTGACACAGATGTGCATCCTCGGCAAAGCGCCCGATGACGCCATTGCCGCTATTGCAAAGCGCATGAACGTCGCCAAAAGTCAGGCCGGCCGGCTCGTGATGACCGAGAACGCCTATTTCGGTTCGGCCGCGCAGCAGCAGTGCTACAAGGACCTCGATGTGGAGCGCTACCAGATCGTCGCCACGCTGGACAGCCGCACGTCCGACATCTGCCGCCATCTGGACGGCAAGGTGTTCGAAATGGCCGACTATGAGCCGGGCGTGACCGCACCGCCGTTCCACGTTTACTGCCGGTCCTGCACTGTGCCGTATTTTGAAGACAATGACGATAACGGTATGCGTGCTGCAAGGGACGAGAACGGAAAGACGTATTATGTGCCGGCAAGCACCACCTACGAAGAATGGGCGAATGCGTTTGCCGGCGGCGGTAATAAGGACTTCTTCCGCAGTCTGGCGGTTCGTGGACAGAAAATCCATGATATTCCGATACGCGAGCAGAATGTCGAGGTGCCGAAAGAGATCTTGTCCGAGGTTGATACGGCTGTGCATAAGCTCTCCAAGGAGTTCCCGTCTGTGGAGGGCAATATCAGCGGTATTCGGTTCTGCGATACGGGCAATTCGATTGCAGCCGCCGCAATCAACCGCAAGTTGGAGATCAATCTAAAACTGAATGAGAGCATCTTCTCCAACCAGCAAAATTACAGGCAAGTACTTCAAAATTGTGCCTCGATGTTCTCACCTAAGAGCAGTCTATATGACTACTTGAAACACGAATTTACGCATTTTGCTGAATATCAGTATGCAATCAAAAGCAATACAGCGAATGGTGTTCTCAATGAAGAAAAGGCGTGGGACGAGATTGGACGGGGAGTGTACGCTCAAAAGTTGATGGAAGAGGCACTTTCCTCTTGCGGTTTGCCGTATGATGAGAGTATAATAGAGAAAATGATAGGCACATATGCAACAGAAAATGTGTCGGAAGCTGTTGCAGAGGCGGTATCGTCAACTAAGCACAACGCTCTGTGTGATACCATCAAACGCCTCGTGCAAAAGAAGTGGAAGTGATTGAATGCTGGTTATTCCGCCTAAAGAGATTGATGGCAAGCTCAAATTCAGGAACAACGATGTTTTTGTCAGAGATGGTATTACACTGACAGAACATGAAATGGAGCTGTACCGTCAATATCGAAAAGAGCTGCATCGCGCACGTTCTATCCAATTTGAAGAAGATTAAACCACCAAAGAGCAATCTGCGGTGGTTTTCTTTTACCCAAAACTGCATACTCAAACGCTTTACCGATCGGTGAGGCGTTTTTCTTTTGCCGGCATAGCTCAGAGGCAGAGCAGGGCGCTTTTAACGCTCAGGTCGGGATTTCAAAATTCCCTGCCGGCACCACTTCGGCGCTTTGGCATTTCCGCCGCAAACCGAAAGACCGCAAACACCGGACTGAACCGGGCAACAAATGTGAAAGGAAGAAAAGACCATGAAAAAAGAAGAACTGATGAAACTGGACGGTATGACTGACGCACTGGCGGCTGCTGTGCTGAATCTCGCCAAGGGTGATACCGAGGGTATGATTCCCAAGGCACGCCTTGATGAAGTGATTGCAGAGCGCGACAATGCCCGTAAGGAGCATGCCGATGTGCTGAAGGAACTCGGTGCGCTTCAGAAGGAAACCGGCGATGCCGCCGAGCTGCGCGACAAGATCAAGTCGCTCGAGGACGCAGCCAAGGAGAGCCAGAAAAAGCACGACACCGAGATCCACACCCTCAAAGTGGACAACGCGGTAAACGCTGCGCTGCTTGGCTCTGGTGCGCGGAACGTCAAGGCGGCCAAGGCCCTGCTGAACCTCGATAAGGCCGAGCTGGCCGAGGACGGCACTGTCAAGGGTCTGGCAGACCAGATCAAGACGCTCCAGACCGCCGAGGACAGCAAGTTCCTGTTCGGTTCTTCTACGCCCAAACTCAAGGGTGCCAAGGCGGGCGAGAGCGGCGACGATGACGGCAGCCATCAGGTAGACACCTCCAAGATGACCTACACGGAGCTGGCCGCTTACATGGCGGAGCACCCCGACGAAAAAATCAACTGATGAAAGGAAAGTGAAATCGAAATGGCTGAAACCAAGTTTGACAGCAAATCTTTCAACCCGCAGGCGTTCGGTGCGTATGTAAACCGTATTCCGAACACTATCAAGACCGAGCTGGCGAAGTCCGGCGCAGTCGGCGCGAACGAGCAGGCACGCGGTGCCCTCTCGAACCAGACCGGCGCACTGTACGCACGAGTACCGTACTTTGGTCGTATCTCCGGTAAGACCAGCCAGAACAACGACGGTGCGACCAACATCAACAGCACCGCAACCACTACCTACGAGCAGGGCTTCGTTGTTGCCCGCCGTATGGACGCATGGACCGAGCGCAACTTCTCGACCAACATTACCGCAGGTGTGAACTTCATGGACAACGTAGCCGCGCAGATTGCGGACTACAAGATGGAGGTCAAGCAGGCTATGCTGCTGGCGATCCTGTCCGGTGTGTTCTCTATGAGCACCTCTGCCGGCACCGCCATCCAGAAGAGTGCCGCAAAGGAGTTCCTTGCGGGCCATGTGTACGACATTACCGGCAAGACCGGCGATGAGGCTATGGTCGGCGCAGCCACTCTGAATGCAGCGATGCAGCAGGCGTGCGGCGATAACAAGTCCATCTTCAAGCTGGTCATCATGCACAGCGCAGTGGCAACGAACCTTGAGAACCTGCGCCTGCTCAAGTACATGACCTACACCGACGAGGACGGCATTCAGCGCGATCTGTCGCTCGGCACCTGGAACGGCCGTCTGGTTCTTGTGGATGACGGTATGCCGACCGAGGCTGTTGCGGCGGATTCCGGCAAGGGCACCGCTGCGTACACCAAGTATACTACCTACGTTCTCGGTGAAGGCTCCATCATTCTGGATGACATCGGCGATGCTGTACCGTATGAGATGAGCCGTGATCCCAAGACCAACGGCGGTCAGGATACGCTGTATGTCCGTGACGGTTTTATCTGCGGTGTACAGGGTCTGTCTTTTGAGAAGCCCGCATCCATCACCGCATCTGCTACCAACACTGACCTGTCCACCGGTGCAAACTGGTCTGTCATCAACGACGGCACCAACGCAATCCCGCACAAATCTATCGCGCTGGCAAAGATCGTTTCCAAGGGTTAAAGCCATGGACGGTATTCTGGACAGCGTATTAAAGCGGCTCGCGTCGTTCGGCTGCACTGCTCCTGACGAATGGGCCGTGCAGTTCTGCATCGGCAAGGCAGAGAACCACATCAGGAATCAGATAAACCGCGCGGACATCCCGGCAGAGCTTACCGAGGTGCTGACAGACCGCGCCTGCGGCGAGTATCTGCAATCCGCGTATGCGGCGGGCAAGCTGGAGCTGGAAAGCCTTGACCTGACAAACGCTGTCCAGTCGGTGAGCGAGGGTGACACGAGCGTCACCTTTGCCGCCGATGCCTCGGACAGCGCACGTCTGTCTGTGCTGATCAGCAGTCTGCTGACCGCGGGAGAGGAGGATCTGTTATGCTTCCGAAAACTGCGGTGGTAAGTGTCCGTAAGACACTGGAGCGCGGCTACACAGGTACGTTCACCGTCACTGAGCGCAAGAAAGTCGTGCGTGAGGATCACAGCACCGGCTTCGCTGAGGCACAGACGGTCACAGAGCAGCCCTGCCGGCTGTCGTTCACGACCTCGCCTGCGGCGGGTGACGGCGACACGGCAGCGCTCACGCAGAGCGTCAAGCTGTTCTGCGCGCCTGAGGTAAATATACCCGAGGGCTCGCGCCTTACAGTTACGCAGAACGGCGTGACCGGCGACTACGCCCGTTCCGGTATGGCGGCTCTGTACGATACCCACGCCGAGTATGTACTCGAAGCATTTCGGGGGTGGGCGTAATGGCACGATCAAGCGTGAGCATGAATTACGACGGTCTGCGCCGATTGCAGGAACAGCTTGCAAAGATCGACCGGACGGATGAATTTTTCAATGCCTGCGCCAAGGAGTTGGCTGCCAGATTGCTGGCGAAAGCGATCAAGCGCACGCCTGTCGGCGACTATCCGAAAAGCACCGGCAAGACCGGCGGCACACTGCGCCGCGGCTGGACAGCCGGGCAGAATGCGAACGCCAAGGCCTACGCAGAAAGCCTGTCTGTGCAGCGTGTCGGCAGCGACTTTGTTATCGACATCATCAATCCAGTTGAGTACGCCTCCTATGTGGAGTACGGACACCGTACTTCAAACCACAAGAACTGGGTGGAGGGTAAGTTCATGCTGACACTCAGCGCAAAAGAGGTGCAGGGCATGGCGCCGCGTATTCTCGAACGCAAGCTGGCGGACTATCTGCGGAGGTGTTTCAGTTGACCATTGGAGCAATCACAAGCGCGATTTCAACCGCTGTTTACAATGCTTTCGGGGATGGGTACGAGATTTACACTGACCGCGTAACGCAAGGGCTGCGTGAGCCGTGCTTTCTCATTTCGTGTCTGTCTGGTACACGCGGCGTGGACCTCGGCAGAAGATACGCACGAACTGCTCAGTTTTCTGTGCAGTATTTTCCGAAAGCCGAGGGCGACAGCGCGGAAATCAACAGCGCCTTTGAGAAGCTGCTGGAAGCATTGGAAGCCATCGAGGCGGACGGCTGCCTGCTGCACGGCAGGGACATTGCCGGCACGCCGCATGACGGTATGCTGACCGTTACCGCAATCTACGACGGCTTCGTGCTGCGGGAGGAAGCCCTGCCGGATATGGATTCCCTGACCACGCAGACGAACGCAAAGGAGTAACTATGACCAGAAAAACCAAGAACGAACCGAGGTTCTCTCGGAATGCGCTGCTGTATTCCGAGCTGTTCCGGCACGAACGTGACCTCATCTGTGCGCTGATCGCGTCGGACGAGTATTGCACCGTGCAGGAAGTGCAGGACCGCATCAACAAATACAAGAAAGGAAAGGTGAACTAATATGGCACTTGGCGGCGGTATTTTTACCACGCAGAACAAGGTGCTGCCGGGCAGTTACATTAACTTTGTTTCGGCTGCACGCGCATCTGCTAATCTCAGTGACCGTGGCATTGCAACTATGCCGCTTGAACTGGACTGGGGCACTGATAACGCGGTGTTCGAGGTAACGCCTGCGGATTTCCAGAAGAACAGCCTTGCCATTTTCGGTTATCCGTTCACCCACGACAAGCTCAAGGGTCTGCGTGAGGTGATGGACAAGGTACGCACGCTGTACGCCTACAAGCTGACCAGCGCAGGCGCAAAGGCTGCGAACACCTATGCTACGGCGAAGTGCTGCGGTGTACGCGGTAATGACCTGAAGGTCGTTATTGGCACGAATGTAGACGCGCCGGAGAAGTTTGACGTTAGTCTGTACCTCGGTACGACCCTTGTTGACGCTCAGATGGGCGTTGCAAAGGCGGCAGACCTTAAGGACAACGACTACGTTATCTGGAAGGATTCTGCAACGCTTGCCGAAACGGCAGGTACTGCGCTTTCTGGCGGCACGAACGGTACTGTTGACGGTACTGCACACCAGAAGTATCTTGATAAGATTGAATCCTACACCTACAACACGATGGGCGTTGTCACGACCGACGAAACCACCAAGTCCCTGTACGCTGCGTTTGTAAAGCGTATGCGTGAGGAAGTCGGCTCTAAGTTCCAGTGCGTACTTTACGGCAAGGCAGCAGATTATGAAGGTGTAATCAACATCAAGAACCGTGTACTCGATGAGGGTGCAAACGAAGCGTCCCTTGTGTACTGGGTAACCGGTGCAGAAGCTGCTTGTGCAGTTAACAAGAGCCTGCTCAACGTCAAGTATGACGGTGCTTACACGGTAGACACCGACTATAAGCAGAGCGAGCTTGAAAGTTTCATTACCTCTGGTGTGTTCGCTATGCACAACGTCAGCGGTGAAACCCGCGTGCTTTCGGATATCAACAGCTTTGTATCTGATGCCGAGGGCAAGAGCAAGGAGATTTTCGGTGACAACCAGTGCATCCGCGTTATGGATCAGATTGCAAACGACATTGCAGTGCTGTTCAATACGCGCTATCTGGGCAAGGTGCCGAATGACGCTTCCGGTCGAGTATCGCTCTGGAATGACATTGTAAAGCACCACCAGCAGCTTGAGGATTTGCGTGCTATTGAGAATTTCTCGGCTGATGACGTGCAGGTTGAACAGGGTGACGCAAAGAACGGCGTTGCGGTACAGGATGCGGTAAGCATTGTTTGTGCTATGGCAAAGCTGTATATGACCGTCACCGTATCGTAAAGGAGGGACATAATTATGGCTTATATGCCTGCAAATGATGCACCGTCCGCGAAACTGGCGACGGCCTACGTCACCATTGACGGCAACCGTTACGCCTGCCTGATGGCAAAGAGCTTTGAGGGCAAAATGAACGTAGAAACCAAGGAAGTACCGACACTGGGACGCACTGTAAAGGGTGTTAAGGCTGTTGGTGCAAGTATCAAGTTCTCTATGGTTGTCTACAAGGTGACGGAGATTTTTGACGAACTGGTTGAGCGTTACAAGAACACCGGTCTGCTGCCGACGTTCGACATTCAGGTTACCAATGAAGACCCTGCAACTACTATTGGTCGTTCGAGCAAGATTTATACCGATTGCGTTATTGACGGTGACGTACTGCTGAGTATGTTTGACGCTGACGGCGATTTTGTTGAACAGACTATCGAGGGCTACGCACAGGACTTCACTCGCCCTGAGAAGTACAGCAACCCGTCTTATATGTAAGGAGTATGACAAAATGAGTAACTTTTCTGCTTTTATGAAGAGCAACAAAAAGCAGCGTCAGAACGAGCTGTACGCGGCGACCAAATCGCTGACCGACGAGAACGGCGTACCGCTGCTGTGGGAGCTGCGTCCGGTCACCACCCGCGAGAACGAGGCAATCCGTGAGGAGTGTATGACCGAGGTACAGGTACCGGGCAAACCCGGTATGTACCGTCCGCATGTGAATATGTCTGCATACCAGGCAAAGATGGTGGCGGCGGCTGTCGTTATGCCGGACCTCCATGACGCTGCGCTGCAGGACAGCTACGGCGTGATGAGCCCGGAGGAGCTGCTCAAGGAAATGCTGGACGACGCCGGTGAGTACGCCGATCTGGCGGTCAAGGTGCAGCAGATCTCCGGCTTTACAAGCCTTGCAGAGGACGTTGAAACCGCAAAAAACTGATCGAAGCAGAGGATACGGAGACCTGCTTTGCTCTGTATGCTCTGCACCAGCTGCATATTCTGCCGTCTGATTTCCTCGCCCTTGACCAGAAAGACAAGGCGTTCATCATCGCCGCGGCTATGGAAAAGGCGAAACAGGAAAAAGCCGAGATGGCAAAGATCAAGAGTAAGAGGTGATTTTTCGTGGCAAGCATTATGACGGCCGTAAAACTGAATGACCAGATGACTGCACCGCTGCGGAACATCACCAATGCGGTCAATATGATGCTCTCCAGCTGGGAGAGCCTTGACAGCGCCACCGCTGGCGGTCTGGATATGGGCGACGTTGCTGCGATCCGCACGCAGCTGCACGAGGCAACGACCGCTCTTGACCAGCTCGGAAACGAGCAGAAGAAGTTTAACCAGAACGTCCAGAGCGGCGCGGCGGCACTGGACGGCATGGCCGGTAAGATCGCCGGTTTGGTCGCCGGCTATGTCAGTCTGCAGGGTGCGATGAGCACCGTGAAATCTGGTATCGACTACGCCTCCGACCTCGCCGAGGTGCAGAACGTCGTGGACGTGACCTTCGGCAAGGCGGCCGCGTCTGTCAACGAGTGGTCGCAGCAGGCGCTTGAGGCCTACGGTCTGAATGAGGTCACCGCAAAGCAGTATGTCGGCACGATGGGCGCAATGCTCAAGTCGTCCGGTGTGGCCGGAAACAGTGTGCTCGACATGTCCGAGAAGATCGTCGGTCTGGCCGGTGATGTGGCGTCGTTCTACAACCTCGACACCAATACGGCGTTCGAGAAGATCCGTTCCGGCATTTCCGGCGAGACGGAGCCGCTCAAACAGCTCGGCATCAATATGTCGGTTGCCAATCTGGAGGCCTATGCGCTGTCGCAGGGTATTACGACCGCGTACGATAAAATGTCGCAGGCGGAGCAGACTATGCTGCGCTATAACTATCTGATGAGTGTTACCTCGGACGCACAGGGCGACTTTGCCCGAACGTCCGACAGCTGGGCGAACCAGACGCGACTGCTCAGTGAGAACTGGACGGAGTTTGTCGGCAACATGGCGGCGAACCTGCTGCCGACGCTGACGGCAGGCGTCGCGGCACTCAATGATGTGATCTCGTGGCTGTCTGAGAATACGGCGTTTATTGCGCCGATCATCGGCGCGATCACTACGGCTGTTGGTTTGTATACCGCGGCTGTGCTGACCAATGCGGCGGCGAAGGGTATCTCTGCTGTCGCGTCTCAGCTGCATGCGGCCGCAGAGGCAAGAGCAGCGTCGCTGACGTTCAAAGCGACCGTGGCGCAGTATGGTCTTAATACTGCGCTGCTGGCATGTCCTATTACGTGGATTGTCGGCGGTATCATTGCGGTCATCACCGTGATTTACTTAGTTGTCGCCGCCATTAACAAGGTCAAGGGTACGACCATCAGCGCAACAGGTGTTGTTCTGGGTGTGCTTGCCACGGCAGGCGCAATCGTGCTGAATACGATCATCGGTGTTATCAATGCAGCCATTCAAGCTGTGTGGACGCTTTTTGTCGAGCCGTTTATCAGCGTGATCGAGTGGGTACTCAATGCGGTGAATGGCGGCTTTGACAGTCTCGGAGATGCGGTTAAAAACCTGCTCGGACAGATGATTTCGCGGCTGCTTTCGTTCGGCAAGATCGCTACGAAAATAATTGACGCGGTTTTCGGAACGAACTGGACGGACAAGTTGAATGAACTTCAGAACACAGCGCTTTCCTGGGGTAAGAACGAGAACGCGATTACGATTTCGCGCAACGCACCGACCATCGAAAAGCGTTTCGCGTACAAGGATGCATGGAATTTCGGATACAATCTCGGTCAGAGCATTGATGAGAAATTCAGCGCCGCGAACGCCTCTGCAACGCCCGAGTTTGACGCGCTGAACAACAATGTCGCAGCGATCGCTGCCAACACGGCGGACACCGCGGACGCATTGCAGCTGTCGAATGAGGACCTAAAAATGCTCCGCAACATCGCGGAACGACAGGAAATCAACCGATACACCACCGCCGAGATCAAGGTGGAAATGGTCAACCACAACAACATCTCCAACGAGATGGACCTCGACGGCGTAGTCAATCTGTTGGAAGCCAAGGTCACCGAGGCGCTTGTCACCAGTGCAGAGGGGGTGCATATCTGATGTACGAGTTTTACATGGACGGTGTGCGCCTTCCGGTTACGCCGAGTGCGCTGACCATCAAGATCAGCAACCAGAACAAGACCATCAACCTCATCAACGAGGGGCAGCGCAACATCATCAAGACACCCGGATTGAGTAAGTACAGCTTCAATGCGCTCCTGCCGAACAGGGAATACCCGTTTGCCTGTTACCCGAACGGCTACCAGCCGGCGCAGTATTATATGTCACTGCTGGAAAAGCTGAAACGCGAGTGCAAGCCGTTCGAGTTTTTGGTTATCCGCACGGATGACGCAGGCAATCTGCTGATGACGAACGACCCGGACAAGCCGCTCATGGTATCGTTGGAAAGCTACGAACTGAGCGAGGATGCCGGTAGCTACGGCGTTGACGTGATGGCGAAAATCGAACTGCTGACTTATGTGGATGTCAAGACCAAGCTGATCGAGTTCAAGAAAAGCGAGAGCAGCAGCAGCGGCACCAAGAAAGCGACCGTCACGCAGAAGCGCGACACCACAACCGCACCGGCCGGCAAGACGTATACCGTCAAGTCCGGTGATACGCTGTGGGACATTGCCCGGGTGAAGCTGGGGAACGGTACTAAGTGGCAGTCTATCTATAATCTGAACAAGGCTGCCATTGAAGCCGCAGCGAAGAAATACGGTAGATCAAGCAGCAGTAACGGCTGGTGGATCTACCCCGGTACCGTGCTCAAGCTGCCGAGTTAAGGAGGGGAGAACATGGGTAAATATGTTTGGCCGTGTCCGTCCTACTCACGTATGTCGAGCGGCTATGGTAACCGCGTACACCCAATTTACGGCACTGTCAAGTTTCATGATGGTGTTGACTTGGCAGCGGCATCGGGCGTGCCGATTCTCGCTTTTGGATCGGGCACTGTAACGGTATCTGGTTTGAACGGAGGTTATGGTAACTACATCAGTATTAACCATGGCGGCGGTCTGATGAGTTTCTACGGACATTGTTCGAAACTGTATGTTTCCAAGGGCGCAAAAGTCACCGCCGGTCAGAAAATCGCAGCCGTTGGTACAACTGGCAACTCGACCGGCTGTCACCTGCATTTTGGTATGCACTTGAACGGTTCGTCGGTCAATCCGCTGAACTATGTATCGTCGAAGGACACAGTATCTAACTATTCCGGCGCGAAGTCGGGCGGCACGGCAACAAATACGGTTAAGGCGCTCTTTACCGCCTATTATCCTGCGAATAATGCCATGGAGGGCGGGTTTCTTGACGCACTGGGAAACAAACTTGACCCGAGCAAGCACACCTGTGCTGCACCGCCAAGCGTACCTTTTGGGACGAAAATCACCGTGCAGGGTACAGGTACAGCGCTTGACGGCGTGACCTATACCGTCAATGACCGCGGCGGCATGATTCAGATTGCAAACG
Organism: Butyricicoccus faecihominis; assembly: GCF_014648015.1. Taxonomy (NCBI): domain Bacteria; kingdom Bacillati; phylum Bacillota; class Clostridia; order Eubacteriales; family Butyricicoccaceae; genus Butyricicoccus; species Butyricicoccus faecihominis. The sequence continues at coordinate 161,882 of NZ_BMQH01000008.1, forward strand.
GCATGTACCATTTCGATCTTTTGATGAGCAGCAATGCCGAGTGCAACCGCTGGGGCAAGAAGTACGGCAAAGCCGTCATCGGCGGCTCGGGCGGCTCGTCCGGCTCGACCTCTTCGGGCACGAGCACCGAGAAAGAGAAGAAGAAGGACATCACGACCGTTGTTGTTAAGTCTGTCACCGGCGCGGCGGGCACGCGCAAGGAGATCCTGCGGGATGTTCCGTCCTGCCAGATGCCGGGCGCGGAGCTGATCATCCAGAACAGGAACGGTCAGCTTCAGCAGCCGATGATCGAGGGCGACATCGTGTGGGAAACCACCCGCAGCGGCGCGGCATCCTCGCTGACGTTTACGGTGGTCAAGGACGATACCCTCAACTTCCACGAGGGCAATCCGGTCAGCTTTCGATTTAACGGCGCGAATGTGTTCTACGGCTACGTCTTTAAGAAGTCGCGTTCGGATAACCGGCTTATCAAGGTCACGGCCCATGACCAGCTGCGCTACTTCAAGAACAAGGACACCATCAGCTACACGAACAAGACCTATGCCGATGTGCTGAAAATGCTGGCTGCGGACTACGGCCTCAAGGTTGGTACCGTGACCGACACCAAGTACAAGATTCCGCAGCGTATCGAGGAGGGGACGCTCTTTGATATGCTCGGCAATGCCAGTGATTTGACCATCATCAACACCGGTGAGGTGTACGTCTTGTATGACGATTTCGGCAAGTTGTGCCTCAAACCCTACGAGAGCCTGCTCCTGCCGCTCTACATCGACGAGGACACCGCCCAGGGCTATAGCTACACGTCCTCGATTGACAGCGACGTGTATAACCGCATCAAGCTGGCGTGGGACAATGATGAAACCGGCGTCAGAGAGGTTCATGTGATGAACAATACCGCCAGCCAGAGCAAATGGGGCACGCTCCAGTATTATGAAAAGCTGGATAATGCCCTCAACACCGCCGATTTGCAGACCAAGGCGAAAGCACTCATGAACTATTACAACGTTATTCACCGCGAACTGACCATGCAGAAGGTTTTCGGCGACGTGAGAGCCAGAGCCGGTACTTCGGTCTGCGTCGGCATGGGCCTGGGTGACATCAACATCAAGAACTATATGTGTGTGGAGAAGGCTAAGCACACGTTCAGCAATGGCCTGTACACGATGGACCTGTATTTGAGCGGAATTCGAGGTGAGTTCAGTGCCTAATCTGATGGAAACTATGCGGCAGATTGCCGCGAACGAGCGTCAAGCCGCTTTGCCGATGACAATCTGCTTCGGCAAGGTGATTGCACTCTCGCCGTTCCGTGTGCAGGTTGACCAGAAACTTGTACTCACCAAGGAGTTTTTCATCGTGAAGAGTGGCGTGAGCGCATCCTCGTTCAAGGTGGGCGATGTGCTCATCCTGTTCCGCAATGATGGTGGACAAAAGTACCTGATATTCGACAAGAAAGGGGCGCTGTAATGCTGCCGACAGAGTATAATGACGATCTCGTGCAGGATTTCGAGATTGAAACACAGCCTACGCGCACCTATGCGCTGCGGTTTGACGGCTACCCGTGTTCCGGCGGCAAGCTGGACGGACTGGAAGCCATGAAGCAGGCCATCTTCCTGATTCTTCAGACCGAACGGTTTCAGTACGCGATTTACAGCTGGAATTACGGTATCGAGCTGAACGCCCTGCTCGGTCAGACCATGACGCCGTATCTGCAAGCCAAGGTGGCGAAAGCAATCGAGGATGCGCTCATGGCGGATGACCGGGTGCTGTCGGTTGAGCAGTTCTCGTTTACCAAGGGCAAGCGCAATCTGCTTGTAAAGTTTATCGTAACCACGACCGAGGGCGACGTCGAAAGCGAATTTGAGTTTGGAGGTGAAACGGCATGATCGGACGATACTCGGACGAAATGACGTTTGACTACATTATGAACCGTATGCTGGAATCCGTGCCGGAT
>NZ_BMQH01000009.1:0-155918 GCF_014648015.1 Butyricicoccus faecihominis
CTGGGGCACACGAACTGCGTCAGCGAGTTCGCCCTATCCGGGCGGCAGGTTTTTTCAGCACCGGCTGACTGGGGCACACGAACTGCGTCAGCGGGTTCGCCCTATCCGGGCGGCAGGTTTTTTCAGCACCGGCTGAGCGGGGTGCGCGAACTGCGTCAGCGGGTTCGCCCTTTCCGGGCGGAGAGTTTTTCGCTGAACCTCAGCAGGGGGATTCGCCGTCTGCGGACGGCGAGGACGTTGCGGCGCCCGCCGCGGGGGCAAAAAGGGTAGACACCTACGGTTTCTACCCTCTTTGAACACCCGTTTCCCTTGTTGGGATAGCTTGGGTGCAGACGGTAGACTGCGTAAGCAGGAAAAGGACGCGGCAGTCGGGTTACTCTTGCGTGATTTTCGCAAAATATTCGCAGTCCACAGACAGCGTACTGCTACACAGACGGTTTACTCTACGCAGGCGCGACATACCCGTGTCGCGCAATTCGTTAGTCTGGAGGTTGCGGACAGCACCTACGGATTAGGCGTTCGGTACAATTTATCCTCGCAGGTGCTGTCTATAATAACGCGCTAAAGAATCGCGCGGCACTGTTATGTCGCGCCTGCTGGAAGTAGCCGACCTGTGTAGCAGTAATGTATCTGACCCTGCGAACAGGTTGCTCAAGAGGACGGACTCCGAAGGTAGTTCGTCCGCAGCAGAGAAAAAATCCTCTGCCGTTCCCCTATTTCGCAGCGGTCACATGTCGGCAATCTGCGCCAGACCCTTCAAGGGAAAGGGGGGATTCACAAGAGGGTGGAAACCGCAGGTGTCTACCCTCTTGTGCCCCCGCCGGGTAGGCGCACTCCCCGCTGAGGTTCAGCGAAAAACCTCCCGCCCGTTAGGGGCGAACCGCCTGCGGCAGTTCGCGTGCCCCGCTCAGCCGGTGCTGAAAAAGGAGCCGCCCGGAAAGAATGAACCGCGCAGGCGGTTCAAGCACCCCAGTTTTCCGGTGTCAGAATTTTTATCACTTTCTGCGGCAGTGCCGCTCTCCCTGCGATTCTTCATGAATTCTTCATCGCATTGTTTTAGTAGAATAACAAAATTTTTTTATAAATTCGCACTTTAATTACCATGTTTTGTAAAATAATAAACTTTTCTAAGTGCGAGGTGAAAAAAGTAAATATTTTACGCAGTATTTTTGTACAAAAAGTCTGTTCAAAATTATCATTTTTCACAATAGTTGTTGATAATATTGATAAATACGCGAGATTTTTTTATTCATTCATCCAAATTGCACAAATACATCTTGACAAAGAATTTTAAAAGTGATAAATTTATCTCACGAAAGGACGAAAGGAGGCTGAGCAGGAAATGAAAAAGGTTATCTGTTCGGAACACGCACCCGCAGCCATCGGCCCGTATGCACAGGCAATTGCAGCAAACGGTATCGTATTTACTTCGGGTCAGCTTCCGATCGATCCCGCAACCGGTGCTTTTCCGGAAGGGATCGCAGCACAGACCAAACAGTCGCTCACCAATGTAAAGGCAATCCTTGCTGAGGCAGGAACCGGTATGGATCAGGTGATCAAGACTACCGTCTTCCTGAGCGACATGAACAATTTCGGCGCGATGAACGAGGTTTACGCCACCTTCTTCGGTGAAGGCAGCTACCCGGCACGTTCCGCTGTGGAGGTTGCAAGACTTCCCAAGGACGCTCTCGTCGAGATTGAGGTAACCGCTCTCCTGCCGTAAGGCAAACCAAAAAGAAAAGAAAACAGCAAAAAAGAAAGGTGCTGTCCGCTAAGCAAAGCCGGAACCGGAAAACCGGCTTTGACAACCGGGGTACCTCCAAAACACACAACTGGAGGTAATTTATTATGAGCAAGCAGTATCCGCTGAACGTACCCGCACCCCATCATTTTACTTACGCAGTCCGTGATCTTCCGGAAGTAACCGTTGAGCAGCGTGAGCGCGCTCTTCAGGCTACTCATTACAACGAGTTCGCATTCCCGTCCGGCATGCTGACCGTTGATATGCTGTCCGACTCCGGTACCACTGCAATGACCAATCATCAGTGGGCAAGCCTGTTCCTCGGCGACGAGGCTTACGGCCGCAACACCGGTTATTACGTTCTGCTCGACACCTTCCGCGACATCTTCGAGCGCGGCGGCGAGAAGAACTGGAAGAAGATCATCGACCTCGTTCGCACCGATTGCCGCGACGTTGAGAAGATGATGGACGAAGTTTATCTGTGCGAGTACGAAGGCGGCCTGTTCAATGGCGGCGCAGCTCAGATGGAGCGCCCGAACGCATTTATCATCCAGCAGGGCCGTGCAGCTGAGTCCGTTCTGATGGAAATCGTTCGCAACATCCTTGCTAAGCGTCACCCGGGCAAGAAGTTCACCATTCCGTCGAATGGTCACTTCGACACCACCGAAGGCAACATCAAGCAGATGGGTTCCATTCCGCGTAACCTGTACAACAAGACCCTGCTGTGGGAAGTACCGGAAGGCGGCCGTTACGAGAAGAACCCGTTCAAGGGCAACATGGATATCGAGAAGCTCGAGCAGCTGATCACCTCTGTTGGTCCGGAGAACGTTCCGCTGATCTTCACCTGCATCACCAACAACCCGGTTTGCGGCCAGGCCGTTTCCATGGGCAACCTGAAGGAGATCAACCGCGTTGCGCATAAGTACAACATCCCGCTGGTATTCGATACCGCTCGCTGGGCTGAGAACGCTTACTTCATCAAGATGAATGAGGAAGGCTACGCTGACAAGTCCATCGCTGAGATCGCTACCGAGATGTTCTCTTACTGCGATGCATTCACCATGTCCGCTAAGAAGGACGGCCACGCTAACATGGGCGGCATGCTGGCATTCCGCGATAAGGGCCTGTTCTGGAAGAACTTCTCCGACTTCAACGAAGACGGCACCGTTAAGACCGACGTTGGCGTTCTGCTGAAGGTTAAGCAGATCTCCTGCTACGGCAACGATTCCTACGGCGGCATGTCCGGCCGTGACATCATGGCTCTGGCAGTTGGCCTGTACGAGTCCTGCGACTTTAACTACATGAACGAGCGTGTTGCTCAGTGTAACTACCTGGCAGAAGGCTTCTACGACGCTGGCGTTAAGGGCGTTGTACTGCCGGCAGGCGGCCACGCTGTATACATCAACATGGATGAGTTCTTCGACGGCAAGCGCGGCCACGACACCTTCGCTGGTGAGGGCTTCAGCCTTGAGCTGATCCGCCGCTACGGCATCCGTGTATCCGAGCTGGGCGACTACTCCATGGAGTATGACCTGAAGACCCCGGAGCAGCAGGCTGAAGTATGTAACGTAGTTCGCTTCGCAATCGACCGCAGCCGTCTGACCAAGGAGCATCTGGACTATGTAATCGCAGCTGTTAAGGCTCTGTACGAGGATCGTGAGAACATTCCGAACATGCGTATTGTTTGGGGTCACAATCTGCCGATGCGTCACTTCCACGCATTCCTGGAGCCGTACCCGAACGAAGAGAAATAATCCCCTGTTCCATCCTTTCGTCAAAGGCGATACCGCATAATTGCATAAATTGTGCGGTATTTCCGCCAATGCCGCAGCAAAGGCGCTGCGGCATTGCATAACAGGAATTTCTCCTGACCTTTTTATAACTTGATAATCAGGGCGTAACCTGTGCCGCGTGGAAAGTGCACAGGAAAGCAAAGAACAAAGGCGTTCTTTTTGCCAGAAAACTAAACAGTTTCTGCGTCAAAGAGAACGCCCTTTTTCTATCCATTTACACATTAAAGGGGTGTAAGATAATGAGTAAAGAGCCTAAAAACTTAGAACAGAGAGATGGTTTCCAGAGTAAGTGGGGATTCATTCTGGCATGTATCGGTTCTGCGGTTGGTATGGGCAACATCTGGCGTTTCCCGATCATGGTGCAGAAGTACGGCGGCATGACCTTCCTGCTTCCCTATTTTATCTTTGTAATTTTGATCGGCAGTACCGGCGTTATCGAGGAGTTCGCTCTCGGCCGTCGTGCAGCCGCAGGTCCGGTTGGTGCGTTCGGTATGTGTACCAAGGAGCGCACCGGCAGTGATAAATCCGGTAAGGCGATCGGCGCAATCCCGATCATCGGTGCATTGATGCTGGCAATCGGCTACACGGTCGTTCTCGGCTGGATCTTCAAGTACACCTTCATGTCCCTCTCCGGCAGCCTGTTCAATCTCGGCACGGACATGGGCGCTATCGGCGGCACCTTCGGCATGACCGCACCGGAGGCAGAAACGCTTCCCGAAGCCCTCAAGGCAATGGCGTCGGCTGGCTTCTTCGGCATCGGCAACGGCGTATGGCAGATCGTTGCACTGGTCGTTTCCCTCGCCATCATGGTAATGGGCGTTGCAGGCGGCATTGAGAAGGCAAACAAGATCATGATGCCGGTTCTGTTCGGTCTGTTCCTCGTACTGGCAGTCTACATCGGCACTCTGCCCGGCGCATCCGAAGGCTATAAGTACATTCTGACCCTGAATCCGGCCGGTCTGGCTAAGCCCGACCTGTGGGTATTTGCATTCGGTCAGGCGTTCTTCTCCCTGTCTGTTGCAGGCAACGGTTCTGTAATCTACGGTTCCTACCTGTCCAAGAGCGAGGATATCCCGTCCTCCGCACGCAACGTAGCAGTATTTGATACCCTTGCAGCTCTGCTGGCAGCAGTCGTTATCATTCCGGCAATGGCAGTTGTTCTGGGCGAAGGCATCCGCGACGTATCCGGCGGCCCCGGCCTGATGTTCGTTTACCTCGTAAACGTATTCAACGCAATGCCTGCCGGCCGTATCATCGGCGCGATCTTCTACATCTGCGTACTGTTCGCAGGCGTATCCTCCATCGTAAACCTGTACGAAGCACCGATCGCTTTCCTGCAGGAGCAGTTCAAGTTTAAGCGTGCAGCAGCCGTTGGCACCATCGGTGTGATCGGTCTGGTCGTTTCCATCGCAATCCAGCCGTGGACCTCTCAGTGGATGGACGTTGTTTCCATTTACATCTGCCCGCTCGGCGCTGCTCTGGCCGGCGTTATGTTCTTCTGGGTACTGGGCAAGGAAAAGGCAATTGCTGCTGTTAACGAAGGCGCTAAGAAGCCGATCGGCGGCTGGTTCTTCCCGCTCGGCAAGTGGGTATACGTTATCTGTGCAGTTCTTGCACTGATCCTCGGCGTTATGTACGGTGGCATCGGCTAATCCCTCAAGCCGTCACCGATCTTTCAAAAGACGTTCATGGAGTTTATGAATCGTCTGTATCCCCCCTTTTGTCTCTGTCCCCCGTCACTGCTTTGTGACGGGGGACACACTTTTCTAATTAGAAATCAGCAATCAGCAGGCAGTAATCGCTGCATGCAAAGCAAAACCCCGGCTTTGCCGCACTTGACAAAACCGGGGCTGCTCGGGTATAATATACCCAAGTGATGCTGTTCAGGCAGTCAGACCCTATAACAAGTTAGTGAACTAAGTCACTGACCGTTCGAGGCCTAATCGAGCGGTCAGTGCGCTTTTATACAGAAAAAGAGACGAACCAAGCAGGCTCGTCTCTTTTTACGTTGTATGGAGAAGATTCAGTTAAAGTAAACGATATCTTCCTTCGCCTTTTCGGCGGGTTCTACCGTGATGGCATGCAGCACCGGACCGGGACCGCGGTACTGCGGCAGCTCCTCGACGGTGATGGACGCCGTTACCTTGACCCAGTCGCGGTTATGCAGCTGATCGCGGTCGGGATAGCGGCAGAGGAAGCCGAGGAAGGTGACGTCATCCGCGCAGCAAACCATGCCGAAGCGGCCGGGCACGAAGCTGCCGGCGGGCACATCCTTGCCGACGTAGGCCTGGGCAAGAAAGCGGACGGTCTTGCCGTCATACTTCATCGGGTCGCCGGTGGCGTCGATGTACCAGAGACCGTAGTCCTCCGGCTGGATGTCGATGATATCCGCATCCACATCAAACGGCAGCGGCATATTGCGGGCGTAGTCCTCGGAATTGCCGTTCACGTCATCCAGATAGATTGCCGCACGCGGATTCATCGCCTTGATGTTCTTCTTGTACAGCATGTCCTTCAGCTCATCCGTGCAGCGGTTGAACACCACCAGATCCGCAGTGGTGATATGCTCGAACATCATCGGGCCGATGTTGTTGGAATACAGCTCAAACGTGGTCGCATCGACCGTGGTGACGATCTGGTACAGCTCCCAGCGGGCAGGAAATGCCTGCATCAGCTTTTCCAGCTTCCACATGCCGTTGTACTCAACAAGAATGCGGTCCGGCTGGTATTTCTGCTCCACGCGCTTGAGGATATTCGGCGTCAGACGGTCCTCGGACTCGATCGGCACAAGCGCGGTGCCGTAGTGCAGCAGCCACTTCTCGTCGTATTCCTCGATGCCTTCTTCGCACAGCAGCAGCACCGTGCGCTCGTTCTCGGTAAAGTTCGGGTCCGCGAGAATGTCCTGAATGAACTTGGTCTTGCCGCTCTCCAGAAAGCCGGTAAAGACGTATACCGGAATGGGTTCGTTAGCCATATCTGGTTACCTCACTTTTCGTTTACGCCGAACAGAGCAGCGATGCGCTCCTCATCCAGCTCGGAGCCGATGACGCACAGACGGCCGGTGTAATCGGCAGCGCCGCGGCGGATTTCGGGTGCACCCGGAACGTAGTCAAAGTGCAGCCACTCGCCGCCGTCTGCACACGGAACGATGCCCTTTGCACGCAGTACGGTGCCGAGCGTAACATCGCCAAGCGCGGTAAGCGCCGCGTTAAGCTCTGCCTCGGTGTACTTGTGAGTCGTTTCCTTACCCCAGGAGGTGAATACCTCGTCAGCATCGTGATCGTGGTCGTGACCGCAGCAGCAGTGACCGTCGTGGTCGTGATGATGGTGCTCGTGGTCGTGATCGTGGTGATGCTCATGCTCGTGATCGTGGCAGCCGCAGGTGCAGTGCTCGTCATGCTCGTGATGATGCTCGTGCTCCTCATGGTCATGCTCATGCTCATGTTCGTGCTCATCATGCTCGTGGTCATGGTGGTGATGATGATGCTCGTGGTGCGGCTCGTGCGCGATCTCCTCGAGAACCTCCGCAACGAGGTCGCGGCTGCCTTCCATGGTGGAGAGCAGCTGCTCGCCGGTCAAATCCTTCCACGGAGTGGTAACGATGCGGGCGTGCTCATTCAGGCCGCGCAGCATGGCAACGGTCTCGTCGAGGCGCTTCTCCGGGCACTCAGCCGTGCGGGACAGCAGGATGGCACCGGCATGCGCCACCTGATTCTCGAAAAACTCACCGAAGTTCTTGAGGTACATCTTGGCCTTGAGCGCGTCAACAACGGTTACAAAGCTGTTCAGCTGAACCTCGAGGTGCGCGTTCTGTACCGCAGCGATAACGTCCGACAGCTTGCCGACGCCAGACGGCTCGATCAGGATGCGGTCCGGATGGTACTGATCCACAACATCGTGCAGCGCCTTGCCGAAGTCGCCAACCAGCGAGCAGCAGATGCAGCCTGCGTTCATCTCGTTTACAACAATGCCGGCATCCTTGAGGAAGCCGCCGTCAATGCCGATCTCACCGAACTCGTTCTCGATCAGAACAACCTGCTCACCCTTGAGCGCATCGGCCAGCAGACGCTTGATGAGGGTCGTCTTGCCGGCACCCAGAAAACCGGAAATAATATCAATTTTAGTCATGCTTTGTCGCTCCATTTCTATGCACGGCACAGGGATTCCCGAACCGTACTCAAATTTTTCGAACGCTTATATTATACCACATTTATAGAAAAAAGAAAAGTTATTTAGTTAGCGGACGCTAATCTTTCTGGCTGCGCGGAGCGTTTGAGAGCCGTGACGCAACAAAACCCTGGCCCTGTCGTTTGACAAGACCGAGGTTCTGCGGGCATAATATACCCAAGGGATGTTGCTAAGCAACCAGACCTTTCCGTATCATAGTTAAACTAAGATGACCGTTCGGGCCCTACTCCGAGCGGTCATCTTGCTTTTATACAGAATCAGTTTGCATTATTCTCCCATCACCTGAAAGACAATATCCCGCACGCGGTTGCGGGTATCGCACTCCACAAGGGTCAGATTCTGCCACGGGCCGATGGTGATCTCGCCATTCACGAACGGAATAACGATAAACGGGCTGAGCAGCGCCGCCTTGATGTGCGACGAGCCGTTATCATCGTGCCAGGTGTCATGGTGGTGATAGTAAATGACGTTTCCCTGCTCATCGCGGTAGGGCGAAAAGACGTCCATCGCCGCCTTGAGGTCATGGTAGACCATGCCCGGCTCAAACTCAAGCGTGGTCAGACCGGCAACACCGCCGGTGGTAAAGCCGGTGATCGTGCCGGACTTCATGCCGGTCTTGCGGCAGGCGTTCTGCACCGCTGCGCGGAAGTCGTCAGTAACGTCGATCATGCCCATGTGGGCCTTGGTATGGTAGGTTTTGGTTTCGGTATAAACAGGCATTTGCGATTCTCCTTTAGAGGCACTCTAAGTAGCGGCCGTACAGCGTTTTGCTGAGGTCGGCGGCGTGACGGAGCAGCGTCTGACGGCTGATATAGCCGCGTGCGTACGCAATCTCCTCCAGACATGCGATGTAGCGGCCGCTCTCATCCTGCACGCGGCGGACAACCTGTGCGGATTCGAGCAGATTCTCGGCGGTACCGGCATCCAGCCAGACGAAATCCCGCTCGAGCTTTTCAACGTGCAGCTGACCGCGCTTCATGTACTCGATATTGACATCCGTGATCTCCAGCTCGCCTCTTGCCGAGGGCTTGAGTCCGCGGGCAATCTCCATAACCGAGTTATCGTAGAAATACAGACCCGGAATGATATAGTTAGACTTCGGATAGCGCGGCTTCTCCTCGATGGAGATCGCACGGCCCTGACCATCAAACTCCACAACGCCGAACGCACGCGGGTCATCGACATAGTAGCCGAACACGCAGGCGCCGGATTGCATCTGCACGGCACGGTCCAGATAGTTCTGGAAATTGGGGGAATAGAAGATATTATCGCCCAGAACAAGGCAAACCGAGTCATCCCCGATGAACTGCGAGCCGATGAGCAGCGCGTCCGCGATGCCGCGTGCAACCTCCTGCACCTCGTAGGTGATGTTGACGCCGAAGCGGCCGCCGGAACCGAGCAGACGGTAGAACGGGCCTTCCTCTCCGGGCGGGATGATGATGAGAATATCGCGGATACCGGCCTGCAGGAGCGCAGCCAGCGGATAGTAGATCATCGGTTTATCGTATACCGGCAGCAGCGGTTTGCATACCGGACGTGTCATCGGGTACAGGCGCGAGCCCTTACCGGCGGCAAGAATGATTCCTTTCATTGGCTATTCCTCTATCTATATGGTTTTGTGAGATTAGTATAGCACACTTTGGGCAAATAAGAAAGCAATTTTCTAATAAAGCAGAGAGTGGAGAGCATTTCGCTCTCCACTCCTCACTCTTTCTCAATCGTCAGCACCGAATGATACGGCATCGGCTTTCCGTCCACGGCGTTATCGCGCGATGCGCCGCTGAATTCATACTCGTACCGGAAATCCAGCCCGTCGAGATGCGCCTCCTTGACGTTTTTCGTATCCGGTGCATCGTATTCCCAGCCGTCGTCAATGATGTCATCCCTCATGTGGGCGGCATACAGCCAGCTCCATTTGGCATACGCGGCCGCAAAGGCGTAATACACCGTCATGCGCTCCTGATAGCCGCACGAGCCGTTCTGCGAATCCGAAACCACCGTCACAGACTGCACATAGCCGTCCGCATCGGTTTCGACCGTCACATCGGATACAGCAGAATCGCCCAGCGAGAATCCGGTGTACGAGCCGCCCATTATGTCCAAATCCTTATTCCAGCTTCCGTCCGGCCGGACATACGGCGCCGTGCCCTGATTATATTTCAGGCAGTCGTTGCAGTTCTCCACATACTCCGCAAGAGTCAGCTCGCCGCGATTGGGCGGCAGCTTGGCGTACAGGTCAATGCCGTAACCTGCGGCTGCTCGCAGCACGAGCACCAGCAGGTACAGCGCCACGCGATACCAACTCACCTCCCGCTCGCGGACGATGATGCTGCACCCGTTCTCCAAATCCCACGGCAGCTCCTCTTCTTTGCACGCGCGGTAACACTTGTAATTGCAGTACCATTCGAAGAACGGCAGCGCATAGCAGCTGCCGTAGCCGAACACGCCCCACAAACGGGCATATGCGGTGCGGATGGACAGCTTTTCTCCGTCCTCATCGCGGACGGACAGCCCGAAGATCCACTTGCCGGGCGTTGTGCCCCAGTAATGCAGCAGCACCGGCTCGAACACGAACGTCAGCAGCCAGCTGACATACCCACACGCGAGCGTCCACGCCAGATTCGACATAAAATGATCCGGATTGATGCGGAACACCCACTGCGACAGCATCGACCACAGCAGCCCATACAGTCCGGCATCCACATTGCGGGCAAAGAAGCGCCGCCACGGACAGCCGGCCGGCGGAATGCGGTCTTTCTCGCGCGGGTCGTCTGCGGGCAGCACGATGGACTGGTACCGGTCTACATCCAGCCCGTTCCACTCCGCTCTGTCCTCGCAGATGGCGCGGCACATCGCATACGCCTGTTCGCTCTCGCGGATGTCCCCCTGCAATACGTCGAGCTGGCCTGCCGCCGCCTCGGGCAGCGCTTTCTCGCCGCTCTCGATGGCGCGGATGTCCGGCACGCTCAGCCGCAGCCTGCGCAGCAGCATGATCTTCCGCAGTGTCTGTACATTGTCCTCGGTGTAGTCGCGGTAGCCGTTCTCGCCGCGTGTCGGCGTGAGCAGCCCCTCCTTTTCGTAAAACCGGATGTTCGCCCGGGATAATCCCGTCCTGCGCTCTGCTTCCGCTATGTTCATACGATCACCTTCCCTTCTATTGATTACATTATAAGGGATAAAGTGGGTTTACAGTCAAGTGTTTTGGGGAAAATATTAAGAAAAAAGAGTGGATAAAACTCCACTCTTTTTATATTTAATTCAGCTTAATGCAGCTTAGTTCAGCGCTGCAATCGACTCTTCCAGCTTTGCAAGGTGCTCGCGCAGCTTTTCGGCCTTTTCGCGCTCAGCTGCAACAACCTTCTCGGGTGCCTTATCGACAAACTTCGGGTTGTTCAGCTTCTTCATAACAAAGTCGATATCCGCCTCGACCTTGCTCTTTTCCTTGCCGAGACGGGCGCGCTCGGCCTCGAAGTCGATGAGGTCGCCCATCGGCATATAAATCTGTGCGTCGCCGGTGACTACGGATGCCATCTTGGCAGCGTCCGCCGGAACCGCGTCGATGAGTTCAATCTCGGAAGCGTATGCCAGCTTGGGGAAGAAGCCTGCGCCTGCGGAGAACGTATCCTTCTTCTCGGTCAGGATGAGCACCTTGGCCTTCTTGGAGGGCGGTACGTTCATCTCGGCACGGCGGTTGCGGATGGCGCGGACAGCGTCCATCAGGCTCTCCATCTGTGCCTCCTCCGCGGCAAAATGCAGCTCCTCCTTGTATTCCGGCCATGCGGATACCATAACGGACGGGCCCTCATGCGGCAGCGCCTGCCAGATGGTCTCGGTGATGAACGGCATGAACGGGTGCAGCAGCTGCATTGCGCCGCTCAGCACATAGCACAGCACCTTCTGTACGTTCTCGTCGCCGGTCTGCAGACGGGTCTTTGCAATTTCGATATACCAGTCGCAGAAGTTCTCCCAGATGAAGTCGTTCAGCTTGGCAGCCGCCAGACCCAGCTCGTACTGGTCGATGTTGCGGGTAACATCAGCAACCAGTGTGTTGAACTTGCTGATGATCCACTTGTCCTCGATGGCAAGGTCGCTCGGCAGCTCGACTGCCTTGTCCTTGTCGATGGTCAGGTTCATTTGGATAAAGCGGGATGCGTTCCAAATCTTGTTGCAGAAGTTGCGGGACGCCTGCACGCGCTCATCCGAGAAACGCATATCGTTTCCGGGGCTGTTGCCGGTTGCGAGGGTGAAGCGCAGCGCATCCGCGCCGTACTGGTCGATGACCTCCAGCGGGTCGATGCCGTTGCCGAGCGACTTGGACATCTTGCGGCCCTGCGCGTCGCGCACCAGACCGTGGATATAAACCGTCTTGAACGGGGTCTCGCCCATGTGCTCCACACCGGAGAAGATCATGCGGGCAACCCAGAAGAAGATAATATCATAGCCGGTAACGAGCGTAGAGGTCGGGTAGAAATAGTCGAGCTCCTTGGTCTTGTCCGGCCAGCCGAGCGTGGAGAACGGCCACAGCGCAGAGGAGAACCAGGTGTCGAGAACGTCCTCTTCCTGACGGATGTTCTTGCTGCCACACTTCGGGCAGGTGCATACATCGGTCTTGGAAACGGTCATCTCACCGCAGTCGTCGCAGTAGAACGCCGGAATGCGGTGACCCCACCACAGCTGACGGGAGATACACCAGTCGTGTACGTTTTCCATCCAGCGCAGGTAGGTCTTGGAGAAACGGTCGGGCACGAACTTGGTCTTGCCCTCGTTTACAACGTCCATAGCGGGCTTGGCGAGCGGCGCCATCTTGACAAACCACTGCGCCGAGGTCATCGGCTCAACGGTCGTACCGCAGCGGTAGCAGGTGCCTACGTTGTGCTCGTGGTCCTCAATCTTGACCAGATAGCCGCCTTCCTCAAGGTCCTTTACAACCGCCTTGCGGCACTCGTAGCGGTCCATGCCCTCGTACTTGCCGCCGTTTGCGTTGACGGTCGCGTCCTCGTTGAACACGAGAATCTGCTCGAGGTTGTGGCGCTGACCCATCTCGAAGTCGTTCGGGTCGTGGCACGGCGTAACCTTAACACAGCCGGTGCCGAACTCCATGTCAACGTACTCGTCACCGAAGATCGGAATCTCGCGGTTCATGATCGGGAGGATGCAGGTCTTGCCGATGAGGTGCTTGTAGCGCTCGTCGTTCGGGTTGACAGCAACGCCGGTATCGCCCATGAAGGTCTCCGGACGGGTGGTCGCAACAACGAGGTCGCCCGAGCCGTCCGCCAGCGGATAGCGGATGTGCCACAGCTTGCCCGGCTGGGTTTCGTACTCAACCTCAGCGTCGGACAGCGCAGTTGCGCAGTGCGGGCACCAGTTGATGATGCGGTGGCCCTTGTAGATCAGGCCCTTGTTGTACAGGTTTACGAATACCTCGCGGACCGCCTTGGAGCAGCCCTCGTCCATGGTGAAGCGCTCGCGATCCCAGTCGCAGGAGGTGCCGAGCTTTTTGAGCTGGCTGATAATGCGGCTGCCGAACTTGTCCTTCCACGCCCAGACGCGCTTAAGGAACTCCTCGCGGCCGAGGTCGTAACGGGTCAGGCCCTCCTCCTTGCGGAGGTTCTCCTCTACTTTGATCTGGGTTGCAATACCGGCGTGATCGGTGCCCGGCATCCACAGCGCCTCGTAGCCCTGCATGCGCTTGGTGCGGATGAGGATATCCTGCAGGGTCTCGTCGAATGCGTGGCCCATGTGCAGCTGGCCGGTAACATTCGGAGGCGGAATAACGATGGTGTACGGTTTCTTGTCCGGATTGACCTCGGCGTGGAAGAAGCCGGAATCGACCCAGAACTTGTACAGCTTGTCCTCGACCGATTTCGGGTCGTAGGTCTTAGGCAGTTCGCTCATTGATCTATCTCCTTCAATTTGATTTACTATATACATGCGGGATACCTCTGTGCAAACAAAAAAGAGCATACTCATCCCGACAACAGGACGAAGTATGCTCCGTGGTACCACCTGAATTCGCGTAAAGACGCGCACTCGTTGCCCCGTAACGCGGGGTCAGACGGAACAGCTTAACGAAAATTCGGCTGTTCTGCTCCAAAGCGACCTTCTTCTTCCCCGCCGAGGTGCTTGCACCGGCCGCACCCTCTCTAAACGCGCAAAGGAAAAATACTCCTCTTTTTCACTGCATTTGTGTATTAACTTTAATATTATAGCTGTTAAATTCGGGTTTGTCAAGGGATATCCCTTGTTTTCCGGCACCGGGCGGCTTGTAATATTAAATGCGAAAGAACAAATACCACGTCGAATGACGGGTACGCGTTCTATCGCATTTATTTTTTTACCATCAACAGAGCTAAAACACAATAGAAACGGGGTGAAATGGTGCGGCAGTACAGATACATAGATTTTCAGGACCGCAAGGAGATTTCCACACGATACCTGAACGGCGACCGGGTGGCAGACATCGCCGATGGGCTGGGTATGGCAACGGCTACCGTCTACCGGGAGTTGAAACGTGGCGAAACGGGCGGGCTTGACCGCAACCAGCGGAGAGCATACAACCCCGTTCTTGCACAACAGCGCGTGCAAGAGAACTTCAAACGCCGCGGCAAAACAGCGGTCAATTCGTAAAGGAGGTTTCGCGGTGAACAATTTTGAAGAAATTACGAAGAACCCGGAAACGCTGGGCGCTTTCCTGCGGGGCCTGCCCGTCATTGAAGCGCCGTGGGATGAAGAATTCCAGCGGAAGTATTGTGCCGGGTGCGGGAAAGTCAGTTGTGACGATGGTAGCCCTTGCCCGTATGAGGACAAGCGGAACAATCCGCTTTGGTGGCTGTCACAGGAGAGCGAGGGAACGCAACGTGCTTGAAATCGTACCGATGACGCTTAGAGAAGCAAACGCGTTTGTCGAGCAAAACCACCGACACCACGGGGCAACCGTGGGGCATAAGTTTTCCATTGGGCTATCTGACGGTGAAAAAATCGTAGGGGTTGCCATTGTGGGCCGTCCTGTATCGCGCCACCTTGACGACGGTTGGACATTGGAAGTCAACCGACTTTGCACGGACGGAACCCGCAACGCCTGTTCAATGCTTTACGCCGCGGCATGGAGAGCGGCGCGGGCGATGGGCTATAAACGAGTAGTCACCTATATTCTGGACACAGAGAACGGCGCAAGCCTGCGGGCCGCTGGCTGGAAATGCGTTGGACAAGCCGGGGGCCTGCGATGGACGGGGACCCGTCGCCCGGAAGTGGACCTTTGCCCGGCGCAAATGAAAATCAGGTTCGAGCGGGAGGAAACAACATGACGAAAAAGAAACAGTGCCACGGCGGGGGCAAGCTGACGGCGAAGACAGCCCGCGCCCTCGCAATACAGGAGTTCGGGACCGCCCGCGGTCTGACGAAAAGTACGTCATTCGTCGGCGCGTACTTCATGGAGTTTGGAAACCTGCGTATCGAAATTTGCGCGGACGCGGCTTGTATTGCTGTTCGCGTGGTTCTGGCCCACGGTACGGGTTCCAGCGTGAAATACTTTGACCCGGACACCCTGCAAGAGAACTTCAAGGCTATCGACAAACACCGTGAAGACGAAGACCGCGCCATTATCAGTGATTGGGTCAACCTGAACGGCCCGGAATACTGCCGGAAGCAGGTTGAAGCGATTTGGAAACAAGGAGGTTGAAAACGTGGAGAGAAACGGGAAGCACATCGCAAAAGAAGCAACAAACGGAATTATTTACGACAGCGCCGGACAGATCGTACACAATGGGCTGTTGGAGATTTGCCCGTTCTGCGGCGAAATGAACAACCATTTTGGAAGCGGCGGAAGCGTGAACATTTGGACGGTTGGCGCGATTGAACGCAGGGAGTGTACGAAGTGCCGAAAGCAGTTCCACAAAATCAGCCTGACGGTTCCGCCCGATGAAACACCGGAAGCGTTCTATTTGCGGGTCATAAAGGCGGTGACAGCATGAAACGTCAATTCTGCTTGCCCTGCTTCCTCGAAATCAAGAAAGCTGGGAAACACGATATTGAGCGTGTCCGCGGCGGCGTGAATATGAAAATCACCTGTTGGCGGTGCAAGCGCCGTCGTTTCGGGGCCGAATACGAGATTTCCCGGAAAGGCGGTGTGTCCCGTGACAACGGCTGATTTGAAGCGGGCATTCATGGACGAACGCCCGGTACGGTACAACGGCATCACCTACCAGCGAGTAACAGCGGTGATTTACCGCAAGACCCCGGACAAAACCGGGTCGCTGGTACAAGGTGAACTGCTGGACAAGAACGGACGTGCCGTTATGATCGCGGCGGCGGAGCGAATCGAAGTGGAGGAACCGAAATGACACAAGAGATTATCACAATCACCGTTGAAGCCGGGCAAATGACCGCCCGGCGGAAGTCCCGGAAAATCGACCAGCGCCGCCCGGTCCCCGTGTGGGCTATCGTGAAGTATGCGGCCCTGACGATTGCCGGAATTATGCTGTTCCGTGAGGGTGCGGCCCGTGCGCTGGCCTACCGTGGCTATTTCGCCGTCGGCGGAGAGGTTTTCGCCCTCTTCCTCCCGATTTTCTATTACTGCCTTTCCCGGACGGTACGGGACCTTATCACGGACATTAAGAACGGCTTCAAGCCGGAATATGAGGAGGACTAAGTTATGAAGAAAATTTCACAGATTGAAACAGGCGGGCGCTTCCTGTACGGCGGCGTTGAGTGGGTCAAGCTGTACGCAGGCGACGGAACCGTTGCGATTTCCGCCGAACCCGTATTTGAACGCGCTTTCGACGAAGACAACAAGAACGATTGGCGTTCTTCTTCCCTACGCCGCGAACTGAACGGCGCGTTCCTCGACGCGCTGGTTGCAGAGGGCGCGGACCGGGCGGCGTTCCTCGATTGGGAAAGCGACCTGACCGCCGATGACGGCATGACCGACTACGGAACCGCCACCGACAAAATCGCTTTGCTGTCGGACAAGCTGTATCGAATGTTCCGCGGCATTATCCCGCGCGTGGACGCGTGGTGCTGGAACCTGACCCCGTGGACCTGTGAAGCGTCCAACTCTTACTACGTCCGCATCGTCTATTCCTCTGGCGCGATGGACTGGGGCAACGCTTACTTCGGCTACATCGGCGTTCGCCCGCTTTGCTATCTGAAATCCGAAATCTTGGTATCTGTCCCCGGAGAGGACGACGAAGAAAAAAGCGTTGAAGTCGCCGAAGAGGACCGCGCACAGCTTGTTCTCATCGCAAGCGACAGAATTTTGAATGCCCTGAATGAATACCCCGTGGAAGTTTGGGGCGAAGCGCTGGGCGCGGCTGTGGCTTCTCTGTTCACGTCGAAGCAGGACGCGGCGCAGATCGCGCAGGAAGACAAAGACAAAGCGGCGGAGGTCTGAACCCCCGCCGTCGTGAAAACTGGATAAAGAAAAACCGCCCCGCGTTTGCTTGGGAGAGCAGACGCGAAGCGGGTTCCGCCGATGAAAATATATCAGCTATCAACCTACCGTTAGTATATCAAAAACGGCGGAAAAAGTCAACAAATAACGCCGTTTTTGCGCGGCGTGGCGGGCTTGTAATGGGTATTAACGTTCCTGCGATTAGCCTTGTCACGCATGACAACAGGACCGGGAAGAAAGACACGCCCTATCTGGTGTTCTTCTCGCCTGCATAGACAACTACACACGCCGGAAGTAAAGCCCCGCCCGCTTCCTCTACCCGCAAAAGGAGTGAAGCAAGTGCGAAGTTTTATGAGAGAAAAGAAAATCTACTGCGGAAAGCATTATCGGGAGGTAGATATATACCCCTATACCGCCGCGCAACTGACAGCATCTACGCGCGGGAAGAGGTCAAAGAAAATCAAGGAAACGGAGCCGAAGCAAAAGAACCTGAATGACAAGAACGCCCGCCGCTACTTCACGCAGACGGCGAACCTGAATTTCGGTTCTGACCCGGAAGCCCTGCACGTTACGGCTACATACAGCGGAAAATATCTGCCCGACACGGTGGAACAGGCCGAACAGGAAGCAACAAACTTCCTACGCCGGGTCCAGTACCGCCGGAAGAAAGAGGGCTTGCCGCCGCTAAAGTACATGATCGTTACCGCCTACACCACGAAGCGAAACAGCGAAACCCCCGTTCGTATTCATCACCACATCATTATGAACGGCGGGCTTGACCGTGACGTTGTGGAAGACCTGTGGAGAAAACGCAGACGCAAGGGACAGAAAAAAGGCGACAAAATCGGCTTTTGTAATGCTGACCGCCTGCAAGCCGATGAAAACGGCATAGCCGCCCTTTGCACCTACCTTGTGAAGCAGGGGTGCGGGAAAAAGCGGTGGAATTCCTCGCATAACCTCGAAAGGCCGTACAGCCGGACGAACGACGGCAAGTACAACCGCCGTCAAATCGAGAAGTGGGCGAAAGAACACCCGCCCCGTGAGTTTTGGGAAAAGAAATATCCCGGCTGGACCCTGACCGATGATGACTACGGCGTTCAGTACGAATACAACGACTTCACGGGCTGGGCGGTCTACCTGAAATTGCGAAAGAAAGAGTAAAGAAAGGGGCTGTTCAATATGGCAAGGCCGTTCAAAATCTGCCCGGACTGCGGCGCACACCTCGACGCTTCCGAACCCTGCGACTGCAAGGACGCAATCGAGCGGGAGCCGCCGAAGCCGCGGGAGCGGTTGAAACTGCTTGCCGTCTGCCGGGAGGTAGACAAGGAAAGCGGGCGCGTCAGCGTTTACCCGCTTGGCATCGAAATCACAAGCGAAGTCATTACAAGCCTGAAAATGCGGGCGCAGTTCAACCCGGAATTGCGCTACTTCACGACCACGACGGCACGTTGGGACCGTTACGGCGAAGTCATGGCGGGTATCCTGAAACGCCGCACGGTGAGCCGGGCCGATTTGGACAATATCGGGGGTATCTGCGAGATATGAGAAGAAATGAGCCGACCCCGGAAGAACAGGAAGTCGAAGAAATGAAGCAGGCCGCGCGGGTCATCAAGAAAATTTGCGACCGCAGGACGGCGGACGACGCTTGTTCGTTCTGCCCGTTCTGCGATATGTGCCGCACGGAACCTTACACATGGGAGGTATGACAATGACGGAGCGGGAACGCCTGTTAGAGAAGATACGCAAGGTTCAAGCCCTTGCAAACCGCGGCGCAGACGGCGAAAAGCAGTCAGCCGCCGCCCTGCTTGATAGGCTGATGACGCAATACGGCATCGACGAAGCCGAAATAGCGGAAGAATGTTTGGAAAAGTGCTTCTTCCGTTACAAGACCCCGTATGAAAGAAAACTACTGGTTCAGGTGATTTATACCGTGACCGGGAAAATTCCCTTTAAGTGCGTCGGGTCCTATTCGGGCCGCGCACGAAAGCAAGTCGGAATTGACTGCACCGCGGCGGAACGGCTGGAAATCGAATTCAGCTATGAGTTTTATAAAGCCGCGCTGGAAGAGGAAATGGAACGGTTCTATTCGGCGTTCCTGATGAAGAACGACATCTTCCCGCCTGCTTCCAAAAAGGCCGAAGAAATCCCGGCGGCGGAAATCAGCCGAAGCGAAGCGTTCAAACTTCAAGCGCTTATGGCGGGCATGGGCGACCACACGCGCCGCCCTGTATTGGGAAGCGGGGTGGGACCGTGATAGACAACCAACGCGCCGCCCTGCGGTATCAAAACAAAGTCAACAACGCACAGGGCCACTTTTTCGAGAGCGCAATAAAAGCCGCCTGCGCCCTCTATTCTGACCGGGAGCGGGCCGACGTAGACAAAACCCCTGAACCGTTCCGCGTTCTGGAAAAGAGCCGCGACGGAAAGTTCAAGGGCCGCTTTACCGCCCGCGCACAGCCGGACTTTCAAGGAACGCTTGACGGCGGGCGCTCCATAGTCTTTGAAGCGAAGTACACAACGACAGATCGTTTGAAGTGGGACGTTCTGACACAGGAACAGCGGGACACGCTGGAACGCCACGCCCGGCGGGGTGCGCTTGCCGCAGTCTGCGGCGGGATTGGAAACGAATTCTTCTTTGTTCCGTGGATGGTGTGGCGGGACATGAAAGAGCATTTCGGCAGAAAGTACGTTACCGCGGCGGACCTCGAACAATGGCGGGTCCGCTTCAATGGGGCGGTGCTATTCCTCGATTACGTCCACCACGAAAGGAGCGGGACACCATGAAAAAACAGCACACACAGAAAATGACGGTCCGCGTCACGGCACAGACGGCCTACAACCTCGAACGCCTTATGCTTATGAGCGGGCAGAAAACGCCGGGCCGCGTCGTCGATAAGCTGGTTCGTGAAAAAATGCTTGCCCTGCGGGGCCGAAACATCGAAACGGAGGAAACGAAATGAAGTATGACTGCATGAAGCCTGAATGGGCCGACAAGGAGCCTTGCCCACTCGACACGGGCGAACTGGAAAACTGCGCCGAATGTGTGTGGGCGCATGAACGGGAAACGGAGGACTGACAATGCGTGCCGGAATTCTGCTGATCGTTCTTTATTGGGCGCTGTTCACCATTCGAGCGGGTTTGCAACCGAAAGTGGCGGCGGAGGTCAAAGCGGCGACCTACGACATGAAACGGGCATCGGGCCTTGAAAAACTGGAACACACCCGCCGCCTGCAATGCTGGACCGTGGCAAAGTGGGCCTTGCGTGTCTGCGGCTGGGCCGAAAACGTCCTGTTGGGTGTGGTTATCCTGTGGGTTGCTTTCATGCTGGGCGCAGTCCTGACAGGAACCGTCATTGTATTTGGCTACCCGGTATAAAGGAGCGTTATCTATGAAACTGACGAAGTGTGAGAAATGCGGCGGACCGACGGCGGAGGGCCTGCCCCTCTGCCCTGACTGCATGAGAGCAACGGGCGCGGCGGTGGACCAAATCGCCGCGGCGGAGGAACTGCGGGACATTGCACGGGTCCTGTCCATCACAGCGGACACAGACGCGAACATTCGTGAAGCAATCGTCGGAATTTTGAATATCGCCGAAAGGCTGGAAAGAGGGAAATAAAATGGAACTTCTGCAATTCGTGTTTTCGAGTTTTTGGGTTTGGCTGGGCTGTGTGGTCCTGATTGTCGCGGCGGGTGAAGCTGTGGCGACCGCGGCGGCGGGTTTCCGTCAGAAGCGTAAAGTTTCCGTGTACCACGTCGGCGACGTGACGCGGGTTGAAGTGGAGAACGCGGGCCGCGCCGACATTCCGGCGGCGGTAAAGGCGTTGAACGAGCAGGCGGCGGAGGTAGACGAATGAAGCTGAAAAAGGTTCTTTCTATCTGCAAGACGAACGGGCTTTATTACCTGTATGACCGCATCGACAGATCGGGAGAAATCACACAATGGTTGGGCGACGGCTACGCCCTCTATCCTCTGGACGGCCTGCCTATTCTGGACGAAGAAAGTTTCTGCGCCGTGTTCGATATTACCGGGAAGCAACGCGAAAAAATTCTTTTCCGGCATGAGCGCTTGCCGGAACACCTGAACGTCGAGGACGTGGCGGCGGGCGACAAACTGGTTCGGGAGTACGAAACGACCTTTATCAATGGCGGGTTGCGCTTGAAACCGCTGAAAACGAACAACGGCGTTACATTCATTCGGAGCCTGTACCTTTCGCCGCTGGAAGACGTTATCGACATGGTGCAATTCTACGAGCGGACCACGCCGCAGGGCGGTTCGTACATCGTCGCAAAGGCGGGGTTCCTGACGGCGGCGGTCATCATGCCTTATGTCATTAGCAAGAAATTCGCCGACGAACTGGAAGAACTGTCCTATCAATGCCGCCACTTCCTGAACACCCGGAGCGCATTCACCACCCCGGCGGCGGAGGACGAAGAAGAGCCGGACGAAAACCAGACGACCGCATTTGACGCGGAAACGGCGGAGGTTCAAGAATGAACGCGGCGCTTTTGAGCAGTAAAAAGATGGACTATTGCACCCCGCAAGACTTTTTCGACCGACTGAACGAAGAGTTTCATTTTACGCTTGACGCGGCGGCGACCGACAAAAGCGCAAAATGCCCGGCGTACTACACCCCGGAAACCGACGGACTGAAAAGCCCGTGGAATCTTGCGGGGGGGGGGCTGTATTCTGCAACCCTCCATACGGGCGCGAGGTTGGGAAATGGGTTCGCAAAGCCTACGAGGAAGCCCAGCGCGGCGCAACCGTCGTTCTTCTGATTCCGGCCCGGACTGACACGACATACTTTCACGACTACATATATGGGCGGGCGGAAATCCGCTTTGTGCGCGGGCGGTTACGCTTCACCGATGAAGAGGGCAAAGCATACGCCGCGGCCCCGTTCCCGTCTATGGTGGTCATCTACAACGGAAACAAGGAGGTTCAGGAATGAAAGCCTTTACCGTGTATCAGCCCTACGCACACGCAATCGTAGCAGGGGTCAAGCATTATGAAACCAGACCCCGGCGGACGCATATTCGGGGCCGCGTCGCTGTCCACGCCGGGCGGCTGGACGAAGTGCAAGCGACAAAGCATCTGACGAACGGTGAGTTTTGGGCTGTACTGGAAGCCGCAGGCGGCGGCGGAAACCTGCCGCGGGGCGCAGTCATCGGAACCGTTGAAATCGTCGATTGCGTGCCTGTGGAAGAACTTGTGGACAGTTTGGATAACCGGGAACGCCTGTTAGGTGATTATTCGCCGGGGCGGTTCGCGTGGGTGCTTCAAAACCCGGTCATGTTCAAAACGCCCATTCCCGCCCGCGGGAAACAAGGGTGGTGGAATTGGGAGGAACCGACATGAAGTGCCGTGAATGCGAATTTGCATCGGTCCACACATACCCACGCAACGGAAACAGCAACAGCGCCCACGTCGGGCATTTCGGGCAGGAAGCGTCTTACTGCAATCACCCGAAATGCCCGCCGCCGGGTCCGCTACTGTTCTACGGGAAGACGGCCCCGCGCTACTGCCCGTTGAAGAAGAAAGAGAGGAAATAGACATGGGGAAAATCACGATCACAGAGAAGCAGGAAGCAATCATTCGGCGGCTGAATGACCCGCTTTATACCGTGGAATTTCTGAAAGAATGGGTCAACCGCAACGACAACGTATTTATCAACGCGCCCGCGGCCCTGCAAGCTATGGGCGCAAGCGGATTCTTTGCCGCCGTTCGCGCAATCGAGCGGGCGAAAGAAAGCGACGGTGAAAATACATGAACTATCGACCGAAAGTTGTTCGTTGCCGCCTGAAAACGGGCGGAAAGAGCATTCCACAAATCCGGGAGGAATGCAGAGGGCAAGGCTTGACCTACCGGGACTTTGAGAATATCCAGAGATCGAACGAAGAGTTCGACGGGCTGGTTGTCCTGCTTTCCCTGTGGGACTACGACAACCACGCAAGCTATCACCTGCATAATTGGGACCCGGCAGACGACGAAAGAATGATGATGGCGATTTACTACGCCGAACAGGTACACCCGTTCCCGCGCTACAAAAACGACCTTGCGAAATTCAAGGCGGATTGGGCGGCGCAGGCATACGACCCCGGCGGCGCGTCCCTGACGTTCGCCCCGGCGGACGTGGAAGAACTGGAAGTTCTCTGCGAGGAAGCGACGGAGCCGGAGCCGGAACCGCCCGCCCCTCCCGCTCCAAAGCGGAAAAAGCATAAGCGGCGGCGGAAGTAAGACCGGGAGCCGCTGACAAACGAAACGGAGGTAAAAGAAAATGAAACTTGCGGCATTCAACGCCGTTTGCCCCTTTGAGATTGGCGACAAAATCGGCATGAGGAAGAACGCCTGCGCGGTGGGCGGCAGAACGCTTGACGTTATCGTTGAACGGACTATCACCGACATTGTGTGTATGCACTCCGTCAAAGCCGGAACGGTGAAGTTCCTGTACGAACTGGACAACGACGGGCGTTTGGTAGAAATCGTTCGTTGACCCGCTTTCGAGCGGGAGAACCACAAAAGGAGGTTTAGACGGTGAAAACCATATCAATTATCAACCTAAAAGGCGGCGTTGCAAAGACGCTGACCGCTGACAGCATGGCCCACGTCCTCGCAACGCTCCACAACAAGCGTGTTTTGCTTGTGGACAACGACAAGCAGGGCAACACGTCAAAGGCATTCGGGGTCCATTCCTACGACGACAAGAGCATTTCGGACGTGCTGACTGCCCGGCGGCTGGACCCGCGGGAGGTCATCAAGAAGACCCGGTTCGAGAATATCGACGTAATGCCTGCGAACATGACCTTGATTCGGGCGAACATGGAAGTCCTGATGGACAGCACCCGCCCCCAACAAACGCGCCTGCGGTCCGCCCTGAACGCGATTGCGGAAGAAAACTTTTATGATTTCTGCATCATCGACAACGCCCCGGACATCAACATTTCAACGATAAATGCCCTTGTCGCGTCCGACGACGTGATTATTCCCATAAAGATTGACAAGTACGCCTTTGACGGGCTGGAAGAACTGAAAGAACAAATCGAGGACACACGGGACGACCTGAACCCGCGCTTGCGCCTTGCCGGGTGCTTGATTACCTGCTTTATCCGCGCCGACGCAGAGAAGCAGGGCGAAGCGTGGTTGCGGTCCCGCCCGGAATACCCAGTCTTTGACACCCGCATTCGCTATTCGGATAAAGTCACCGAAAGCACCTTTTCGGAAATCCCTATCGTGGAGTACAGCCGACGGAGCGGAACCGCAATGGACTATATCGCATTCGTTCAGGAATACTTGCGGAGGGGTAAACAATGACGGAGAAAACGGCGGTCCCGGAATACTGCCGGGGCGGGAAGAAAATCCGCGCGTATCAATGCGGGATTTGCGACCGACTGGACATTGACGACGTTTCCGACAAGCGGTTCTGCCGCGCCGGGTATTGGCCCGGTTGCGGCGACCCTGACGGTTGCCGGGAAGCATTCAAACCGATAACAGGCCGCGGGCGCATCGGCGTTCACCGCTAAAATGTCCGATTCGGACGGAAAGGGGCTATCTATGGGAAGATTTAATTTGAACCAGATTTTGAGTGACACGTCAAAGGCGGCGGCGGGCGGCGGGAGTGCAAAGCCCCGCCCCTCTGAAAGCCGCTATGAGAAATTGAGCGTCTTTGACCTTGTGCCGTCGGAAGACAATTTCTATTCCATGCGGGAAATCGGGGAACTGAAAGCGGCAATCGAAATTGCAGGGAAAGTTCTTCAAAACCTTGTCGTCGTTCCGCTGGGCGACGGCAAGTACAAGGTCATTGCCGGGCATCGCCGCCGCCTTGCTTCTATCGAACTTGTGAACGATGGGAAGCCGGAATACGAATTCGTACCCTGCGTCATCGAACCGACAGAGGAAGCGGCGGACGAACAGGAAATACGCGACGGGCTGGACCTGATCGTTACCAACTCGCAGAGAGAAAAGACCGCATGGGACAAAATCGAAGAGGTCCGCTATCTGCGGGAGGTTTTGGAGAAAGCGAAGACAAAGCCCCGGTTCGTCGAACTGTTGCGCCGCATCGTCGAAAAGACGTTTGAAGACGGAGAGTTACAGACGGACGGGACCCGCGATTTTATCGCAAAGGTGCTTCATACCAGCACAACGCAGATCGGACGATATGACACCATCATTCGCCATTTGTCCCCGGAATTCACGGAGGAACTGAAAGCGGACCGCATCAACCTTTCGACCGCCTACGAATTGGCGGGCCTGCCTGTGGAGAACCAGAACGCCGCCTTTAAGGAATATCACCTGACCGGGGCAATTTCCATCAAGGCCGCGCGGGAATGGAAACGTCCTGCCCCGCCTGCACCGCCCGCAGAGAACACCGCCACACCTACGCAGGCAGAACGCCCGCAGAAAGAGCGGGAACCCGTAGTCGAGCGGGACAAAGTGCCGGACACGCAGGCCACGCCGCCGTATAGCGCCGCTGTGGAGCGGGACACCGCAGACGGGACGCAGGACACGAAGCCGACCGAAAGCACCCAGCAGAGCGCACCACGCCGCCCGCAGGCTACCAGAAGTAGCGAATGCGGGATTTGCCCGTATTGCGGGGCGAAGTTTGACGCGGCAAAAGTTATCGAATACAGCATTCGCGGCGCGGCGGAGGGAAAGCCGCACACCTGCCAACATTGCGGACAGCGGGTGAAAATCTTTTGTTCGGTTTCTTATTTCTGTTCCCCGGCGGAAGAGTGAGGGGCGCAGATGGACGAATACAAGACCGATTATCTGGAAGCCGCGGCGGAGGAAGCAGAGCGTTTCCGTGAAGCCGCGATGATACTTGCGGAGCGGGCGGGCATATCAGCGGAAGAAGCCATATACCGCATTCAAGAAGCTGTGCAGGTCATACGGGACGAAATCACGTCCATTGCGGACGCGCTGACAAGCGCAGTTGAAAAATTCATCACGCAAGTTGAAGAAGTCGTAGCGCAGGCAGAGCCGAAGCACCGCCGCAGAAAACGGCAGAGAGAGCGGGCCGCGCTGATTGAACGGCGGTACATGGTACAAATCAGACATTACGAGCGGGCGCACCCTTTCCGCAGGGTATATAAGCCGCCTTGATAGAGCAGGAACAGGAGGAAACGGAGCAATGAAGCAAGAAAGAGTTATTGCTATTCTGGATTTTTACCGGGATATAGATAAAACAGTCACCATGAACGAGCGGGTTATTCGGAACCTTGAAGATCAATACTATTCCACGTTAGGCGCGGTGAATTCCGACGGTATGCCACACGGGAAAGGTGGGGTTTCAAACCCCGTCGAACGCGTCGTGCTGAATATCCCGCAGTCCGTTTCCGACACTATCGCAAATATGCGCCGGGAAAACGAAAGGCTGACCGCGATAAAGGGCGAAATTCTTTCGGAGTTGAACGCCCTGAACTACCGCGAAAAAGCGGTGATTTACGGCTTTTACATAGACGGGCTTCAATGGGAACGTCTTTCGCAACGCGTAAATTACAGCCCGCGGCAATGCCGGAATATCCGAAACATTGCGCTGGATAGATTGGCAAAGCGCTTTGAGCAGAACAAGCAGATTTCCCGCTACGTTTTCCCGGAAAAATAAGATTGCCACCTATTGCCCGTTCTTCCTGCTATAATTGGCATTGTGAAAAGTGAACACAACGATACGGGCGGCGCATTCCTCCACGCCGCCGGAAGCCTGAAAACGGACCATGTTTTGAACATGGCCCGTTTTTTACGCACTTCCGCGGCAACGCCCAGAACGAAAAATGAAAAACAAACGAAAGGGGGCGCGGCGGACGCATGGCAAGAGAGCGAAACCCGGAACGTGACAAAGCCCGGCGGATATGGCTTGATTCTGGCGGAACGCTGACGGCCCGACAGGTTGCGGAGCAAGTCGGCGTAAAGCCTGAACAGGTCCGCAAATGGAAAAGCCTTGATAGCTGGGCGGCGGAACTTGAAGCGCAGAAACCACCGCGGAAGCGCGGCGGACAACCCGGCAATAAGAACGCCGCAGGTGCGGGCGCTCCACACGGGAACCGAAACGCGGAAACCCACGGCGCATATTCAACGGTTCGCCTTGCGGACCTCCCGGACGAACAGCGCGAATACATCGAAAGTATCACGCTTGACACGGGAACGAATATGCTTTCTGAATTGCAACTTCTGATTGCAAAGGAAGCCGACCTGCAAAGCAAGATTGCAAAGATAGAGAACGGCGACCCGGACGCGCTGTATATTGACCGCGTTGTTGAAATGCGTGCGCCAAAGAGTACGGAGCGTTTGGAGCAACAGCAAGAGAAACTGGAAACCCTGCGCCGTAAGCGTGATGACCTGACGTGGGAGATTGACAGCGGCCCGGATGGTAAGCCGCCGTCAAAGGCAAAGCAAAAGCAACTGGACGAATTACAACGCGAAATAGCCGCGCTGGAAGATACCACGGCAGACCGTCAAATGGAGTTGGAGAAATCCAGTTACAAAGTCAATATGCAAACAGTCATCAAGGCAAGCGCGTTTGATCGCGCTATGAAACTGGAAGCCGAACTGAACAAGATACACGGGCGTATCATCAAGCTACTTGATTCTATCAAGGGTTATGAGATGGAAAGCCGCCGCCTGCGCCTTGAAGAGCGCAAATATAATCTTGCGAAGCAAAAACTATCAGGAGCGTTCGACGTTGACCCTGAAACGGGCGAAATCATCGACGAAGTGGACGACCCGTGCGGCGACCCGGAAATTTGAAATAGGTTCTTTCGGCGGAGCCTACGGCCTGCGGGTCCGCGACGCCCGGCGTTTTTTTAGCCACGAAATTTTTTTGAACGCTTCCGGGCCGTGCCGATTTTTTCAGTATGGGGGTGTTTTTTCGAGAAATAAGGGCTTGGGAGGGGTGAAAAACCGTGAAACTTTACGACGTGCGGGCGGTTGCCCGGTTTTTGGACGTGTCAGAACGGCGCGTCCGACAGCTACGCGACGAAAAAGTGATAGCGGAGGTTCGCCCCGGCCTGTATGACCTGATCGACACGAACCACCGCTATATTAACTACCTCCGAAAGCGAAACCCGGAGGGCGACGAAACCATAGATTACAACACGGAGCGGGCAAAGCTGGTTCGGGCGAAGCGCAAAAACGAAGAGTACGAATTGCAGTTGAAAGAAAATCAGCTTCACGCGGCAGAGGACATCGAAGCCGTTATGACTGATATGCTGGTAAACTTCAAATCCCGGCTTATGGCGATTCCCTCGAAACTGGCCCCGGTCCTTTGTAAGAAGACGGACAAGGCGGAAATTTTCGCCCTGCTGAAAGACCACATCGACGAAGCGTTGATGGAACTTTCGGACTTCAAAACGACATTCGGGGAAAGGGTGAAAGAAGATGAAAAAAGCGACGGTTGACCTGTTCACCCGCATTTTCTCCGTTCTGGCCCCACCCCCCAACATGACAGTTTCGCAATGGGCGGACAAATACCGCCGCTTGTCCTCCGAATCATCGGCAGAGCCGGGGCGATGGCGAACGTCAAAGGCCCCGTATCAACGCGAAATCATGGACGCAGTATGCGACATGAGGGTTCAGAAAGTCGTTATCATGTCCGCGGCGCAGATCGGTAAAACGGACGCGCTTATATTAAATCCTATCGGCTACTATATGCACTACGACCCGTCACCGATTATGGTTATGCAACCAACTATTCAGATGGCGGAAACGTTCAGCAAGGACCGTCTTTCGCCTATGTTGCGCGATACCCCGGTTCTACGCGACAAGGTGAACGACAAAAGCCGGAACAGCGGCAACACCATTTTGCAGAAAATCTTTCCGGGCGGTCATGTAACGATGGTAGGCGCAAATTCGCCGTCGTCCCTTGCGTCACGCCCTATCCGCATTCTGCTTGCGGACGAAATCGACCGATACCCGGCGACGGCGGGCAACGAGGGCGACCCACTGTTACTTGCTGGAAAGCGCCTTGCGACATTTTGGAATAAAAAAGAAGTCTGTGTTTCGACCCCTACCAACAAGGAAACGTCCCGCATCGCTGTTGAATTTGAACACAGCACGCAGGAAGAATGGAACGTACCTTGTCCGGCCTGCGGAGCATTCACCCCCCTGCTGTGGGCGAATATCGTATTTGACCGGGATAAGCTGGACGAAATCGGCTGTACCTGCCCGGCCTGCGGCGTGGTTTCCAGCGAAACGGAGTGGAAAGAACAGTACATCAACGGAAAATTCGTTGCGGCCCACCCGGAACGAAAGGTCCGGGGCTTCCACCTGAACGCCCTTGCTTCCCTGTTCGTGGATTGGCGGGAAATCGTTGAAAAGTTCCTGACTGCGAACGAAGAGAAGAAAAAAGGCAACATCGAACTTCTGAAAGTCTGGACAAATACCGAAATGGGCGAAACGTGGGAAGAGGACGGCGAACAGATCGAAACGGACGACCTCTACAAACGCCGCGAAAAATATAATTGCGAAGTGCCGGAAGAAGTTCTTGTGCTGACGGCAGGCGTTGACGTTCAGGACGACCGTTTTGAAGCGGAAGTCGTCGGCTGGGGCGTGGACAAGGAAAGTTGGGGCATCAAGTATCAAGTCATTTACGGTGATTTGAAGCTAAAGCCCGTGTGGGACGAACTGGACCGCTTTCTTTCGCAGACGTTCACAACGGCAGACGGAAGACACCTGAAAATCATTTGCGCCTGCGTCGATTCCGGCGGACACTTCACGACGCAGGTTTACCGCTTCTGCAAGGAGCGGACAGCCCGCCGCGTGTTTGCAATCAAGGGCAAGGGCGGCGCGGAAGTCCCGTACTTCAACCGACCGTCAACGGCAAACAACATCAAAACCCCGCTTTTTACCGTGGGCGTTGATACAGGCAAGGCGCTTTTATATCAGCGTTTGGCGGTGCAGGAAGAGGGACCGAATTACTGCCACTTCCCGCGGGAGAAAGACCGGGGATATACGCAGGAATACTTCAAGGGCCTAACCGCCGAAAAAATGGTTATCAGCTACAAGCGGGGCAAAGCACAATACGTCTGGACCCTGAAAGACGGCGGCTACAAGCGAAACGAGCCGTTGGACATTCGGAACTATGCGACCGTCGCGCTGGAAATCGCAAACCCGATTTTGAAGCCGCCGGAGCATGACACCACCGCACCCGCCCCGCGGCGGCGCGGCAGGCGTTCACGGACGAACGGAGGAATTCTATAAATGGCTACATCACAGAAAGCGCGGCTTGAAATCGCGCGAAAACACCTTGAAGCGTGGCTTGCCGCCGAATTGGAGGTAACAACGCATCAAAGCTATACCATCGGTTCGCGGAGCCTGACGAAAGCCGATCTTTCCGAAATCGGCGAACGCATCAAGTATTGGACGAATGAGGTTTCCCGGCTGGAAAACATCGAAGCCCGCGGCGGAAGAAACCGCGTGTTCCGGGTAGTGCCGCGGGACCTGTGAGAAAGGACGGTGAAGCGGTTTGAACGCATTAGACCGGGTGATTGCCGCTGTGTCCCCGCAAACGGCGGTAAAACGCGCCGCCGCCCGCCGGAAGCTGGATATTCTGGATAGCGGGTATGGAAACTACGGCGCATCACACACGAAGAAATCGCTTGCGGGCTGGCTGTATGGCGGCGGGTCCGCAAAGGAAGATATTCAGGACAATTTATCAACCCTGCGGCAACGTTGCCGCGACCTCTACATGGGCGTTCCGTTGGCGACGGGTGCGCTGAAAACCTGCCGAACAAACGTCATCGGGTCCGGCCTGCGGCTGAAAAGTCAAATTGACTATGAAGCGTTGGGAATGGACGAAGAAGCCGCCCGCGACCTTGAACGCAAAATCGAGCGGGAATTTTCGCTGTGGGCCGATTCGACCGCCTGCGACCTTGAACGGCTCGACAATTTCTACGAACTGCAACAACTCGCGTTTCTGAACTGGCTTATGAGCGGTGACGTTATCGCAACATTGCCCGTGACAAAGCGGGCGAATATGCCTTACGACCTGCGAATTTGTCTGATCGAAGCGGACAGGCTGAGCAATCCGAACGGGATTGTTGACCCGCATATCATCGGCGGCGTTGAAACCAACGACGCGGGCGAAGTCGTGGCCTACCATATCAGCAAGCACCACCCTCTTTCGTATGACATGACGGAAACCGGGTGGACGCGCGTTGAAGCGTGGGGCGCAAAGACCGGGCGGCGAAATGTGCTTCACATTATGAACCGGGAGCGCATCGGACAGCGCCGCGGCGTGCCGTTTCTTGCCCCGGTCATTGAAGCGCTGAAACAGCTTGGGCGATATACAGACGCGGAACTTGTCGCCGCCGTGGTTTCTGGTATGTTCACGGTGTTTATCGAAAAAGAATCCGCGTCCAGCGACGGCGGGTTCGGTGAAATCATTCCAGAGGACGCACAAGTAGACGCAGGCGACGACAGCACGATTGAACTTGCCCCCGGCGCAATCGTGGATTTGAACGAGGGCGAAAAAGCACACGACATGAACCCCGGCAGACCGAACACGGCTTTTGACGGGTTCGTTGTGGCTATCTGCCGTCAGATCGGCGCGGCCCTTGAAATCCCCTATGAACTGTTGGTAAAGAACTTCAACGCGTCTTACAGTGCGTCCCGCGGGGCGCTTCTGGAAGCATGGAAAATGTTCCGTATGTATCGGACGTGGCTTGCAAATGATTTTTGCCAACCAGTCTATGAAGAATGGTTCGCCGAAGCCGTGGCAAAGGGCCGCATTCCCGCGCCCGGCTTTTTCTCTGACCCGCTGATACGCAAGGCGTACACGGGCGCAGAGTGGAACGGCCCGGCGCAGGGCCTTTTGAACCCGGTACAGGAAGTCACCGCGGCGGAAAAGCGCGTGCAGAATGGTTTCTCCACCCGCGACCGCGAAGCTATGGAAATGAACGGTTCAGACTTCTACCGAAACGCCGCGCAGTTGAAGCGCGAAGAAAAAATGTTAAGGGAGGTAAAAGAAAATGGAGAAAACGGCAACGCCGCAGGCAAAACCGAAGAATAAACACTTTTGGAACTTCCAACCAGCAAGCGGGGACAATCCCCCGGAACTCATTCTTTACGGCGACATCGCTTCTGAAACATGGTGGGGCGATGAAGTGACCCCGCGGCAGTTCACGGAGGAACTGGACGCGCTGGGCGCTGTGCCTGAAATCGTGGTACGCATCAACAGCGGCGGCGGTGACGTGTTCGCCGCAAATGCCATTTACACCCGCCTGAAAGACAACGCGGCGAAAATCACCGTGAAAATCGACGGTTGGGCCGCGTCTGCGGCGACGATTATTGCAATGGCGGGCGACAGCATCGAAATCCCCGGAAACGGCGTTTTCATGGTGCATGACCCGGCGTTGGGGCTGTTGGGCTACTTCAACGAAACGGAACTTGCGAAAATGACCGATGAACTAAAGGTCATCAAGCAGTCTATCGTGAACGCCTATACCCTGAAAACGGGGAAGGACGCGGCGGACGTTGCCGCAATCATGGCGGCTGAAACGTGGTACGACGGCAAACAGGCCGTTGACGCGGGTTTCTGCGACAAACTCATGTTTGAGGACGCGGAAACGACCGTGGAAAATGCGGCAAAAGTCGTTGTGAACAGCGTTTCCCTCGACCTGACGCGATTTCCGAATATGCCTGTATCGTTGTTAAACCGCATGACGGCCCGCACGCCCGGCGGTTTTTCAAATAAAACCAACCATAAAAATACCGAAAAGGAGCGAAACACAATGGACGGAATCGAAAAAATCACTACGGTTGACGGCCTGAAAGCAGCTTTCCCCGACCTGACGCGTCAGATCGAGGACGCGGCGACAACCGCGGAGCGCAAGCGCATTCAGGACATTGAAGACGTGGCGCTTGCGGGCTATGAGAGCATCGTAAACGACGCGAAGTTCAACAACCCCATTGCGGCGGGTGACGTGGCAAAAGCTATCGTTGCCGCGCAGAAGAAGCAGGGCGGAACTTACATCAAGAACCGCGACGACGACGCGCAGAAGAGCGGTGCGGGCGACGTTGGAGCGGGCGCACATGAGGGCGCAGGCGATGACGGCGGCGACAATGACATTGACAATGCCATTGACAAACTGTTCCCTGTGACGAAGTAAAGGAGGAAACACCATGTACGAAATCCAGAAAGACCAGAGCGTACCCGTGAAGTTTTTCGCCGGAGAATACCCCGTAGTTACGGCGGTCAAGGCTGTTGCCACTGGAAAGAGCGTCAAGCAGTACGAACCCGTCAAGCTGACGGAAAGCGGCATTGAACCCGTTGCAAAAGTCGCCGCAAGCGAAGCCGTGAGCGACACAAGCACCCCGGCGAAGTCCGAGTATGAGAACACCACGGCGGGCATTTACGGCATCGCCGCGACCGCCGCAGAAGCCGCGGAAGAAGTCGTCGTCTACCTGACGGGCGAATTTTTCGCGGACGCTATCACCTTGCCGGAGGGCGTGACCGCCGATACGCTGGCAAAGGCGTTCCGCAATATCGGAATCTTTTTGAAGTAAAGGAGCGAAGAGAAAATGGCTATCGAAACAACTATTTACACCCCGCGCACGCTGGGTAAGCTGATTACCAGAATGCCCCCCGTGCATACCTTTTTCCGCGATACCCTGTTCAAGAACCGCCGCACTTTCCCCACGAAGAGCGTTGACGTTGACTTCAAGAAAGGAAGCCGCGCCCTCGCACCGTTCGTTCACCCGAAAGTCGGCGGCAAGGTGGTTCCGAACAGCGGCTACCAGACGAAGACTTACACCCCCGTTCTGCTGGCCCCTGACA
The DNA here is from genome assembly GCF_014648015.1 of Butyricicoccus faecihominis. NCBI lineage: Bacteria > Bacillati > Bacillota > Clostridia > Eubacteriales > Butyricicoccaceae > Butyricicoccus > Butyricicoccus faecihominis. The sequence continues at coordinate 33,877 of NZ_BMQH01000009.1, forward strand.
AAATCACCACCGTTGACGACCTGCTGAACCGTTCTGCGGGTGAAAACCCGTACAGCGGCAGAACCCCCGCGGAGCGTGCCGTTGAGAAGCTGGCGGACGACCTGCGCGAACTGAACGAAATGATCGTGCGCCGCGAAGAGTGGATGGCGGCTACCGCCATTTTCACCGGGCAGATTCCCATTATCGGCGAGGGCCTGAACGAAGTCATCGACTTTGACTTCACCAACAAGGAAACCATCGTCAGCGCCGAAAAGAAGTGGAACGCCGATACTTCCGACCCGCTGGGCGATTTGGAGCGCTGGCGTGAAGCCGTCCAGAAAGAGGGATTTGTGAACTGCAATATCTGCATCATGGCAAAGGACGTTGCGAACGCCTTTGTAAACAATGCAAAGGTCAAGTCCGTTTTGGACGTTCGCGCCTATGATTTGGCAGTTATCAAGCCCCGCGAACTGCCGAACGGCCTTACCTACATCGGCACTATTCACAAGCTGGGCCTTGACCTCTACCAGTACAACGAGTGGTATCTGGACAACTGGACCAACCCCAACGCCCCGGCACAGAAGCCGCTTGTTCCCGACGGCACGCTTGCCCTGCTGTCTACCGAAGCGGAGTATTCTATCTACTACGGCGCAATCACCATGATTCCTGAAGAGGGCAAGACGTTTGTTACCGTGGAGGGCGACCGCGTGCCGCAGACGTGGGTTGAGCGCCGCCCGGACCGCCGCTTCCTGCAAGTCAACAGTAAGCCGCTGACCGTTCCCCATGAGGTCAATAGCTGGTACGTTGCAAAGGTCCTGTAATGAACTTCAAAGCGCAGGTTGAACGGGACCTTACAGCGGTATTCCATAACGCCCGCGAACACGCCGACGTTATGGAATTCTGGATTGACGGGGTGCGCTACAAAGGCCCCGTCATCATTGATGACGGCGGCGCACAGGACAGGAAAAAGCCGTCTACGGACCATGTAGACGGCTTGGTTCTTGTTGACCTTGTTGTATATGTCCCGCTATCCCTGTTGAAGACCATTCCACAAAAGGGCCTGAATATGGAAATCGGCGACCACATTTACCAAATCACAAAGGTTCACCCGGAAGCTGGGGAAATCGTTCTTTATTTGGAGATGCTGACCGAATGATTACTATTACAGCCGAACAGATCGAGCGGGTCAACCTGATTTTATCGGGTGTTCCCGGCGGCATAGAAAAGGCGCTGTCAAGCACTATCCGCCGGGCGAACAATACCGTTCGTTCTGAAACCCTAAAGGGCATCACGACCGTTTATGCAATCACGCGGCAGAACGTCCGGGCGGAAACGACAATCAAGGTCCGCACACAGTCCAGCGACGGCGGAATTGTTGGGACTGTCCTGTTTGCGGGCCACAAGATACCGCTATACCGCTTCAACGTATCGCCGACAATTCCTATCCAACGGGCTACCGTGTCGGCGGCGGTGCTTGCCGGAAACGGGCGCACGCCGTTTCAAGACGCGTTCATTGCACGAATGCAAAGCGGACATACAGGTATGTTCGAGCGCGACGGTTCAAAGCGCCTGCCTATCAGCGAGTTCATGGGGCCGTCTACGGCACAGATGGCGGGAAACAGTATCGTTCTTGCCGACGTGGAGGAAAAGGCACAAGAGGTCATCAACAAGCGCGTTGAACACGAAATCACCCGCATTCTGAACGGGTACGGAGGTTGAACGCATGACACCTTTACAACTGCTTGACGCGCTGGAAGCGTTTGTGAAGCAAGAAACAAAAGACATTCTTTTACCCGTCCGGGTGGACCGCAAGAGTGGAGAGAACAAGGAACGCGCGGCGGAGGTCTACAAAATGCGCCTGCCGAACAAAACCGCGCAAACGGAGCGGGTCCCCTACCTGCTGTTGCAGTACATCAAAAGCACCGACACGCAGGAACAGGGACAGGACCCGGAAAGCGAATGCATCGTGCGTATCGTCGCCGCCACCTATTCGGAGGACGAAAGCGAGGGCGCAATGTGCGTCTTGAACCTGCTGACGCGAATTCGTGTCGCCCTGCTGAAAGATGGCGTTGTCGGCGGGCAGTTCGTCTTGAAATCTCCACTTGAAATGATTGTGTACCCGGACAGCACAGCCCCTTACTATTTGGGCGAAATGATGACGAAATGGACCATGCCGATTATCGAAAGTGAGGTTCAACAGATATGGCAGTAGAATTCAAGTCCAGCATGAGCAAAAACGAACTACTGGAAATTGCCGCGGAACACGGCATCGAAGCCGACGACAGCATGAAGAAAAACGACATTCTAAAACTGCTGGAACAGGCACGCGCCGCAGAGGGCGCACAGGAGCCGCAAGACAGCGCAGAAACGCCCCCGGAGGGTAACGACCCGGCGGAGGGCGACGAAGCAACACAGGAGCCGCAGGACGGCGAGGAAAGCACCACCGGGGACAGCAACACAGAGCCGCCCGCAGAGGACGCGCAGGAAGCCGCCCCGGAGGGCTACGGCCTGTTCGTGTATGCCGGTCCCTCCCTCCCGCACGGACGCTTGAAAGAACACGCCGTATTCAACGGTACGTTCGAGGACGTGAAAGCCTACCTTGCGGACGTGCTGGAAGACTACCCGCAGGCGGAACGTCTGATCGTTCCCGTGGAGCGACTTTCCGCGTTTGCCGCAAAGGTCAAGACCCCCGGCAATATCGCGCACAAGTATTACAACGACATTGTTTCGACAATGCGAGGAAACAAGGAGGTATAAACGATGGCAAACTATTTTCACGGCGTTTCGACGCGTCAGAACGACACGTCGATTTCTACCCCTGTAACCGCTGATTCTGGTATTGCGTTCGTCGTCGGCGCGGCCCCCGGTCATACCGTGGACGGCGCACCGAACGACCCTATCATGTGTCAGTCTTACGCGGAAGCCGTCGCCGCTTTGGGGTATAGCGACGATTGGGAGAAGTACCCCATTTGCGAAGCTATCTATTCGCAGTTCAAGCTGTACGGCGTGGCCCCTGTGGTGTTCGTGAACGTGCTTGACCCTGCGAAGCACAAGAAGAGCGTCGCAGAACAGAACTACCCCGTCGCAGACGGAAAAGTTCTGCTTCCCCTCGAAGCCCTGAAAAACACGGTCAAGGTGACAAGCTACACAGCCGGGACCGACTATGAACTTTTCTATGAGGGTGAAAACCTGATTCTTGAAGTTCTGGACGGCGGCAGTATTCCCGCTGAAACGGGAGAACTGACAATCACGTTCGACGCGGTGGACCCCTCCAAAATCAACGAAAACGACATTATCGGCGGTTTCGATACCAGCACGAAGAAGTATTCCGGTCTTGAACTGATCGACAAGGTTTTTCCGAAATACGGCATCGTCCCCGACCTTATCGTTGCCCCCGGCTGGTCCGACAAGTCCAATGTCGCGGCGGTTATGACCGCAAAGGCGGATGCAATCAACACAGTGTTCACGGGTGCAAAAGCCCTGATCGACGCGGACGCCAACACCGTTCGACACTACGCGGACGTTCCCGCATGGAAGAAAGCGCAGAACATGAACAGCAAGGCGGAAATTCTCTGCTGGCCCATGTTCGGGTTGGGCGACCGTGTGTTTCATGCGTCCGTCCATGCCGCGGGCCTGATGGGAAAGACCGATTCGGACAACGGCGGTTGCCCGGCGGAAAGCCCGTCGAACAAGTCCTTGCAGATCGACCGCGCTATGCTTGCGGACGGAACGACCGTGCTTCTCGATCTCGCGCAGGCAAACTACCTGAACAGTAACGGCATCGTTACGGCGCTGAACTTCATTGGAAGCTATGTGCTGTGGGGCGATGAAACCGCCTGCTTCCCCGCTGATACGGACGTGAAGAACTACTTCATTTCCGTTTCCCGTATGTTCGGTTGGGTTGCCCGTTCTGTCATTCTTACTTATTGGAGCAAGATCGACAAGAAAATGACGCGCCGCCTTATCGACAGCATCGTTGATTCCGTCAACATTTGGCTGAACGGCCTTGTTTCGGAAGAAAAGCTGCTGGGCGCACGCGTGGAGTTTCTGGACGAAGAGAATAGCACGACCGCGCTTATGGCGGGCAAGGCTGTTTTCCATATCTACATGACCCCTGCAAGCCCCATGAGGGAATGCGAATTCGTCCTTGAATATGACGCGGACTATGTGACCGCGGCGCTGTCGGCGTAAGGAGGTAAAGAACAATGAAAGTTGAAAACGGCGTAACCAACTTTGCCGTATACGAGGACGCGACCGAATATTACGGCATGGCAGAAGTCACACTTCCTGAAATCACGCAGATTTCGGAAGAGGTCAAGGGTGCGGGCATCGCAGGCGCGTTCGACGGAACGTTTGTCGGACACCTTGAAGCTATGTCCCTGACCCTGAATTTCCGTTCCGTCACTACGGACGCTATCAAACTGGCAGAGCCGCGCAAGCACCAGCTTGATTTGCGCGCGGCCCAGCAGTCTTGGGACAACAGCACGGGCCGCTATGTTCAGCAGGCCGTGAAACACGTCCTTGTCGTAAATCCCAAAAAGTTTGCACCCGGCAAACTGGCCCCGGCATCTTCCGCGGAAGCGTCCGGCGAATATCCCGTGACCTACTACGCAACGTACATCGACGGTAAAAAGGTTCTGGAAATCGACATTCTGAACTTTATCTACTACGTCAACGGCGTTGACTACCTCGAAGACGTGCGAAAGGCACTTGGCAAGTAAAACCCGGCGGGGCTTCCCGCTGGGTTTTATTATGCCCTTTTCTGTATCTGAAAATATAAATTTCTAAATCGGAGGAATTGACAATGAGTGAGAACATCAAGAACGCCGCCACAGAGAGCGCACAGAACGCCGCAGGCGCGGCGGAAGCTGTCACCCATGATATGACCGCGGAAGCCGTAAACGAACCCGTACAGGCAGACGCAGGCGTTTATACGCACACGTTCAAGAAGCCTTTCGAGTACGCGGGTGAAACCTATACGACCCTGACGTTCGATTTCGAGAAAATGACGGGCCGCGATATGGTTTCTATCGAAACCGAAATGCAGATGAACAACGAATACTGCCTTGCGCCGGAAGTGTCCCGGAGTTTTCAAGCGAAAATGGCGGCAAAGGCCGCGGGCATCGGTAGCGACGTTCTCGACGCTATGCCTATCAAGGACTTTAACCGCATCACCAACGCGGCAAGGAGTTTTTTAATCGACACGGGCTATTAAAAAGCCCGGCGAAGTGGTGGCGGCGGGAGTGCTTCAAGCTGGCGCAAGCAACGTATACGCCCGTCCCGTTCTGGCTTGATATGAACATGACGGAAATTACGGCGTGGATTGAGGACATAAACGCCGCCGCGAAACAGAAGTAGACGAAAAGGGGTGGTGAATTTGGCTGGACGAAAAGAATACGAACTGCTTTTCAAACTGCAAGCGGCTTTGGGCGGCAACTTCAACACGGTTTTTCAAAGCGCGTTGAACACCACAAAGCAGATGCAGAACAGCCTAACGAAGCTAAATTCCATCACCGGGAAAATCGACGCTTACAAAAAGCAGGAAGCCGCCCTCGAATCGAACCGCCAAAAGCTGGAACGCCTGACCGCAGAGCATGACAAACTCCAACGGGAAATGAGCGAAACCGCCGCCCCGTCGGAAGAACTGCGGCAGAAGATGGCGAAGAATGAAAAGCAGATCGCCGCGACAACTGCGAAAATCGAAGCGCAGGAACAGCGGTTGCAGACGCTTGGTTCTGAACTGTCCGACGCAGGCGTGAACACGGCGAATTTGAGCGCGGAGAATGAACGGCTTGCAAAGACCTATGACAAGGTAAAGAAAAGTCAAGAGGAATTGGCAAAGGTAAGCGCCGCCCTTGAACAGAACAACGCGGCAATCTCCCAAACGAAGACCCAACTTGCGGGAACGCTTGGAACCCTTGCCGCACTGGGCGGCGCTATCTATGCCGGACCCGTGAAAAAGGCTGCTGAATTTGAAGCCCAAATGTCAACCGTCAAGGCCATTTCCAACGCATCGGCGGGCGACATGAAGCGGCTTTCAGAGGAAGCGAAGCACATGGGCGCGACAACGCAGTTCACCGCAGTTGAAGCCGGAAAAGCCCTTGAATATATGGCTATGGCAGGATGGAAGACCGACCAAATGTTGGGCGGCTTGCCCGGCATTATGAACCTTGCCGCCGCGTCCGGCGAAGACTTGGGGCAGGTTTCCGACATTGTAACGGACGCACTGACAGCATTCAACATGACGGCAGACCAGTCCGGGCGCTTTGCGGACGTACTCGCGCAGGCATCTTCCAACGCGAACACCAATGTTTCCATGATGGGTTCGACATTCCAGAAAGTAGCGCCCGTGGCGGGCGCGTTGGGCTACTCTGTGGAAGATATGTCGCTTGGAATCGGTTTGATGGCGAATGCGTCCATCAAGGCAGAAGTCGCAGGCACAAGCCTAAAGACGGCCCTTGCGAACATGGCAAAGCCCACAAAGCAAATGCAAGCCTACATGGACAAGTACGGAATCAGCCTGACAAATGCGGACGGAAGCATGAAGACGTTCCGCGGGGTCATCGACAATCTGCGGTCCAGTTTGGGCGGGCTTTCCGAATCCGAACAGGTGGCGGCGGCTACCGCCATTTTCGGCAAAGAATCTTTCGCGGGTATGCTTGCTATCGTAAACGCAAGTGACGCTGACTTCAAGAAGCTGTCCGATTCGGTCAACAACGCCGCAGGCGCGGCGGAGCGCATGGCACAAATCAAACTGGACAATTTCGAGGGTAAAGTTACCCTGCTGAAATCCGCATTTGAGGGCCTGCAAATCGCGCTGGGTGACGCGCTGTTACCGACATTCACACAAGGGGCGGAGAACGCCGCTGAACTGATTTCCAAACTGACGGAATTTATCAACGCAAACCCGGAACTTGTGCGGACCATCGTAAAAGTGACGGCGGGGCTGTTGGCATTCAAGGCCGCGGCCCTGACTGCAAAGCTGGGCTTTCTTGAACTGAAAGGCGGCGTGCTGACTATTCAAAAGGTCATGGCGCTTTTCAAGGGAAAGACAGCACTTGCGGGCGTGGAAGCCGTCGGGTTCGCAGGAAAGGTCAAGGGCGTTGCAAAGAGCGTGACCGGGTATTTCGGCGGCATTGGGTCCGCGGCGGGCGGTGTAGGCCGCGCGTTCGGGCAAATGTTCAGCGGAACAAAAATCGGCGGCGCGTTCTCCAAAATCGGCGGCGCGGCGGGCGGCGTATTCTCGAAGCTGTTTTCGGGAATGGGCGGCGTTGCGACGCGGGCATTCACAGGCGTTGCCGGGACCATCACCAACATATTAGGCAAGGCCGGGACCGCTGTTGCGGCGGGTCCGCTGGGTAAAATCGGTTCCGTTATCGGAAAGGGTTTCGGGAAAATAGGAACCATGATTGCCCCGCTTCAAAAGCTGGGCGGCGCTATCTTGGGGCCGTTCAGCGGCATTCTTGGCAAAGTTCTTCCCGTGGTGGGCGTTATTTCGCTGATCGTTGCCGCGGTCCAAATCCTACGGGACAATCTGGACAAGGTGCGCGAAGTCGTAGGCCGGGTGTTCGGTGACGCTGGACTTGTCATTTTCGACAAGGTGGTTGCGGCAATAACAAACATCGGCGATACGATACGCAACGTCTTCACGGACGGCAATTTGGGCGGCGCACGGCAATTCCTGATAAACCTGTTCGGAGAGGAAGCAACGGGCGTTATCGACGGGGCCATTACGATTTTGCAAACCGTCTGGAATATCCTTTCCGGGTTCATCGAGTTTGTGAACACCTATGTTCGCCCTATTGTGGAACAAATCTTTTCTTTCATCGTCGGGACCGTGCTTCCGCAGATCGCGCAGGCGTTCGCGGAGTGGGCACCGACTATCGCTTCTATCCTGCAAGGGCTTGCGGAAGTGGTTTCAACCATTGCAACGGCAATCATGGCAGTTATTCAATTCCTTATGCCAACGATACAAAGCATCATCGGCGTTGCGCTTGAAACCATCAAGGGCGTTGTATCTGGTGCGCTGACTGCGATAAAGGGCCTTGTAGACGTTTTCGCAGGCATATTCACGGGAGATTGGACCCGTGTTTGGGAGGGCGTGAAAAGCATATTCAGCGGCGTTTGGAATTCTCTAAAGAGCATTGCAAGCGGCGTACTGAACGGCATTATCAGCCTTGTAAACGGCGTGATTTCCGGCTTGAACAAGCTGAAAATCCCTGATTGGGTCCCCGGCATCGGCGGAAAGGGCATCAACATTCCGTTGATACCGCGGTTTGCAACAGGTACAGACAGCACGCCGGACACGTTCATAGCTGGTGAGCAGGGCGCGGAACTTATCACCAACGCAAAGAACCGAAGCGTATTCACCGCGGCGCAGACGGGAAGCATCTTCCGCAATCTTGCGGACACGGTAAACGCTATTCGCACCGCAGGGGCCGCGCCGTATCAACTGGCCTATGCGGGAGCGCCCGGCGTTGCCGCACCGACCCTGAACGCAGGCGACGGAAGAACGTCCGTCGTCATTCACAGCGCACCCGTGTTCCACGTCGGAAACGACGCGCAGGCACAGGACATTGAAGAAATGCTACGCCGCCACGACGAAGAGTTGTTGGACGAAATCGACGAGCGGGAGCGGCAAAGACAGGACGACGAAAGGCGGCGGAACTATGACTAAATACACCACAATAGCCGGGGATATGTGGGACGGCATCGCCTATAAGACATTGGGCGACGAAGCCTACACAGACCGGCTTATGAAGTTGAACCCGCAGTACCGCCGCACTTTCGTTTTTCCCGCCGGAATCACACTGACAGTTCCAGAGCCGGAAACGCGGGTTTCCTCTGACCTGCCGCCGTGGAAGCGAGGGACTGCCGAATGAATGCACGAAGAACCGCTGTCCGCCTGACCTTTGCGGGGGTGGACATTTCGACCGACATAAACAAGCATCTTCTTTCGCTAACCTACACGGACAACGAAGAGGATAAAACGGACGACCTGCAACTATCGCTTGATGACCGCGAGGGCGTGTGGCTGGGAAACTGGCTGAACACACCCGGCGCGTCAAAGGGCGTGGAAATCTCCGCCGTCATCGTTCAAAAGAATTGGGAATCCAACGGGAAAGACCGTGTGCTTGACTGTGGCGTTTTTGAAATCGACACCGTGGACGGGAGCGGCCCGCCCGCAAAAGCGACCATCAAGGCCGGGTCCATTCCCTACAAGTCCACCGTGCGGACGCAGAAGAAAACGAAAGCATGGGAGAACTACACGCTTTCCAGCATCGCAAAGGAAATTGCGGGCAAAAACGGGCTTACCTGTATGTTTGAATCCGCGTTCGACCCTCTGTATACCCGGAAAGAGCAGATACAGGAATCGGACATCACCTTTCTTCAACGGCTTTGCAAGGCCGCGGGAATCAGCCTGAAAGTTACCGCAAAAATCATCGTTCTTTTCGACGCGGCGGCTTATGAGCAGAAAGACGCGGTGCGCGTCATCAAGCGCGGGACGGCGGACGTTAGTTCGTGGTCCTTTTCAACCAGCTTGCACGACGCGTCATATAGCAAGTGCCACGTTTCCTATACCGACCCAACGACGGGAAAGACCATCGAATACACCTACACCCCGCGAAACGCGGATAAGGACGGTCAAGTTCTGGAAGTGAACGAAAAGGTTTCCAACAGAGAGGAAGCCCGGCAACTGGCAATGAAGCGCCTGCGGCAGAAGAACAAGGGCGAATTCAAGGCATCGTTCAAACTGACTGGGGACGCGCGGCTTGTGGCTGGCATCACGGTTCAGGTATCGGGCTACGGCGCGTTCGACGGAAAATACATCATCGAAACGGCGACGCATTCCGTGTCAAAGAGCGGCTATAAAACCGATTTGACGCTGCGCCGGGTATTGGAGGGGTATTGATGGCCGATCTATCAGTTTTGAAAAATATCGTGAGGACGGGCCGGGTTTCATCGGTCAACGCCGGGAACCGCACCGCCCGCGTCACGTTCGAGGACAAGGGGCAATCGCCGCTTGTGTCGGGAGAACTAAAGGTCATCAAGAACCCGCCGTTCATTCCGGCAAAGGGAGCGGCACAGAGGACGGAAAGCGAAAGCGGCGGAAGCGGTGAAGCCGCCTTTGCCGCCCATTCGCACGCCGTCAAAATAGCCCCGTGGTTGCCGTCGCCGGGCGACTATGTTTTATGCCTGTATATCCCGACGGACGACGGCGACGGGTTCGTGATTGGAGGGATATAAACAATGGCGCTTATCGGGAATTGGGGTGACTTCACGTTCTACGTTTCCGCAGACCAAATCAAGACGTTCGACAGTCTGAAATGGGACAGCGCGGCGAAGTATTCCACCCACGACCGACACTTACGGGAACCCCTGTTAGAGTACACCGGGACGGACGTTGAAACGATAACGTTCACCATGTTCTTTTCCGTGTTCTTGGGGGTAAACCCTATCAAAGAAATTGCAAGCCTGCTTCAAGCTATGCGGCGCGGCGAAGTGAACCGACTTGTCATCGGGCCGAAAGCCTACGGCACGAACAAATGGGTCATTACGAAGCTGTCAAATTCCTTGAAGCGGTTCGACCGATGGGGCAACCTGCTTGTCGCGTCGGTGAATGTTACGATGCAGTCTTACGCAGTCAGATAAGGAGGGCGGGAAATGGCATATATCGTGAAAGCCTTTACGCCCGGCAAACTCAACCTTGCGCCGGAAACGCTGGAAGAGGAAGTTTTGCAGAATGTCGCTATCATCGTGTCAACGCCGAAATTCTCTGTCCCACTCGATAGGGGGCTTGGGTTGGCGCAACGGTTCATCGACAAGCCGATACAGGTTGCACAATCTATCTTGATTTCGGAGGTTCTGGACGCGGTAGAAGAGTATGAACCGCGGGCAGAGGTAACAAACGTCACGTTTGAAGCGGGCGAAACGCCGGGCCTGCTGGTCCCCGTATTGGAGGTGAATATCGTTGACAACGAAGAGTAGAACATACCCCGACATTTCCTACGTCGAAACCGACACGGAAACAATCGTGAATGCGCTGATACAGGGGTACGAAAAAATCGCCGGGCGCACGCTGTACCCGGCGGACCCGGCGCGGCTGTTCATTCTGTGGGTTGCCGATATTATCGTTCAAGAGCGGGTGAACATTGACTTTTCCGCGAAACAGAATATCCCGCGGTATGCAGAGGGCGAATATCTTGATTCCCTCGCAGAACTGTTCAAGGGCGCGGAGCGGTTGGAGCCTGAAAAGGCCCGAACGACCCTGCAATATACGCTTTCTATCCCGCTGGAAGTGGCAACGACCATTCCGGCAGGCACGCGGGCCACGCCTGACGGTGAAATCGTGTTCGCTACGCTGGAGGACCTGACAATTCCTGCGGGACAGCGGACCGGGAGCGTGGAAGCGGAGTGCCAAATAGAGGGCGAAAACGGAAACGGATTTGTCCCCGGACAAATCAACCAGCCGATAGACGTTTTCCCCTACTACGAAAGCGTCGAGAACATCACGGAGAGCGCAGGCGGCGCAGACAGGGAAAGCGACGCGGCGTTCTATGAGCGTATGCGGGAGAGCGTAGAAACCTATTCCACGGCGGGACCGCTGGGCGGGTATGAGTATTTCGCAAAATCCGCGTCGGCGCTGATCGCAGACGTGAAAGCAACGTCCCCGAAGCCGGGAGAAGTAGACGTGCGCGTTCTGCTGACAGGCGGCGAACTGCCGGGGGAAGAAATCTTGAAAGAGGTTTTGGACATTCTGAACGCCGACACGGTGCGCCCGCTGACGGACCATGTGACCGTCGCCGCGCCGCAGGCCGTCCCGTACAACATCGACGTGACCTACTACACGCAGGAGGGTAGCGCATTGAGCGCCGACACCATCGCGGCGGACGTTGCCGCGGCGGTGAAGTCTTTCCAGAAGTGGCAGGCCGAAAAGATGGGCCGGGACGTGAACCCCTCCCAGCTTATCGCCCTGTTGATGCAAACGGGCGTAAAGCGTGTTGAAGTCCGTTCCCCTGTCTTTACGACTGTGGAAGACAACGCCGTTGCACAAATCGGCACGGTTTCCGTCGTGAACGGAGGTGCGGAACGTGAATAACGAAGACTTCTATTCGGCAGACTTCACGAATTCGCTTCCGCCTGCGCTGAAAAACGACCCCGACATGATGGCGCTTGCACAGACCATTTCGGCACAGTTGCAGACGACCGCGGCGGAAATCCGAAAGAACATCATTTACGCCCGTATCGACGAACTGGACGAAGCGACGTTGGACGTGCTGGCCTATGACCTACACGTTGACTGGTACGACTATTCCTACCCTATCGAGGTAAAGCGCCGGACCATTCGGGACAGCATACAGGTCCACCGCAGATTGGGAACGAAGTATGCCGTTGAAAAGGCGTTGGGGGCTGTGTACCCCGGAACGAAAGTGGAAGAGTGGTTCGAGTACGGCGGCGACCCGTATAAATTCCGCGTCGTCATCGGTGCAACGGAAGCGGGCATAACCGCAGACCGTCAAGCGGCGGTCCTCGACCGTGTGCGTTTTTATAAAAACCTGCGGTCACACCTTGAAGCAATCAGTTACCAAATCGAAAAGCGAACAGCGGTCAAGGTTGCCGCCGTCCACGCTATCGGGCAACGCGTCGAAGTCTACCCATACTTGGCGCGAAATATGGAATCGCACGGCGGGTTCTACTGCGGCGGCTATACGCAGTACGGGCGGAAACTTGCAGTATTCCCAAATAAATAACGAACGGAGGGTGAAGAAATGGAAGATAAAACGTATGGAACCCTTGTGACCGACTGCGGAATACAACTGATTGCGGCGGCGGTCATGGAGGGAAAGAAAATCAATATTACGGACCTTGCTGTGGGCGACGGCGGCGGAAGCTACTACAAGCCGAATTCTACCATGACCGCATTAAAGGGCGAAAAGTGGCGCGGAAAAGTAAACCGCGTAGAGATCAACGAGAAATCCCCAAACATGATTGATGTAGTAGCGGTGATTCCGTCCGATGTTGGCGGGTGGACAATCCGCGAAATGGGCGTTCTGGACGAAACGGAAACCCTTATCGCGGTTTGCAATACCCCTGACACGGAAAAAGTCATCATTTCAAGCGGAGCGGCGGGCGAAATCGAATTGACGATGCACATTGAGATTTCCAACGCGGACGCTATCTCTTTTATCATCGACCCGAGCGTAGTAACGGCAACAAAAAAAGACATTGAAGACCACGACGCATCGAAGACGGCACACGCCGCAGAGTTTGAGAAAAAAGCAGACGTTACCGACCTAAACGCACACGCGAATAATACGGATATTCATGTAAACCCGTCTACGATGGGAAATTACAACACGGCAATTTCGGGGCTGATCGAACATAAGGAAGATACGAAAATTCATGTGACGGCGGAAGAAAAAGCATCGTGGACGGAGGGTGCAGAGCAGGCGGCGGCGGACGCGAACAGAGTAACAGAAGCGCTTAACGCCATTGCAGGAATTGAAAGCCGCGTTTCTCGCGTGGAAGACGGCCTGTTCAACAACATCACCGGGAACCCGTTTCTTGCGTCCTTTGATTCCCTCGACGGCATCACGCTTGTTAAGGGTATCTGGAACGAAGAAAGAAAGCGCATCGAATGTTGACGGAATATGCCTGCCCGCGGCGGGAACTGTCCTGCATCGTCGGAAACCTGTTCGTCGAACTGGAACCACCCTGCGACCATTGCGCCGCCGGGGACAGCCTGACGATATGCGGAACGACATACGCCGGGACACGGGCAACGCTGACCGTCACCGAATACGGATTTACCTTTGACGGACCGCCGGAGGAAGTCGAACAAATCCGGGAAAGGCGGTGTCTGAAATAGACCAGCGACAAACCGAACAAAAGCCCACACAAGAATTTGCAATCATCACGAAAGCGAAAGATTTAGTCAAGCACACGTTTATGATGACAAGCGAACGGAGATTTCCGAAGAAATACCGTTTTACCATCGTAAACCGCTTGCATGATTTGACGCTTGACATTTTTCAACACATACAGGAAGCGAACGAACTTGACCTTACAGACCCGCAGGAATACCGCGAACGGCGCTACGAACAGAAAAAGGCGCTGACAGAGTGCAAGACGGTTCTTTTCCTGATCGAACTTTCCTTTGAAAAGGAACTTATCTCTTCCGAACAATGCGCGGAATGGACCCGGCACGTTATGAACGTGAAGAACATGACGGCAAAGTGGAGGAAGCAGGATAGAGAGCGGTTCGCCGCACTACAACAGAATAGAGGAATCACGCCGCGGCGGTAACGCCCGGCGTTTTTCTTGGGGTGCGGCTTGTAGCGTCCAACTCTTACAACGTCCGCAACGTCAATTCCTCTGGCGCGATGAACTGGAACAACGCTTACAACGGCAACAACGGCGTTCGCCCGCTTTGGTGGAAACCGCGATTGAGTAGGCCGAAAGGCTGAAAACAGAGGACCACTATCAAAGGAAGCCGCATCCCTCCGCCGTGGTGACAGCACGACGGTAAATACAAGATTGGTGAAGCAAGGTCCACGGAAACCAGCTTCCGCCCGCCGCGGACGCGCGGTGCGGTCCGATGATGACGCGTTGCGTGCGGCGGGAGCCGCAGACGCGCAAGGCCGATTCTATACACGGCAAGGAGTTTTTTATATGCAAGGCGCAGAATTCGAGCAGGTATATGATTTCGGGAACCTATACGCGGGGTTCCTGAAAGCACGCAGGGGCAAGCGACACAAACCCAGCGTTGCAAAATTTGAAGCAAATCTTCTTGAAGCCCTATGCCTACTTTCGGAAATGCTGAAAACCAAAACATACCGACCGTCAGATTATTTCGTTTTCAAGGTCTATGAGCCGAAAGAACGAATCGTTATGACGAACGCATTCAAAGACAAGGTGGTTCAGCATTCCCTATGCGACAACATACTTGAACCCGCGTTTTCAAAAGCCTTTATCCGGGACAACTACGCATCACAGAGCGGGCGCGGAACACATGACGGGTTATACCGCCTTGAAGAATTCATGCGGTCCTACTACTTCACACGCAAGGCGAACGCCGAGCGGGAGCGGCGGGCCGCGGGATTGCCGCCGCCCGGCCCGGAGGAAGTGCGGCACTATTCGGACGGCTGGGTTTTGAAATGCGACATATCGAAGTATTTCTATTCAATCCAGCATGAACCGTTAAAGCAGATGACGCGGAAGTACATCAAAGACCCGGATATTCTGTGGTTAGTTGACCTTATCGTTGACAGCACGGAAAATCCGGGAATTCCTATCGGCAACCAGACTTCACAATGGTTCGCCGTCATGTATCTTTCGGGCATGGACCATTTCATAAAAGAAAAGCTGGGTATTCGCTATTATGGGCGGTACATGGACGATTTCTACTTGATACATGAGGACAAGGCATATTTGCAATACTGCCGGGGCGAAATCGAACAATACGTTGCCCGGCTGGGCCTGCGGATGAACAAGAAAACAAATATTTTTCCGTTGCGGAACGGTATTGATTTCTTGGGCTTCCACACCTACTTGACCGAATCGGGCAAAATCATTCGCAAAGTCCGGCGGTCAAGCAAATGTAACGCACAACGCAAATTGAAGAAACAGCGCGGTCTACTGGACCGGGAGAAAATCAGCCTTTCAGACATTGAACAGTCATACGGAAGTTGGCGGAGCCACGCCGCAAAGGGAAACTGCTATCACCTGATACAGAAAACCGACAGTCTGTTTCAAAATCTATTCAAGGAGAGTGAAAAACAATGGCCCAAAGTTTGAATGCGCTTGCCGTCGGTGCGCTTGTCAAAGATACAGGCACGCTTTACAACGGTAAGCCGATCATTTGGAAAATCGCCGACAAGGGACACACGGGCTACCCGTCCGGCGCTGTGACCCTGATTACGGAGCGCATTATTTCCCTGAAATGCTTTGACGCTATCGAATCCGGCAACAGCGACGGCAACCGCCGCAGTTACGGCAATAACCGTTGGACCCTTTCTAACCTGCGGCAATGGCTGAACAGTCAGGCCGCCGCCGGGAAGTGGTACAGCGCCCAGCACGGCGCAGACGCGGCCCCGACGAATGCGAACGTATGGAGCAACTACAACGAATACGACGCGGAAGCGGGCTTTCTTGCGGGTTTCTCCGCGAACTTCATTGCGGCCCTGCTGACTACGACCCACACGGTAGGAAAGGCGACCGTAGACGGCGGAGGTACGGAGAGTTGCACCGACAAAATCTTCCTTGCAACCTGTACGGAAGTCGGCTTGTCCGGCGACGTGACCGCAGGAAGCAAGCTGGCCTTGTTCAGCAACGACAGTTCCCGTCTTGCCTACCCCACGGCGGAAGCCGTGAGCAAGAGCGAGTACACGAACAGCAGTTTGAACGCAAGTTCGCCGTGGTGGTGGTGGCTTGCCGACGCTTACGCGTCCAACTCTTGCAGCGTCCGCGGCGTCAAGTCCTCTGGCGCGATGTACTGGGACAACGCTTACAGCGGCAACTACGGCGTTCGCCCGCTTTGTAATTTGTCCTCTGGAATCTTGGTATCTGATAGCCCGGATTCCGACGGAGCATACACGATCATTTGGAACCGCGCCCCCTCGAAGCCCTCTTCCATCACGGTTCCGTCCAGCGTTCGCGGCGGCGAAAGCCTGTCTATCAGTTGGGGGGCTTCCACGGACGAAGACGGCAATCTTTCCGGCTATATCCTCGAACGGCAGGTCAACGGCGGCGCATGGGCGCAGATATACAAGGGCATCAACCGCAGTTACACCGACGCAATCACGTTCGGCTGGACCTCTATTGCGTACCGCGTCAAGGCGTATGACAGCGCGGGCGCGGAAAGCGCCTACAACACCAGCGCGACGCGGACGGTGGTAAACAACCATGCGCCCGTTATCAGCGGCACAGATTCCAACTTGGGAACGAAGACCGCCGCGTTCGCGCAGAGTTACAGCGTAACGGACGAAGACAGCGGGCAGACCTTGACCGTGACGGAGTACATCGACGGCACGCAGAAGCGTTCCTACACCGCGACAAGCGGACAGACCTATTCGTTCAACATCACCGCCGCAGAGTGGGTGAAGCTGTTGAACGGGTCCCATACGCTGAAAATCGTTGCGGCGGACAACTACGGCGGAAGCGCGACCCGGACGTATACGTTCACGAAAAATGAAACGGAAATCGAACTTACGCTTGCGACCCCGCTTACTGCCGATGATATGGTGACAAAGGGTATCATGTCTGTCGTGCGTCAAATTCCCGCAGGTGCAAAATTCACCGTGGAAGTCTGCAACAACGGCAACGACGCTTCCCCGACGTGGGAGGACGTGACGCAGAACGTCGTAAGCGGAAGTAAGTTCTTCCTTTCCAACACCACCAAAACGGCGAGCGCTTGGGGCTACAATTTCCGCATCAAGGTAAAGCGCGGAACGGCAACGGGCGATTGCTTCATTACGTCTGCGGGAGGTAACTTTGAATGAGCATTCAGCACAGAGAAGACAGCATTCGTGATATGAAGTTGGAGCGGCTGGGCGTGACCCCGCCGCAGGACTGGAACGACGTTGAGCAGGTCCGCACGGCGAAGAAAGCCGAAATCGGCCTTGCGTGTTCCGCGGCTATCTACGCCGGAATCGACGTGGGCGGCGCACATTACAGCCTGACCGAACACGACCAAACCGAACTTATGGCGCAGTTCCAGACGGTCAAGGAGGGTGCGGAGGAAGTGCCGTACCACGCCGACGGTGAACTTTGCCGTATGTATACCGCGGAGGAATTCACCGCGCTTACACAGGCCGCGACCGCCCACGTCTTCTATCACCGCACTTACTGCAACCACCTGAACGCGTGGATTAAACGGGCCGGGCTTGATGAAATCCCGGCTATCGTGTACGGCGCGGACCTGCCCGCCGACCTTGCGGCAAGCATGGCGGCGCTGATTGAGAAAGCAGGTGGCGACGCGTGAAACGTATCTTGACGATTTGGGCCACGCTGGGCGCGGCTTACGTCGTATTTGAAACGCTTTTCCGCGGGTACTCCCACCCGTCTATGTTCGTTGTAGGCGGGCTGTGCGGGGTTCTGGTTGGCACTATCAATCAGGCCCCGCGCTTTTATCGCGCCCCGGTCATCGTGCAATCGGTCATCGGAGCCGTTATCGTGCTTGCGGTAGAATTTGTTTCCGGGTGTGTACTGAACCTGTGGTTAGGGCTGGGCGTTTGGGATTACAGCAATCAGCCGGGAAACGTGCTGGGCCAAATCTGCCCGGCGTTCGGCCTGCTGTGGTTCTTCATTATGCCGCTTGCTATTTGGGCGGAGGACACAACGCGTTATTTGATTTGGGCGTATGACTGCGCGGTTTATCACTCGCAGGAAGCACCGCCCACAATCGCCCCGTATTCGCTGAAAAGCGTTTACGGGGACTTCATTTGCGGGAGGTAAAGAACATGAATGAAGTGCTTGCAGGTTTGAGCGTCGTTAGTACGATTTGCGCTATCGTGTTCGGCTACGTTGCCTTTGCCCGGAATGGGAAAAGGGACGTTGCCGACGAAGCGAAGAGCGACGCGACCGTTCTTACCGAAATCGGCTATATCAAGGCCAACACGGACGAAATCAAGGCGGAGCAAAAGGAACAGCGCAAGACGAACGTTGAAGTCGTTACGCGCCTGACCGCCGTTGAAGCGTCCGCGAAACAGGCGCACAAGCGACTTGACGCGTTCGAGAGCCGGGAGCGGCGCGAACACGAAGAGTAAGAAAGGCGGCGCGGCATGATTTATCTTTTCAGCGTTGCCGCCGGGTTGGTTGGCGGGTTCGCCGCCGTCCTGCTGTTGAGCGGACGACGGCCCCGCCGACGAAGAGAGGGCAAGCAGAACCGCCGGAAGACAGAGTGTTCAAAGCTGGTTCTTTGGGCGGTCCTCTGTACCTATTTCGCCGGGTTCGGCGTGGGCGTGTGGGCCGTCGTCCTCGACGCTTCACAGCTTGGCGTTTTCCTTGCCTACGTTGGAACACCAACGGCAACGGTCATCGGCTTTTATTCGTGGAAAGCAAAGGCGGAAAACGTTGTGAAAATCAAAAAGGCGAACCCGGAGGAAACGGAGGGAATGCCCGTTGACCTGAACAACGTTCAGCCGTAACGGAGGAATACACATGACACAGGAACAAAAGAAATTCATCGAGCGGGTGGGCGCACTTGCCGCGGCGGATATGCAGAAAAGCGGGGTCCTCGCGTCCCTGACGATAGCACAAGCAATCCTTGAAAGCGGCTGGGGCAAATCCGGCTTGACGGTCAAGGGAAACGCCCTGTTCGGCATCAAGGCCGGGACAAGCTGGACCGGGGCCGTTTACAGCGGCAAAACGCAAGAGTGCTACGACGGCGTGACCTTTACGACCGTGACGGGCCTTTTCCGGGCCTATGGCAGTTGGGCGGAAAGCGTCGCCGATCATTCCGACTTGCTTTCGTGCAATACCCGCTATAAAGCGGTCATCGGGGAGCGGGACTATAAAACCGCGTGCCGGGCAATCGCCGCGGCGGGCTATGCGACCGACCCGAAATATGCGGACAAGCTGGTTCAAATCATCGAAACATACGCCCTGACCGCCTACGATGGCGCAGGAAGCGCCGCAAAGCCCGGCGGTTCAAATACCACGGTGGGGACCACAAGCCCCGCAGACGCGAAAGGAGCAGGCAAAATGAAAGCGTCTGAATTTATCAACAAATTGCAAAACATTGTGGACAACTATAAAACGCTGTACGTCATGGGCTGTTTCGGTGCGCCCCTGACAGGCGCGAACGTGTCCCGCTATTGCACAAATCACAGGTACAACAAGCAGGCCGCGCGAACGGCGATGATTCGGGCGGCGGCGGATAAGAACCCGCCCGTCTACGGGTTCGACTGCGTATGCCTTATCAAAGGCGTTCTTTGGGGTTGGAGCGGAAACGCCGCGAAGCCATACGGCGGCGCGGCCTATGCTTCCAACGGCATTCCCGATCTTGGGGCCGACACCATGATTACGAAGTGTTCCGGCGTGTCCGCTGATTTCAGCGGCATTGTTCCGGGTGAAGCTGTCTGGTTGCCCGGTCATATCGGCGTATACATCGGCGGTGGAAAGGTCATCGAATGTTCGCCCGCTTTCAAGAACTGCGTGCAGGTGACGGCGTGCCTGAACATTGGCGCTATTTCCGGCATGAACGGGCGCAAGTGGACGAAGCACGGGAAGTTGCCGTATATCACCTACGACACCGCAGGCGGCGCACAGGACGGCGCAGGAAGCACGACAAAGCCCAGCGGCACAACTACCACCCCGGCGACGCTTGCGTTCGCTGTGGGCGACGTGGTGCGCTTTACGGGCAACACCCATTACACCAACGCGGCGGCGGCAAGCGGCGCGGCCTGCAAGCCGGGAACGGCAAAGGTAACGGCACTTGCAAAGGGCGCAAAGCACCCCTACCACCTTATCAAACAGCCCGGCGGTGGTTCTACCGTTTACGGCTGGGTCAATGCGGCGGACGTGCAGGCCGTCGGGAGCGGTACGACCGCGCCGAAAATGCGCGTCGGTGCAAAGGTGAAGTATTCCGGCCCGCTGTACCGTGACAGCAACGGCGGCGGACAGGGCAAGACCGTAAACGGAACGTATACGGTGAAGTATTACTATCCGGCCCGCAAGTGCGGCGTACACATCGACGGTTTGGGCTGGGTCCCTGAATCCGGCTGTACCGTCATTGGTTGACAGATCGAAAGGAGAAACAGAAATGAACGTTCTTACATTCCTTGCGAAGAATTGGGACAGCGTGCTTGTCATCGTCGCTTTCCTCGCGGTGGTTGTCGTGCTTATCAAGCGCGGCGAAACAAAGATTTTGAAGCAAATCCTTTTCAACCTTGTAACGCAGGCCGAAAAGCAGTTCGGAAGCGGTACGGGTTCCCTGAAATATGCCGCCGTCGCGGACTGGATTTATCAGCGAATCCCGGCGGTGCTGAAACTGCTTTTCACGTCCAGCGATATTGAAAAAATGATCGAAGCCGCTTTGGAGGAAGCGAAGAAAGCATGGGGCGCGAATGAGAATTTGAAAGGCTACATCGACACCCCATCCGTGGAAAGCCTGCTTGTCGGCATCGAAGAACAGGCCGTCCAGACCGAACCCGCAGAAAACTAAACACGTCCGATTCGGACAAAGACGAAAGCCCGTCGGGGGTCATTCCCCGGCGGGCTTTTTTTCGCGCTTTTCGATAAAATATTGTTGTGAAGTTTCATTCCAGCCCGCGGTTCCGATTATTCGCGGTTCGGCGGTTTGGGTCCCGTCAAGACGCTTGCGAATGGCGTTCTTTGCGTCCGACAATGCCCTATAAATGGGAATGCCGCCCACTTTCCCGGAACAACTTTCGGATTCCAGAAACCAGCCGGATTCAAAAGGAAGAATCCATTCGCCCCGATATATGTAGCAATCAACAATCTTTTTCATAAACAACCAACACATTCTACCACAGGACGGGCGGCGGCTTGCGCCGCCCGCCTTTATCTTATGCGCTGACCGTGGACACGTCAAGCCGGAACGCGAGGTCAAGGACCTTTGCGCGGGTTGCGGCGTTGTGCTGAACGGCCTTTTCCAACGTGGCCCGGACCCCAGCGGGAGCAAGGGACAGACCGTAGGCTATCAAGCTATCTTCCGACGCTTTCAGGACGGAACGGGCGGCGTTCAGTTCTTCTTCAAGCCCGGCGGAAACAATCAGCGCGGCGCATTCGTCGTTCGCCTTTTCAAAGGCCGCGTCATCCTACATGCAGTAAAGGAATTCGGGAACGGAGCCGTCGGGATTGACAATGCCTTTGTCGGCAATGAACTTCTTTTCGATGGCTTCTTGCTGGGATTCGACTTCCTGCACGCGGGCTTTGGCGACCATATAGGCCCGCTGGAACTTGTTTGCAGTTCTTTTCATGTTCATTCCCCTTTCTTGCGGCGGTAATGGACCGCGGCGGCGATAATCAGCTTCACAACGGCAACAGCGATCAGGAAGATTCCGAGTTTTTCAAGCATGGTTGACAGTTCAGAAGAAAAAGTGTATTCTATGGGTGGGCGGTGAACCCGCCCATAGAATACGGGGTTTCGGCTTACGTCAGCTTATCAATTATCAGTAACGCAAGCCCTACCAGAAAGTCCACGATTGCGGTTATCACGATGGTCCGAACATCGACCCGCGATTTCGTGGGCTTTTTCTTTTTCTTCTTCACCTTGTCACCCCCTTTCTTTATGCTCTTATTATATACTAACGTTAGTATAAAGTCAATAGAGAAAATACGAAAAAGCAGAAAAATTTTGCGCCGTTGCGGTAGATACAACGGCGCGAAAAACGGAGCGGCGGAAACCGCCGCCCCGGTAAAGCGTCAGGCGACGAACACACCCAACGGAGAACCGCCGGGAGAGCGCCACCCGCGGCGGTGAATGTCGGACAGGCGGACGCGTTCAGGAGCCTTTGCGCCGTCATACAGGACCATAGCGAAAACGCCGCCGTGAAAGAAACGGGTATCAGGCAGGCTAACAAAGCCGATGACGGTTCCGCCCTGCGGAGGATAGCAAGCACCGCAGACACGTTCGACGCGCTGACCCACCATAACAACAACGGTGTTCACGTCGGCGGGCTGGGCGATTTCAACGCCGCAGGACGTTTCGACGGCGGCTTCCTCGACGCTGGGTTCCTCTTCCGGCTGAACCTCGTTTTCAGCACGGAAGACCGGGGCCATAGAATAACGTTCGGGAATGATATATTCGCCGTGTTCATCGAAGAACAGCTTTGCGCGGCGGGTCTTGCCGTTACGCTCGAACGTCACCGTCTTTTCGGTGCGCTTGATAATCTTGATGGTGAAAATGCAATCGTGATTGCAGGCGCTACGGTCAAAATATTCCTTGCCGATCTCGAACTTTTTCATATTGATTACCCCCATATATAAAAACCAGAAGTCGAAGTGTTGTTGTACGCCGTGTCGGTTCCCTTTTCGTGTCAGCCCGTAAGGTTGGCTGTTGTCGAACTCTACGCCCCGACAACCGGGCGGCTTTGGTTTCTCTTTCTGATTATGATTATATACTAACGTTAGTATAAAAACAAGCTGGAATGATGCACAAATATACTAACGTTAGATTGTGGTTTTTTTATACTTGCGTTAGTATAAACAGCGTGATAAAATGGACAAGTAAAGGAGTGGTGACAATGGCAAGCAAATATGGAAATCCACGCGGGCAAGCCGCGACAGACGCGAAGCGGAAATACAATAGCAAAAACTATGACAGGATTTACCCGTATGTGAAGAAAGGCAAAAAGTCCGTATATCAGAGAGCGGCAAAGGCAAGCGGGTTTGACAGCATAAACGATATGATCGAATCGCTGATGGACGAACGGGCGGCGGCGGTGTTGGGACTGTCGCCGGAGCAGTTCGCGGCAGAGGTTCAGGCCGCGGCAGACGCGGAGCAGGAAAAGGCATAAAGAAAGCGGCGGGCGTTGCGCCCGTCGCTTTTGCTTTCCTGCTGTTCAGAACTGTTCGTATGTATAGCCGCCGTTTTCGTCCAGCGTGATAGCGCCGTAATCTTCAAGAATGGAACCGTCGGTATCTTGCTTCCCGTATGTACCGACATAGTACATAGAACCGGGGAAACAAATACCCGTGCCGTCATCACAAAGAATTGCAACCCAGTTGTAGCCGCTGTCCTTGACGACGGTTTCAACGAATTCTTTGTAGTTTTCTTCCGTAATGGCTTGAAGCTGTGCTTTCGTAATGCGGATATAGGCGTATTCACCGATTTTATCGCCGGAACCCGTTTTCACGTCCTTTACGGTCAAGTCATAGTCCATCAAGACATTGTGCTTGTGATATTCGGGGTACAGCATATCACGCCCGGAATAGACGGCTTCAACCGCACCGTCAGAAAGTGCAACGTCGAGGGACGAACCGCCGTAATAGACGGTATACGCGCCCTTGCTTTCGGAAATGCTTGTAATCTTCCCATCAAGGCCGCAGGAAGTCAGAATGATAAAGACTTCATCGGCCTGTTCGGGAGTGATTTTCATATCTGCCCGAATGGTGTTCATGGCATCGGGGTAAAAATCATACTGCGCCGTCAGTTCCTCCGATTTGGGTGTGTCCAGATCGACAAGAGCGCCGCCGCAGGCGGAGAGGGATACGGCAAGCGCCGCCGCAAGGACAAGAGATAGAACCTTTTTCATGTGGAATCCTCCGTTCTGCCGCCCAGCGTCCGGGCGGCTTGCGTTATTTTCAAAGGCCGGACCATTGCTTTTTCTGGATTCTGACCTTTAACACAATTATCAACGCTTATTGTGTTAAAGTCAAGAAAAATGCAGACCTTTAACACAAAAGGAGGAATCGGCGGTTGAAAATATACGACTACAAGGGGCGAAAGAACCTTTGCGGAAATCGCGTCAAAGAAGCACGCGCCCGGTTGAATATCACGCAAACAGACCTTGCGGCGCGTCTACAAGTTGCAGGAATTACAATGGAGCGGGACAGCGTGAGCAGAATTGAAATCGGGACCCGCTTTGTGACCGATTATGAACTTGCGGTGCTTGCGAAGATACTTGGTGTATCTATGGAATGGCTGACAGAAAATGAGCAATAGTTTTTTATACTTGCGTTAGTATAAAAGTATTGTTATAATCTTTTTGCGGGGAACCGCTGAAAAGAGGAACAAAACCCGCCCGGCTTGATAGTTTGGGCGGGTTTCGCATATTGGGAGGTTATAGCATGGGGCATTGTTTCAGTCATTTACAGCTTACAGATCGGCGGAAAATCGAATACGGCTTGAACCGCGGCGATACGCCGAAGCAGATTGCGGCGGAACTTCACGTTCACGTCAGCACGATTTACAGAGAAATCAAGCGTTCCCGTTGGGAGTGGCTGGACGGTGCAACATGGATTACGGAAGACCGATACAACCCGGACGGAGCAGAACGGAGATACCGCGAAAACCTCGCGGCAAAAGGCGCACCGCTGAAAATCGGCAATGACCGCGAACTTGCCGACTATTTGGAACGCAAGGTCATTGAAGAAGACCGTTCGCCCGCCGCGGCCCTTGCCGACATAGAGTTAGAGGGCCGGACGTTCAAAACCTCTATTTGCGTCAGCACGTTTTACAGCTACATTGAAAAGGGCGTTTTCTTGAACCTGACGAACAAGGACTTGCCGGAGAAGCCGAATCGCAAGCGGCCCTATCACCGGGTAAAGACAACGAAACGCGCCCCGCGGGGCGAGAGTATAGAAAAACGCCCGGAAGTGATTAACCAGCGAATCACTTTCGGGCATTGGGAAATGGACACCGTATATTCAAGCAAAGAGGGTTCATGCGCCTTGCTGGTTATGACGGAGCGCCTGACGCGAAAAGAAATTATAGAGAAAATGCGCGACAGAACCGCAATCAGCACAGTTCGCGCCCTGAACCGTATTGAACGGAGGTTCGGGGCGCTGTTTCCGCGCGTGTTCCAGACAATCACCGTAGACAACGGCGGGGAGTTCTCCGACGTGAAGAGCCTTGAACGGTCTATCCTACGGAAAGGCAGACGAACCAAAATGTATTATTGCCACCCGTACACAAGTTGCGAACGCGGGTCAAATGAGTGTGCAAACAAAATGATTCGGCGGAAGTACCCGAAAGGAACCGACTTCAACAAGGTAAGCCGGGCGAGCATCAAGGAAACGGAAGCATGGATAAACAATTATCCGCGTGAAATATTGGGCTGGAAAACCTCTGAAATCGTGTTCGCGGAATGCCTTGAAGAATTGGCGCGGGAAGCCTGATTATATTTTTTTATATTTTTTTCGCATTTACTATTGACATTTTCGTGTTTTCCGGCACCGACCCTCTGGGGCACTTGAACCGCGCAGGCGGTTCGCCCCTGACGGGCGGAGAGTTTTTCGCTGAGGTTCAGCGAGGAAGTTGCGCTCTGCGGAGCGCGGGAGACTGCGGCGCCCGCCGCGGGGGGCAAAAAGGAAGGACAACCTGCGGTTTTCCTTCCTCTTTGAACTCCTACCTTTCCCTTGTTGGGATAGCTTGGGTGCAGACGGTAGACTGCGTAAGCAGGAAAAGGACACGGCAGTCGGGTTACCTCAGCGTATCTTTCTCCGCCTTTTCGCAGTTCACAGACAGCGTACTGCTACACAGGCGGGTTACTCAACGCAGAGCGCGGCATGACAGTGCCGCGCAACATTTTTACCTGTGCAGATTATCCAAATCCTGCGATTATAGCTGATTTGCACCCGCAAACGGTTTGCGCGGCACTGTTATGCCGCGCCTGCTGGAAGTAGCCGACCTGTGTAGCAGAACACTATCTGACCCTGCGAATATGTTGAGAAAGATACGGAAGAAAAAATCCTCTGCCGTTCCCCTATTTCGCAGCGGTCACATGTCGGCAATCTGCGCCAGACCCTCAAGGGAAAGGGGTGATTCACAAGAGGGTGGAAACCGCAGGTGTCTACCCTCTTGTGCCCCCGCCGGGTAGGCGCACTCCCCGCTGAGGTTCAGCGAAAACCTCCCCGCCCGTCAGGGGCGAACACGCCTGCGGCAGTTCGTGCCCCCCCGCTCAGCCGGTGCTGAAAAAACCTGCCGCCCGGATAGGGTGAACCGCCTGCGCGGTTCAAGTCCCCCGGTCAGCCGGTGCAGAGAAACAGACTCCCGCCCGGCAGGAACTTACGAAAGTCTCCGCTTAAACTCCTCATACCCAAACATACGCACAACCTCATCCGTGCCGTCGGCGCGTCTTACCGCGATGAGCGGCAGCGGCATGCCGTTAAACGTATTGGTCTTGACCATGGTGTAGAGCGCCATGTCCTCGAACACGACCTGCTCACCGGCGCCGAGCGCCACATCGAACGAATACTCACCGATGACGTCGCCTGCGAGGCAGGAGCGGCCGGTCAGCAGATAGGTGAACGCCTTTTTACCCGGCTCGCCGCCGCGGTACACCGGCGGACGGTACGGCACCTCGAGCACGTCCGGCATATGGCACGCCGCCGAGGTATCCAGGATCGCAATGTCCTTATGGTTGTGCATCACCTCAAGCACAGTGGCGACCAGATAGCCCGCATTCAGCACAACGGCCTCGCCCGGCTCCAGATAGACCTGCACCTTGTACTTTTTCTGCAGATAATCAATGCAGTGCACCAGCGTTTCCACATCGTAATCCGCGCGGGTGATATGGTGGCCGCCGCCGAGGTTGAGCCATTTCAGGCCATCCATATACTGACCGAAATTCTGCTCAAATGCAGCGACAGTCCGCACCAGATCGTCCGAATTCTGCTCGCAGAGCGTGTGGAAATGGAAGCCCTCAATGCCGTCGAGCAGCTCCGGCTGAAAATTCTCTATCGTAATGCCGAGGCGCGAATCCGGACCGCACGGGTCGTACATCGCGTGGTCGCTCGGCTGCGTGGAGCACTCCGGATTGAGCCGCAGGCCGCAGCTCTTCCCTGCCGCGCGGGCAAGGCTGCCGTAGGCCTTCCACTGCGTGAACGAGTTGAACACAATGTGGTCGGCGTACTCCAGAAGCTCGCGGAACTCGCCCTCCGCGTAGGCCGGCGCGTAGACATGGGTCTCGCCGCCGAATTCCTCATGACCGAGCCGTGCCTCGTACAGACCGGAGGCCGTTGTGCCCGCCAGATACTCCCGAATCAGCGGGTACACGGAAAACATCGAGAACGCCTTCTGCGCCAGCAGGATCTTCGCGCCGGTGCGTCTAGCAACGTCCCGCAGGACGGCCAGATTCTGCACCAGACGGTTTTCATCGAGCAGGTAGCAGGGCGTAGGAAGCTCAGTAAATTTCATATCAGTCCACCAGTACCGGCTTGTCGTTGATCTGCCACGGCAGACCCCACTTGTTCAGCGCCTCCATGTACGGATCGGGATCAAACTCCTCCACCGTGTACACGCCCGGCTTGTTCCACTTGCCGGTCAGCAGCATCGCCGCGCCGATCATCGCCGGAACGCCGGTGGTGTAGCTGATGGCCTGCGAGCCGACCTCGCGGTAGCACTCCTCGTGGTCGCAGACGTTGTAAATGTAGGCGGTCTTTTCCTTGCCGTCCTTCTTGCCGGTGAAAATGCAGCCGATGTTGGTCTTGCCCTTGGTGCGCGGACCGAGCGTTGCCGGATCGGGCAGCAGCGCCTTGAGGAACTGGATCGGCACGATCTGGTGGCCCTCAAACTCGATCGGGGTGGTGGACAGCATACCGACGTTCTCCAGGCAGTTCATGTGGGTCAGGTAGGACTGACCGAAGGTCATGAAGAAGCGGATGCGCTGCACGCCCGGAATATTCTTGGCGAGGGACTCGATCTCCTCGTGGTGGAGCAGGTACATATCCTTGTGGCCGACCTGATCGAAGTCGTACTCGCGCTTGATGCTCATCGCCGGGATTTCAACCCAGTGACCGTTCTCCCAGTACGAACCGGGCGCGGATACCTCACGCAGATTGATCTCCGGGTTGAAGTTGGTCGCAAACGGATAGCCGTGGTCGCCGCCGTTGCAGTCCAGAATGTCGATGGTGTCGATTTCATCGAACAGATGCTTCTGTGCGTAAGCGCAGTACGCCTGCGTTACGCCCGGGTCAAAGCCGGAGCCGAGCAGAGCGGTCAGACCGGCGTCCTCAAACTTTTTCTTGTATGCCCACTGCCAGGAGTAGTCAAAGTACGCGGTAAAGCCCTCGTCCTTGCAGCGCTTCTCGTAAATGGCGCGCCACTCCGGATCGTCGGTGTCCTCCGGCTCGTAGTTTGCCGTATCCATGTAGTTTACGCCGCACTTGAGGCACGCATCCATGATGGTCAGGTCCTGATACGGCAGCGCAATGTTCATCACGATGTCCGGCTTGTACTCGTCGATAAGCGCGCACAGCTCGTCCACGTTGTCCGCATCCACCTTGGCGGTGCGGATCTTGGTTGCGGTCGTGCCGTCCAGCTTCTCCTTAATCGCGTCGCACTTGCTCTTGGTGCGGGACGCGATCATAATTTCCTCAAAAACGTCGCTGTTCTGGCAGCACTTGTGGATAACTACGCCGGCAACACCGCCGCAGCCGATGATCAATGCTCTTCCCATTGTTAATTCCTCCTCATTTTTAACTGTATATATAATTTAGATTTATTGAATGGTCTTTATTTGTTAAACTGCCGCTTGAGAAGCGAACGGAACGCGCCGCACCCGCGGCGGGGGCAAAAAGGGTAGACACCTACGGTTTCTACCCTCTTTGAACACCCGTTTCCCTTGTTGGGATAGCTTGGGTGCAGACGGTAGACTGCGTAAGCAGGAAAAGGGGAACGGCAGTCGGGTTACCTCAGCGTGTCTTTCTCCGCCTTTTCGCAGTCCACAGACAGCGTACTGCTACACATATGGGTTACTCTACGCAGGGCGCGGCATACCCGTGCCGCGCAAATCCTTGGCACGTTGTAACGCACGGCATCTGCGAATTTAGATGTTTGGTATCATTTATCCTGCGTAGGTGCCGTCCGTAACCTCCGGACTAACGAATTGCGCAACACGGGTATGTTGCGCCTGCTGGAAGTAGCCGACCTGTGTAGCAGTAATGTATCCGACACTGCGAACAGGTTGAGAAAGACACGGAAGAAAAAATCCTCTGTCGTTCCCCCATTTCGCAGCGGTCACATGTAGGCAATCTGCGCCAGACCCTCCAAGGGAAAGGGGTGATTCACAAGAGGGTGGAAACCGCAGGTGTCTACCCTCTTGTGCCCCCGCCGGGTAGGCGCACTCCCCGCTGAGGTTCAGCGAAAAACTCTCCGCCCATTAGGGGCGAACACGCTCACGCAGTTCGCGCGCCCCGCTCAGCCGGTGCTGAAAAAAGGCTGCCGCCCGTTAGGGGCGAACACGCTCACGCAGTTCGTGTGCCCCAGTCAGCCGGTGCAGAGAAAGCGGTTGTCCAACGCTTACGTTACTCTACCTTTTCCAGCAGCTTCTGCACATAATTCGGCAGATAGAACGCGCCCTTGTGCAGATTGGTATTGTAATATTTGGTTTCCAGTCCCAGACTGTTCCACCAGTCCGGATTCAGATCGCGCACTGGATGCACGCCGCGCGACGAGAAGCCGAACAGCCAGTGTCCGGACGGATAGGTCGGGATATGCGCCTGAAACAGACGGCTCAGCTCAAACGAGTGCACGATATTGCGGTGCGCTCTCTGGCACGCCAGTGCATCGCCCTTGTAGAACGGGCTTTCGTGCTGATTGACGAGCACGCCGTGCTCCTTGAGCGCCTTGTAGCAGTTGCCGTAAAATTCCATCGTGAACAGGCCCTCGCCCGGGCCGAACGGGTCGGTCGAGTCGATGATGATAAGGTCGTACTCGTCCTCAATCCGGCGGATATACTTTAATCCGTCCTGATAGAGAATGTGCACGCGCGGGTCGTCCAGTGAGCACGCCACACCGGGCAGGTACTCCTTGCAGACCGCGACAACGCGCTCGTCAATCTCCACAAGGTCGATGTGCTCGATGTGCTGATAGCGGCACAGCTCGCGGACACAGCCGCCGTCACCGCCGCCGATGACGAGCACCTTTTTAATCTTCTCACCGAGCACGGCCAGCGGCACATGCACCATCATTTCGTGATAGATGAACTCATCCCGCTCGGTCAGCATCATGTAGCCGTCAAGCGTGAGAAACCGACCGAATTCCTCGCATTCAAACACGTCGATGCGCTGAAAATCGCTCTGTTCGGTGTAAAGCTGACGGTCTACCTGTATCTGCAGCCCAACCGTCGGCGTGTGCATTTCAGTAAAGGTAAGTTGCATGAGTGAAACGCTCCTTTTATTCCGGGCTGACAACGCCGCGGATGACCTGCAGGCTGTTCACCTCGGGGTCCTCGGTGCCGAGCAGCATGCAGTTCTTTTCCTTGGCGTAGCGAATATAATCAAGAATATCGCGGGTGATACGCTCACCGGGCGCGAGGATCGGGATGCCGGGCGGATAGCACATGACAAACTCCGCGCAGATGCGTCCGACCGACTCCTCGAGCGGCATGGCCTTCTTGTCCGCGTAGAACGCCTCCTGCGGGCCGGCGACCACCTGCGGAGAGATATACTCCTGCCGCATGAGCGTTGCCTTGTCGCGCTTGTAGCGGCGGCGAATATCCGCGAGAGCGGCTACCAGACGTTCCAGGTCGCGCTCTCGGTCGCCCACCGAAACATAGGCGAGCAGGTTGCCGAGATCACCGAACTCGGTCTGAATATCGTAAAAATCGCGCAGAATGTCGTACACCTCGATGCCCGCCAGACCAACATCCAGTGTGTTCACCGCCAGCTTGGTCGTGTCGAAATCGTACACGGTGTCGCCGTTGATCAGCTCGCTGCCGTAGGCGTAGTAGTCACCGATGGCGTTGATCTCCTCACGCGCATAGGTCGTCAGGTCAACGACTTTTCGGAAAATCTCCTTGCCGTGCAGGGCAAGGTTCTTGCGCGAAATATCCAGACTGACCATCAGCAGGTACGAACCGGAGGTCGTCTGGGTCAGGTTTATAATCTGGCGAACGTGCTCCGCGTTCATGGACGGACCGCACAGCAGAAAGCTGGACTGCGTGAGCGAGCCGCCCGACTTGTGCATGGAAACGGATGCCAAATCCGCGCCTGCCGCCATCGCGGAGACCGGCATATTTTCACCGAAGTAGAAATGCGTGCCGTGCGCCTCGTCAGCGAGCACCTTCATGCCTGCCGCGTGCGCGAGCCTTACGATTTCCCGAATGTTCGAGCAGATGCCGTAGTAGGTCGGGTTGTTGACGAGCACCGCCTTCGCGGACGGGTGCTTCTCAATGGCGGCCTTCACATCCGCGACCGACATACCGAGCGAAATGCCAAGCCGGTCGTTCATCTGCGGGTTGACGTAAACCGGAATCGCGCCGGTCAGCACGAGCGCGTTGATGACGCTGCGGTGTACGTTGCGCGGCAGGATGATCTCGTCTCCGCGCTTGACAACGGACAGGATCATCGCCTGTACGCTGCTCGTCGTGCCGCCCACCATCAGGAAGGCGTGCGCCGCACCGAACGCATCCGCCGCCAGCTCCTCGGCCTCGCGGATAACACTGGTCGGGTGGCACAGATTGTCGAGCGGCTTCATCGAGTTGACGTCCACCGTCATGCACTGCTGACCGAGGAATTTCGTTAATTCCGGCGAGCCGCGTCCGCGCTTGTGTCCGGGCACATCGAACGGCACAATACGCATGTCTTTGAAGTTTTCGAGCGCCTCCATGATCGGCGCACGGGATTGATCCATAAAAATGCCTTCTTTCGGCAGAGAATGATATGCTGCGCTTTCGCGCGAAGCGCGCATGAAATACAATCTGCGCAGCAGATTGATAAAAACCGGGAGCATGTATCACGGTTTTTATACAAGGAATAAACTTTGTGTGCCGCGCAGCGACGCGCAAATTATATTGTGAGACAAATCCGAACATCGTTCGGTTTGTCTTTCTCGATTGAAAATGTATTTTCAATCGAAATCAGTAGATGTTCTTGCCCGAAAATATCTCAATCATCTCTCGTCTGAGGTCGGAGTGAATCTTGAGTCTTGTTTTCGGCGGCAGCTCATAGATGTCGGTATTGAACAGGTAGTTCTGCAGATCGACCTCCTTGAGCAGCATACGGGTGTGGAACAGATTGGACTGGTACACGTTAATGTCGTAGGCGTCGTACCGCTCGAGCGTTTTCGGGTCGATAAAGTCCTGAATGGACGTCATATGGTGATCCATGAACAGCTTTTTGCCCTCGATATCGCGGGTAAAGCCGCGCACGCGGTAGTCCATGGTGATGATATCCGAATCGAACGAGCCGATGAGGTAATCGAGCGTAGACAGCGGCGTGATCTCGCCGCAGGTGGCAACATCAATATCCACGCGGAAGGTGGCAAGGCAGGTATCCGGATGGTACTCCGGGTAGGTATGCACGGTAACATGGCTCTTGTCGAGGTGCGCGACAATGGTATCCGGCTCGAGCGCGGGCTTCATGTGCTCCTCCGCGATGAGAAAGGTTACGGAGGCACCCTGCGGGTCGTAATCCTGCTTGGAAATGTGCAGCACATGCGCACCGATCATCTCAGTCACCCGCTCGAGAATGCCGGTCAGTCGTTCGGAGTTGTACTGCTGGTCGATATATTTGATGTAGTCACGCTGTTCGCGCTCGGTCTTTGCATAGCAGACATCATAAATGTTGAAGGACAGCGCCTTGGTCAGGTTGTTGAACCCGTAAAGTTTAAGCTTGTTCTGCATTTCATATCCTCACAATACCAAAAAATCCCCAGGCGAAAGGGGTACACACGGTACGCTTTCACTTGGGGATGATCATTCTCTTTTTGCAGATGCTTCTGCACATTCCGTAGGTTTTATGGAAGAGGAAAGAGTCTATATAGCAAGAATCGTTACTTTTAGGCAATACCGCATAATGAAGCAAGAGTGATTTGCGAGTAAATTTTGTGCTCTGATAAGGCGTGGTTTTGCGTCAATACTTGCTGTATTGCAAAAAATCACAACGAAATCAGGGGGCAAAATTTCCGCAAAGCGCCGCAGTCTTAATTGTACGGTGTTGCCTTTGTACTCTTATTGATCGTTTCACAAGTGTGATGCGCCCGCGGCACACGGCTTTTAGTCAGCCAACTTATAAAATTCAATAAGGCAACAAAGTTGCCAGTTTCGGCATTTGACCCGGCTGTCCGTATGGCCTTGGCACCGTTTTCGCGCAGAAACCGGGCGGTCAAAGAAATTCTGCTGAAAGGCTTCGCCTCTCCGAGTAACTTTTATTATAAGGGAATCCGCGTGCAAATGCAAGTTCATCTTGCAAATTTTACGAATTTGATACCGAATCCGCATATATGGTGTCGCCATCACAAAAAGTTTACAGTCTTTGTTTTGAAAAATCGCGTAAAACGTAGTACAATGGAACAGTAAGACGATATCATTTTGAAAAGATAAGGTGAATCATGGCACGCAAAAAGAGAAGCAAGGGACTTCGGGTCAGCCTGATGCTGACAGTCGGACTGATGATCGTGTCGTTTGCGGCAGGCATGCTGACACAGAAGATCGTGTTCCGCGAGCCGCAGACCGACGCCGGTCTGACCTACATTGAGGATATTCCGGTGATGACCGACTTTCTTCCCGAGGGCACACGCGCCCGTCCGGGACAGAAGCGCGAGATCAAGTATCTCGTCATCCACGAGACCGACAACACCGGCTCCGGCGCAAATGCGGCCGCGCACAACTCATTCATCCACCAGAACGCCAACGCCGGGGAGGGCATTGTTTCGTGGCACTACACGGTGGACGATCACGAGATCTACCACCATCTGCCGGATGATGAGACTGCCTATCACGCAGGCGACGGCATGGAGAAGAACGGCGGCAACATGAACGGCATCGGCATTGAAATGTGCGTCAACTCGGACGGCAACTACGAACAGACGCTCATCAACACCGAAAAGCTGTGCGCGCGGCTGCTGATCGAGTACGACCTGAACCCGTCCAAGGCACTGAAAAAGCATCAGGACTTTTCGGGCAAAATCTGCCCGTCCACCCTCATCAACAGCGGACGCTGGGATGAATTCTGCAGCGCAGTAACCGCCAAATACAAGGAGCTGAAGGCCGATGAGGCGGCAAACGCATCGTAAGCAGCCGGTTAGCAGAAAGCAACCATGTGCAAAAAGCGTGGAAAATCAAAGGGCGATTTGTCGTAAATCGCTCTTTCTTTTTGCCCTCTGATATGGTATACTTCAAATCGTACGCTGTAAAAAAGCTGAAAAAATTTAAGCGTACCGTAAATCTTGCTTAAAATTTATCACATTGTGAAGGAGTGAACTGAAATGATCGTTGTACTCAAACAAAACAGCGACAAAGGACATGTCGAAAAACTGATGCAGCATTTCACGGATATGGGGCTGCGGATCAACTATTCCGAGGGCGCAGATACCACCATCCTGGGCCTGATGGGCGACACGACCCGGCTCGATGAAAGGGACATTATGGCGTATGACGTGGTCGAGCGTGTACAGCGCGTGACCGAGCCGTTTAAGGCCGTCAACCGCAAATTCCATCCCGAGGACACGATCATCGAGGTTGCGGGCCGCAAGATCGGCACCGGCTACTTCAATGTTATGGCAGGTCCGTGCTCGGTCGAGAACGAAGCACAGATCGTCGAGTGTGCCGAGCGCGTCAAGGCTGCCGGTGCATCCTTCCTGCGCGGCGGCGCATTCAAGCCGCGTACCTCCCCGTACTCGTTCCAGGGTCTGGAGGACGAGGGTCTCAAGCTGCTGCTCGAGGCAAAGCGTCAGACCGGTCTGCCGATCGTCACCGAGATCATGAGCGAAAAGCACCTCGACCTGTTCGCGGATGTGGATATCATCCAGCTTGGCGCCCGCAATATGCAGAACTTCATGCTGCTGAAGGAGCTGGGCCGCTGCAACAAGCCGATCCTCCTCAAGCGCGGTCTGTCCGCCACCATGGAGGAGTTCCTCATGGCTGCCGAGTACATTTTCGCAGGCGGCAATACCAATGTTATCCTGTGCGAGCGCGGCATCCGTACCTTTGAGAAGCTGATCCGCAATAATCTGGATATCTCCGCTGTTCCGCTGGTTAAAATGTTCAGCCACCTGCCCATCATCATCGACCCGTCCCACGCAGCAGGCCGCCGTGATATGGTGCAGCCGCTGTCCCGCGCAGCCATCGCTGCCGGTGCTGACGGCCTGATCATCGAGGCGCATAACGATCCCGCACACGCCCTCTGCGACGGTGCACAGTCGCTCGACCTCAACCAGTTCGATACCGTCATGAAGGACATCAAGCGCCGCGCCGAGTTTGAAGGCCGCGTGATGATGCCGTAAACGCAAACAATGCACAAAACCCTCTCTGAAAATCCAGAGAGGGTTTTATTTTACCATATCGTTTTCCCGTACCTCGGCGCACCGTTTGTAAACCATCTGCAGCTGCGTAACCGTAGGGGCGAACAGTGTTCGCCCGAGAACCGTGTGATTTGGTGTTGCGTGGGAGCACACTGTGCTCCCCTACGGGATAACGCGTACCAATCGTTACATGCGGTGCGCCGAGCCGCCCCCTGCGGTTTAGCCGGATATCAGGTCTGTCAGTGAGCCAAAGGCATAACCCGCACTCTCCCACTTGGTCAGCAATTCATCGAGAATCCTCGCATTGGTCTCACTGGTGGAATGCAGCAGCACGATGGCCCCGTTATGTATCCGCGGAAGCAGCTTGGAGAATGCCTGCTCATCGGTCGGCTGATTATCCGTATACCAATCCACATACGCGAGCGACCAGAAAACCGTGGTATACCCCAGCTCCTGCGCCTGCCGGAGATTCTCCTCGCTGAACTTGCCCTGCGGCGGACGATAAAATTTCTGCATCGGCTGACCGGTCAGCGCGGTGTATTTCTCCTCGAGACCGTTCAGCTCTGCCGCAAACGCGCTCTTATCCGCAATGCCGGACATATCCGGATGGTGCAGCGTGTGGTTGCCCACAATATGCCCTTCCGCTGCCATGCGCTTTACGAGATCCGGTGCAGTATCAATAAAGTTGCCCACCACGAAAAAGCAGGCAGGCGCGTTATGCTTTTTGAGCGCATCCAGAATAGCAGGCGTGCAGCCGTTCTCGTAGCCCGCGTCGAACGTCAGGTAGATGGTCTTTCGGCTCGTGTCACCGACGTAAAACGCGTTGTACTGCCGCAGTTCCTCGGCGGAGACATTGCCGACCGGCGGCTGTCCCTCGGTCTGGAACGATAATCCCCAGTCGCTGACAGACGCGGGAACCGCCTGTTCGGCGGCTGTTGGCTCAGTATTTTCGCGCGGAAACAGAATGAAAACCGCAGTCAGAACCGCAAAAGCGCTAAGTCCCACACCGATTCGGCGCAGACCCGTGCGTGTGATCGTGATAAACATAGCAGTGCCCTCCCTTGCTCTACCCTATGCGGCTGCATGGGCAATATGCCGATTTTTCTCTGCCAATTTGCGTCAGGTTACAGGTAGACAACCCCTACCGATTTCCTGTACAATGGTAGTAACACCAACATGAGGGGGTTACGACATGAAAAAGATGAAACGATTTGCCTCTGCGGCACTGGCGGCACTGCTGCTGGCAGGCTCTGCGCCGAGCGCGCTCGCACTGGATACCACACCGCCGATGTATCAGCAGTTTGGGTACGACAGCGCAGCTGATTTTGAAGCCACTACCCACAGATTCTACACGTTCGACTATGACACGGCAAGCGACCGGTATCGCCAGTACATGGAGAAGATACTGGCCAATCCGAAGATCGCATTGGACTATTATTTCATTGGTTCCATGGAAGAACTGCAATTTGACATCGACATGCGTATCTATGACAGTGTGGAAGATTTCTATCATCAAGCAGCCTTATCCATGGTATGTGACGATGAATTTCCGCTGCGCGAGCAGCTTACCGTGCAGCTGAATGGCTGCATCGTCAAATTTCCGGACGCAAAGCCGGAAAAGGTGAACAACCGTACCATGGTTCCCTTCCGTGCAATCGCCGAGGCGCTCGGTGCCGAAGTGGACTACAACGCAGGTGCGATTACCGCTAAAAAGGACGGGCAGACACTTGCCTTCTCGCTTGGCGGCAAGCAGCTTACCATAACCGATGACAGCACCGGAAAGGTCATCAAAACCACCGATGTTGACTCTGCGCCGTACAAGAAAAGCGGACGTACTTACGTTCCGATTCGCTTTTTCGCGGAAGGCTTTGGCCTTACCGTGCAGTGGGACAACAGTGTGCAGACTGCGGTTCTTTATGACCGCGATGCACTGATTGCCGACATTGACAGCCGCTTTACCGTTCTCAATCAGTGGCTCAAGGCACAGCCGTCCTACGGCCAGAACGCAAAGGCTCTGCAAAGCACGGTCGATATCAGTGCCGCTTACACGGTATTCAACACCATCTCCGGCGACACAACCTATAACGCGTCTGCCAAAATCAATGCACTGACCGACGAAAACGGCATCGAGGCCACGATCTCTGCCGATTTAGGCGAACTGCCGCAGAATTTCTTCCCGCGATACGGCTACGACAGCTCTATCGAGACCGCGGTTTACGCGGCTCTGCATGATCTCAGCGCCGCGGACCGTAAAAATCTGCAGGTCCAACTGCGCACAACGGACACCTACGGCCATTTCTACCTGCATTGTCCCGCACTGTCCGGCGTTTTCGCCGACTGGGCCGAGTTTGACACCAAACTGAACGACCGCATGACTGCCATGAAAAACGGTGCATGGCTCAAGGTTTACACCATGGATACGCAGAGAGGCTCCAATGATTCTCCCGAACGCTGGTCCGAGCTGGCACAGGGCAAGGTGCATACGATCGGTGAATCCATCGTCATCAACAGCGAAAAAGACGCTGCCGGTACCGGCTGGAGCGGTGTTTATGCGCATGCACTGCAAGACCGCCGCGATCTGGAAGAATCCGCCGGTGACACGCTGTTTACCCGCAGCGGCACACGCTATACGGCAGCATATGAGGCCAATGTCTACCAATATGATGACGAACCCAAATCTAAGGTGAACTACACGCTGAATACTGCGGACGGCTCTATCTCCGGCACCACTTCAACCACCTTGAACGAATCGTATTGGGAAGAGC
This sequence comes from Butyricicoccus faecihominis, assembly GCF_014648015.1. NCBI lineage: Bacteria > Bacillati > Bacillota > Clostridia > Eubacteriales > Butyricicoccaceae > Butyricicoccus > Butyricicoccus faecihominis. The sequence goes on from NZ_BMQH01000009.1 coordinate 72,493, forward strand.
TGTATGAAACGCAGTTCTCCGGCAATCTGCGCAATCTGCAGCTCACGAAGACCCGACATACGCGCAACCAGGACAAGCTGACGCAGAAAATCGTACTCACTGCCTCCCCATCGGATACCGCTCCGATGACCGAGCCTTCCAAGGGCAGTAAAATTGTCGCATGGGAGCCGCGTCCGGATCAGATCGACTATTCCGCCTACGAATAAGCAAAAAAAGAGCAGATGCCAAGCATCTGCTCTTTCTCTATCCAATTCAGGAACTTAACCGCGCAGCTGAGCGCCGAACTCGGTCTCAAGCGCCGAGATAGCGGCACGCATTGCCTTGTCGCACTCCTCGTCGGTGAGGGTACGGTCGGGTGCGCGCAGGGACAGCGAATATGCAACAGACTTCTTGCCCTCCGGGATGCCCTTGCCCTTGTAAACGTCGAACAGCTTGACCGACTCGAGCAGCTTGCCTGCCGCCTTCTCAACAGCGGCCTGCATGGAAGCCGCCGGAACGGCATCATCAACCAGAACGGCGATATCGCGGGTGGATGCCGGGAACTTGGGCAGCGGATGATACAGCTTCTCCGGGTCGATGGCGGCCAGCAGCGCGTCCATCTGCAGCTCGGCAGCGAGTACCTCGCCGGACAGACCGTAGCGTGCGGCAACGGTCGGATGAATGGTGCCGAATACGCCGATCTCCTTGCCGTCAATGAGCACCTTGGCACAGCGGCCCGGGTGGTAGGACAGGTTGGCCTTCTCGGGAGCAAAGGACGCGCCCTTGATGTTCAGCTCACGCAGCAGCGCCTCGATTACGCCCTTGAACTGGAAGAAGGACAGGCGGCCGTAGCTGCCGAGGGTCAGGATCTTCTCCTCGTGCGGCAGTACGTCCGGGTCAGCCTTGCCGTCCTTGACGGTCGGGGTGTAGATGGTGCCCAGCTCGTACAGCGAAGCGGTCGGGTTGCGATGCGCGTGGTTGTGCGCCAGATTATCCAGCATGGACGGCAGCACGGTGGTACGCATTACGCTGAAATCCTCACCAAGCGGATTGAGGATGGTGGTGGAGATACGGCGCGGGTCGTTCTCGTCCCAGCCGATCATGTCGTAGAACTTCGGGGAGATGAACGAGTGGCTCATGGACTCGTCAAAGCCCGCCTCGCGGCAAACCAGCGCAGCAGCGCGCTCCGCCTGCTGAGCCGGCGTGAACTCACCCTGTACCATCTCACCGGCATACAGCGTGGTCGGAATCTTGTCGTAGCCGTACATGCGGGCAACTTCCTCGGCTACGTCGCACATACGGTTGATGTCGGTGCGGAAGAACGGCACAACGACCTCGTTGTTCTCGATCTGGAAGCCCAGCTTCTCGAGCAGCTTTACCTGCTCCTCCGTGGACAGCTCCAGACCGAGCAGCGCGTTCATCTTGTCCGGCTCAAACGGCAGACGCTTGTGGTTCGGGTCGGAGTTGTCAACATCGATAATGCCGTCAACGACCTCGCCTGCACCGAGCATCTCGATCAGTTCGCACGCACGGTTGACTGCATCGAGGGTCATGCGCGGGTCAAGGCCCTTCTCAAAGCGGCCGGAGGCCTCGGTACGCATGCCGAGCGCCTTTGCGGTGATACGAACGGTAGCGCCGTGGAAGTTTGCGGACTCGAAAACGACGGTCTTGGTGTCGTCCATAATCTCGGAGTTTGCGCCGCCCATAACGCCTGCAACAGCAACCGGCTTGTCGTTGTCGCAGATGGCAAGCATCTTGTCGCTCAGGTCGTGATCTACGCCGTCCAGAGTCTGGATGGACTCACCGTTGCGGGCACGGCGGACAACGATGCGGCCATCGGACAGGCACTTGTAGTCGAACGCATGCATCGGCTGGCCGTACTCGAGCATAACATAGTTGGTGATATCAACGATGTTGTTGATCGGACGAACGCCGCAGGCATGCAGACGCTCGCGCATCCACGCCGGAGACGGCTCGATCTTGATATTCTTAACAATGCGGGCGGTGTAGCGCGGGCACAGGTCGGTATCCTTGACCTCAACCGACATATACTCGTTGATGTCGTCGCCCACGCCCTTGACCTCCGGGGTCTTGACGCTGAACGGACGGTCGAAGGTAGCCGCAGTCTCGCGGGCCAGACCGATCACGCTCAGGCAGTCCGGGCGGTTGGACGTAATCTCAAAATCGGAAACCCAGTCGTCCAGACCGAGTACCTTCTTGATGTCCTCGCCAACCGGGGTGCCGGCCGGCAGGAACAGGATGCCGTTTTCGCACGCATACGGTACGCAGCCGTGGGACAGACCCAGCTCCTGGAACGAGCACATCATGCCGTTGGACGGCACGCCGCGCAGCTTGCCCTTGGTGATCTTCACGCCGCCCGGCAGGGTGGACTTGTGCAGGCAGACCGGACAGATCTCGCCAACGGACGCAGGCGTTACATTGGGTGCGCCGGTGACGATCTGCACCGGCTCCTCCTTGCCGACATCGAGCTGGCAAATCTTCAGATGGTCGGAATCCGGGTGATCGACAACCTCGAGAATCTTGCCGGTAACAACATTTTCGATCTCTGCGCCGAGATAGTAAACCTCCTCGACCTTGGAGCCGGACATAGTCAGCTTGGCATCATACTCCTTCGGCGTGATGCCGTTCATATCGGTATAATCCGAAAGCCAGGATAATGGCAACTTCATAGGATATTTCCTCCTTGATAGTATCGCGCCATCAGGCGCGCATGAAATAGAAACAGCCTTGCTGTTTCGTAAAAACGCGGGGCGTGTACCTGCGTTTTTACACCCCGACCCAGCCGCCGTGGGCGGCGTCGTTCGGGTATCGAAAAGCGGTTTCGCCAGGAACCGTTTTTCGTATATAGGGGACTTTTGAAGTCCCCTATAAGGCGTCAGCGCTTAGAACTGGTGCAGGAATCGAACGTCGTTCTCATAGAACAGACGGATATCGTCGATCTTGAAGCGGCCCATAACCATACGCTCCAGACCGATGCCGAAGGCGTAGCCGGAGTATTCATTCGGGTCGATGCCGCTCATCTCAAGCACCTTGGGGTGAACCATGCCGCAGCCGAGGATCTCAATCCAGCCCTCGCCCTTGCAGAGCGGGCAGCCTTCGCCGTGGCAGCGGTAGCACTGGATATCCATCTCCGCAGACGGCTCGGTGAACGGGAAGTGATGCGGACGGAAACGAACAACCGTGTCCTCGCCGTACAGCTTCTTTGCAAACAGCTCGAGGATGCCCTTCAGGTCGCTCATGCGGATGCCCTTATCGACAACCAGACCCTCGATCTGATGGAACAGCGGAGAGTGGGTTGCGTCAACGGCGTCCGAACGGTAAACACGGCCCGGCGCAATAATACGGATCGGCGGCTTGCGCTTTTCCATCGTGCGGACCTGCATCGGAGAGGTCTGCGTGCGGAGCACAACGTTATCCGAAATATAGAAGGTATCCTGCGTGTCGCGTGCCGGATGGTCCTTCGGAATGTTCAGCGCCTCAAAGTTGTAGTGATCCAGCTCAACCTCCGGACCCTCAGCAATCGAGAAGCCCAGACCGAGGAAAATCTCCTTGAACTCGTCGAGCACGATGTTCAGCGGATGCTTCTTGCCGATGACAACGTCCTCACCCGGCAGGGTAACGTCGATGGTCTCCGCCTCCAGCTTCTTCTCGAGCGCAGCCTGCTCGATCAGCTTCTTCTGCTTGTCAATGATGGTTTCGATCTCCGCACGAACGTCGTTGATCAGCTGACCAACAACCGGACGCTCCTCTGCAGCAACGTCCTTCATGCCCTTGAGCAGCGCGGTCAGCTCACCCTTTTTGCCGAGGAACTTAACGCGGGCCTCGTCCAGCGCGCGCGAATCCTTCGCGGCAGCGAGCTGCTCCTTCGCGGTCTGCAAAATGCCTTGCAGCTTTTCTTTCATACCAATTCTCCTTCTTTGGCTTGTATATAAGGGATGGTCTCTTATACCAATTAGTAATTCCTAATGAAACAAAAAACGCCTTTCATCCCTCCAAAATTAGGGACGAAAGGCGTAAAACTTCCGTGGTACCACCCTGATTCCCGAAAAAATCGGGCACTCATTGAACGCCGGTAACGGAGCGTTACTTCGCCGGCGCCTACTGCATCTATTCAGCACCGGTGCTCACAGGGGAACTTCGCGCCATACCTCGATAAACGGCTTGCAGCCATGGGACCGTTCTCTCTGAGAAAGAGGAACACAGCGTTACTTTTCCTGCTCATCGCATTGGAATATTCATAACAGAATTATTAAAACACATTTTGCGGGAAAATGCAAGAGGAAAACCGGATTTTTTCGTTAAAATGAAGATTTAACATGATGTTTTCCTTTGTTTGGCGGTGCGCCGAGGTCGGCGCACCCTACGAGATAGATTGTACCAATTATTAAACCCGCAGGTGCCGTCCGTTACAACGTGCCAAAGAGCTGCGCGACACTGCTATCCCCCAGGGGACCCTCTCTTGCCCTACGGGCAATTCACCTTGTGTCGCGCCTGCGTTGATAAAACCATCTGTGTAGCAGTACGCTATCTGTGAATTGCGAACATTTCACGAAAGACACACAACGGTCACCCGACTGCCGTTCCCTGTTTCGAAGCGGTCGCCGGTCTCTGTTCTGCGCCAGGCTAACAAATAAGGGAAAGGTAGGAGTTCAAAGAGGAAGGAAAACCGCAGGTTGTCCTTCCTTTTTGCCCCTGCCGCGGGGCGCGGCACGTTCCCGCCGTCCGCAGACGGCGAATCCCCCCGCTGAGGTGCAGCGGAAAACTTCCCGCCCGGAAAGGGCGAACACGCCTGCGACAGTTCGCGTACCCCGCTCAGCCGGTGCTGAAAAAGGCTGCCGCCCGTCAGGGGCGAACCCGCTTACGCAGTTCGCGTGCCCCGATCAGTCGGTGCAGAAATGGTCTCTGCCCACCGTTAAAGCATAAAAAAAAGGAACCCTTACGGGTTCCTTTTTGAAATCGCTCTTCCTTACCAGGATGCCTTGCGGACACCCGGAATCTGGCCCTTGTAAGCCAGCTCGCGGAAGCAGATACGGCAGATACCGAAATCACGCAGGTAAGCGTGCGGACGGCCGCAAATCTTGCAGCGGTTGTAAGCTCGGCTGGAGAACTTCGGCTTAGCCTGCTGCTTGAGAACCATCGACTTCTTAGCCATTTAACTTCTCCTCCTTACTTCTCAAACGGAGCGCCCATCAGAGTAAGCAGCTCCTTTGCTTCTTCATCGGTATTTGCAGTGGTGCAGATAACGATGTTCATGCCGCGGATCTTGTCGATCTGATCGTAGGAAATTTCCGGGAAGATCAGCTGCTCGTTCAGACCCAGAGCGTAGTTGCCACGGCCGTCAAATGCGTTGCCGTTGATGCCGCGGAAGTCGCGTACACGCGGCAGAGCTACGTTGAACAGACGATCCAGGAACTCCCACATGCGGTCACGGCGCAGGGTTACCTTAACGCCTACCGGCATGCCGTCACGCAGCTTGAAGTTTGCGATGGACTTCTTAGCGTGGGTGATGATCGGCTTCTGGCCGGAGATCAGGGTGATATCACGGACAATAGCCTCGATAACCTTGGAGTTACCGTTTGCTTCCTTACCGCAGCCGACATTGATTACGATCTTGTCGAGCTTCGGGATCTGCATTGCGCTCTCGTACTGAAACTTCTTCATCAGAGCAGGCGCAACTTCCGCAGTATACTTTGCTTTCATATTCGGAACCATTTATTGCAACCTCCTCTTCTTAAAGCGTTTCGCCGCAGTGCTTGCACACCGTCAGCTTAGTGCCGTTCTCGGTGAACTTATGCGCTACACGAGTCGGCTTGTCGCACTTCGGGCATACGCGCATTACCTTGCAGGCACGCAGCGCACCCTCGCGCTCGATGATGCCGCCGGTTTCACCCTGACGGCGGGGCTTGGTGTGGCACTTGATCATGTTCACACCTTCAATTACTACCATACCCTTCTTCGGGTTTACGGACAGGATCTTGCCGCGCTTGCCCTTTTCCTTGCCGGAAAGAACGACTGCGGTGTCGCCCGTCTTAACGTGCAAATTGTTCATTTGTTGGCGACCTCCTTACAGTACTTCCGGAGCAAGCGACAGGATCTTCATGTAATCCTTGTCACGCAGCTCACGAGCGACAGGCCCAAAGATACGGGTGCCGCGGGGGTTTTTGTCATCACGAATGATAACGCCAGCGTTCTCGTCAAAGCGGATATAGCTGCCGTCAGCGCGGCGCAGGCCCTTAACGGTGCGGACGATAACTGCCTTAACGACATCGCCCTTCTTTACGCCGCCGCCCGGGGTGCACTTGCGCACCGAGCAAACAACTACGTCACCGATGTTGCCGTACTTGCGTGCGGAGCCGCCGAGAACACGGATTACCTTCAGTTCCTTTGCGCCGCTGTTGTCAGCTGCACGCAGAAAGCTTTCCTGCTGAACCATGTGCTCTCCTCCTTACTTTGCCTTCTCGATGATCTCGACCAGGCGCCAGCGCTTGTCCTTGGACAGCGGACGGGTCTCCATCACCTTAACCTTATCACCGATGCCACACTCGTTGTTCTCGTCGTGTGCCTTCAGCTTATAGGTGTGCGGAATAACCTTCTTGTACAGAGGATGTGCTACACGATCCTCAATTGCTACGACAATGGTCTTATCCATCTTATCGGAAACGACCTTGCCTACTCGCGTTTTGCGTAATGCTCTTTCGCTCATAATATTCGTTTCCCTCCCTTATGCCTTCTCCGCGATCTGCTTCTCGCGGATAACGGTATTGATACGAGCAATGTCGTGCTTGACTTCATTGATCTTGTTGGTGTTGTCGAGCTGATTGGTAGCGAGCTGCAGACGGAGGTTGAAGAGGTCCTTCTTCAGCTCACCGAGCTTTGCAGACAGCTCCTCAGCCGTCAGTTCTCTGATCTCAGATGCCTTCATCATGCTTCACCGCCATTCTTCTCACGGGCAACGAACTTGGTCTTGCAGGGCAGCTTGTGGCTTGCCAGACGCAGTGCCTCACGAGCAACTTCCTCGGAAACGCCTGCAATCTCAAACAGTACACGGCCCGGCTTAACTACTGCAACCCAGTACTCGGGTGCGCCCTTACCGGAACCCATTCGAGCTCCAGCCGGATGCTTGGTAACCGGCTTGTCGGGGAAAATCTTAATCCATACCTGACCGCCACGCTTGGTGTAACGGGTCATAGCGATACGGGCTGCCTCGATCTGATTCGAGGTGATCCAGCACGGCTCGGTAGCCTGGATACCGAACTCACCGTTCGATACGAAGTTACCGCGGGTAGCCTTGCCGGTCATACGGCCGCGATGAACGCGACGATACTTAACTCTCTTAGGGAGCAGCATTAACGGTTGCCTCCTTCCTGACGGGGAGCACGACGCTCGCCACGGTTGAAGTCACGACGGCCGCGACGGTCACCGCGACGATCGCGGCGCTCGAATGCCGGCTTCGGAGCTTCAATGGAGCGACCCAGACGCGGACCGCCGTGGAGAACCTCACCCTTGTAGATCCATACCTTAACACCGATGCGGCCGTAGGTGGTCGCAGCTTCAGCAAAACCATAGTCGATGTCCGCACGCAGGGTCTGCAGCGGAATGGTGCCCTCGTGGTAATGCTCGGTGCGTGCGATTTCCGCGCCGCCCAGACGGCCGCCGCAGGAAACCTTGATGCCCTTGGCGCCCATGCGCATTGCACGGCCCATGGACTGCTTCATTGCACGGCGGAAACCGATGCGCTTCTCGAGCTGAGCTGCAATGTTCTCAGCAACCAGGGTAGCGTTGGTGTCCGGGTTCTTGATCTCGATGATGGAGCAGCGAACCTTCTTGCCGTACTTCTTGGTCAGCTCTTCTTCGAGCTTCTTGATGTCCTCGCCGCCGCGGCCGACAACCATGCCGGGACGTGCGCACTGGATCATGATCTTGATTTCGTCGTTCTTGCGCTCGATCTCGATCGCCGGAACGCCTGCGTCGTACAGACGCTTCTTCAGATCCTTACGGATCTCGTAGTCTTCCACGAGGAGGTCGCCGAACACATTGTCCTTAGCGAACCAACGGGAATCCCAATTCTTGATAACGCCGACACGGAGACCGTTCGGATTTACTTTCTGGCCCATTGATTACCCTCCCTTATTCTTTCTCGCCAAGAACCAGCGTGATGTGCGAGGTTCTCTTGAGGATTCTGAATGCACGGCCCTGTGCACGCGGCATAACGCGCTTCATGATCGGACCGGGACCGACGTGAACTTCCTTAACGTAAAGCTTGTCGGTGTTCATGCCGTGATTGTTCTCGGCATTGGCAACTGCGCTCTTGAGGAGCTTCTCCATCGGCTCGCATGCTGCCTTGGGGGTATTCATGATGATGGCCATAGCTTCGCCCGCATCCTTGCCGCGGATCAGATCGCAGATCAGCTTGATCTTTCGCGGGGTCATGCGTACGTTGCGTACAATAGCTCTTGCTTCCATGTTACTTTAACTCCTCCTTACTTGCCGTTATTGGAGGTCTTGCTGCCCGCGTGACCCTTGTAGGTACGGGTGGGAGCAAACTCGCCCAGCTTGTGACCAACCATGTCCTCGGTAACGTATACCGGAACGTGCTTGCGGCCGTCGTGTACTGCGATAGTATGACCGACGAACTCAGGGAAGATCGTGGAAGCGCGGGACCAGGTCTTGAGGACCTTCTTCTCGCCCTTTTCGTTCATTTCAACGACTCTTTTGATAAGCTCAGGAGCCACAAAAGGGCCTTTCTTAACACTTCTGCCCATATTAAGATAACTCCTTTCTTACTTGCCGTTGCGACGACGAGCGATCTGCTTGTCGGTGCGGTGGTTCTTCTTGCGGGTCTTGTAACCCATAGCCGGCTTGCCCCACGGGGTAACCGGAGACGGACGACCGATCGGGCTCTTGCCTTCGCCGCCGCCGTGCGGGTGATCACACGGGTTCATTACAGAACCACGAACGGTCGGGCGGATACCCAGATGACGGGTACGGCCAGCCTTACCCAGCTGTACGTTAGAATGATCAGAGTTACCAACAACGCCGATGGTAGCCTTGCAGTCCAGACGGACGTAACGCAGCTCACCGGAGGGCAGACGAACCATTGCCTTGCCGCCTTCCTTAGCCATCAGCTGAGCGCCAACGCCTGCGGAACGAACCAGCTGTGCGCCCTTGCCCGGGTACAGCTCGATGTTGTGGATCATGGTACCAACCGGAATGTTCTCAACCGGCAGGCAGTTGCCGGGCTTGATGTCGGCATCCTTGGAAGAAACGACCTTGTCGCCGATCTTCAGGCCCTCGGGAGCGAGGATATATGCCTTCTCGCCGTCCTCGTACTGAATGAGAGCGATGTTAGCGGAACGGTTCGGATCATACTCCAGGGTCTTAACCTCGGCATAAACGTCGAGCTTCTGACGCTTGAAGTCAATGATACGGTACTTCTTCTTGTTGCCGCCGCCGATGTGGCGAACGGTGATGCGGCCGTAGCTGTTGCGGCCAGCGGTCTTCTTGACCTTTTCGAGAAGGCTCTTCTCGGGCTTCACCTTAGACAGACCCTTGTAGGAAAGCACAGTCATATTTCTGCGCGAGGGCGTCGTCGGGTTGAAAGTCTTGATAGCCATTTGGAATTTCAACTCCTTGATACGTTATTATCGGGGTGGCTTCCCCATACAATTACTTCGTTTGAAAACACGTTTTCAAACGAGAGAGGTTCCACCGCGCACAGCGCGGATGAAACCAAGGCTGCGAAAAGTTCCGACCAGCGAAACTTTTCTTCGCTCTTGTATAAAAACCGTGATACATGCTCCCGGTTTTTATGAATCTGCAAGCAGATTCTATTGAAAACCCGCTTCGCGGGAACACTCAGGCTCGCCTTAGCAGCCGAAGTGGTTTTTACATCATGTTCTCGAAGATCTCGATCTTCTTGGAGTCAGCGGTCAGGGTTACGATCGCCTTCTTGATGTCGGAACGCTTGCCAACGTGAACGCCCATGCGCTTCCACTTGCCCGGCAGCTTGATGGTGTTAACCTTGGCAACCTTAACGCCGAAGATCTCCTCTACAGCCTTCTTGATCTCTACCTTGCCGGCATCGATCGCTACTTCGAAGGTGTACTTGTTGTCCTGTGCGCCCATCATGGAACGCTCGGTGATGATCGGCTTCTTGATAATGTCGTATGCGTACTTCATTATGCGTATACCTCCTGCAGCTTCTCAACTGCTGCCTTATCGATGATGAACTTGTCAGCATTGAGGATGTCGTATACATTGAGGGTAGACGCGATCGTGGTGCGTACGCCCGGGATGTTTGCCGCAGACTTAACTACGTTGGTGCGAACTTCCGGAGTAACTACCAGGCTCTTGCCGGTTGCCTCAACTGCGTTCAGGAAACCAACGAAGGACTTGGTCTTGATCTCGCCCATATCCAGGCCATCGATTACGATGATCTCGCCTGCTGCTGCCTTTGCAGACAGAGCGGACAGCATAGCCAGACGCTTGGTCTTCTTGGTCAGGCTGTAGTTGTAGGAACGGGGCTTCGGGCCGAGGGCAATACCACCATGGGTCCACTGCGGAGAGCGGATAGAACCCTGACGAGCACGGCCGGTGCCCTTCTGACGCCACGGCTTGATGCCGCCGCCACGAACCTCGGCGCGGGTCAGCGTGGACTGAGTGCCCTGACGCTGGTTAGCCAGATAATTCTTTACTGCAGCGTGTACAACGGTCATGTTCGGCTCAATACCGAAAACAGCCGCGTTCAGCTCCATCTCGCCGGTCTTCTTACCGGTCATATCAAAAACTGCTACTGTAGGCATGATTTGCTCCTCCTTCCCTTACTTTCTTGCGGAAGCCTTCTGCGGGTTCTTGCTGATGCCAGCCTCGCCCTTGGCAACCTTGTTGTTCTTAACGGTGTTCTTCAGCACTACGATGCCGCCCTTCGGGCCCGGAACTGCGCCGCAAACGGCGATCAGGTTAAGCTCAGCGTCAACCTTTACAACGTCCAGGTTCTGAACAGTAACCTGCTCAGCGCCCATGTGACCCGGCATCATCTTGCCCTTCATGATCTTGGACGGATCAGAGCAAGCGCCCATAGAACCCGCATGGCGGTGTACAGGGCCGGTACCGTGGGTTTCCTTCAGGCGGGATGCGTTGAAGCGCTTGATTACGCCAGCGTAGCCCTTGCCCTTGGAAGTGCCGGTAACGTCAACATAATCGCCGGTAACGAACATGTCAGCCTTAACAACATCGCCGAGCTGGAACGGAGTGCAGTCCTCAAAACGGAACTCCTTCAGGTACTTCTTCAGGGAGTCGCCAGCCTTCTTCAGGTGACCCTTCTGGGGCTTGTTCAGGCGAGCTTCCTTAACATCCTCAAAACCGAACTGTACAGCATTGTAGCCGTCCTTCTCTTCGGTCTTGAGCTGAGTTACAACGCAAGGACCTGCTTCGATTACGGTGCAGGGGATAACCTTGCCGTCAGCATTGAAGATCTGGGTCATACCGACCTTCTTGCCGATGATTGCTTTGTTCAGCATTTGTTTTTCCTCCTTAAAGGTTATTGGTTGACGGCATTTGACCGCCAACATGACCTCGCCGCGCGTGTCGCGGCAGGGCTTCAAACCGCCGGTGGGTTAATCCGGTCAGCTTGTTGACTTAAATTAGAGCTTAACCTCGAACTCGACGCCAGCCGGCAGGTCGAGAGTGGTCAGAGCCTCGATGGTAGCCTGATTCGGGTTGATGATGTCGATCAGGCGCTTGTGGGTGCGGCGCTCGAACTGCTCACGAGAATCCTTGTACTTGTGAACAGCACGCAGGATGGTAACGATCTGCTTCTCGGTCGGCAGCGGGATCGGGCCGGAAACCTTAGCGCCGTTGCGCTTAGCGGTCTCGATGATCTTCTCTGCGGACTGGTCGATCAGCTCGTGATCATACGCCTTCAGGCGAATGCGAATCTTCTGTGCGTTTGCCATTGTGGATTTTCCTCCTCGTATGTGTGCCATACATTAAATAATGTTTTGACTCGCTACGGAGAGAAACTGCAACTCCGCCGTGCGTATCACGCAACGGGCATGAAAATAACCGGGCGCACTGACTCCGCAGCGCAACAATCCGGTCACGATAAGAAACGTAAGTGGTTCAAACCATCGGCTTGACGGCGCACGCGCCGCGAGTCCCGAATTTACGCATGAACATTGCGTTTTTGCTGAATATCTAAATCCAGCTGATAGCAGTTATCTCAACCGCCCGATTGTCGGACCTACTCCACCGAAGTTACCTGCTCATAGCAGCAATCTCCGGTATCATCGCGTTTTGACTTGCTCTCGCAAGTTCTTATACATAGTACAATACTTTCGGAGAAAAGTCAAGTGTTTGCACAAAATTTTCAGCGATTTTTTGTTGAAATCGGAATTTTTCGCGTTATGCACAAAAACAGACCCGAAAACCATCGTTTCAGGTCTGTTTTGCCCAATCTCAACCGGTAACAACCGCTAAGATCCACGAATCTGCATGGCTGTCGATCGTCAGATCGACCTTATCATAGGCAGTCACCGTGCAGCCTGCCTGTTCTACTGTCTGCAGCGTCTTTTCGAGCGTTTCCATACTGTTGTCCAGCCGGAACCACGAAACGCCGTTCTCCTGCGCGAGCAGCTCACCATCGATATCCGGCAGGCTGCTGCCGCCGGTGGCCACATAGCAGTACGCGGTGTGTGCGCCGTGCAGACTTTGCGGCAGCGTGAGCACCGGACCGGTCTGCACCTGTACCGACTTCTCAATAATCGGCTCAGGCGCTGCGATCGACTGATCGTTGTCTGCATACTGCTCAGCATCAACGCCCGCATCGCTCTGCGCATTCGCCGCAGAGTCCTCGCCGGTGTCATTCTGTCCGCTGTATGCGCTGCCGTTCGCACTCTGCGAAGCCGTGCCGCTCTGCTGCTCGCTTGCATTCGATGCTCCGCTGTCCGACGTATCGGTATTCCTCTGTACGGACTGCTCGATCTCATCCTGCATACCGCCGTTCATCGTGCAATCTCCTGCGTCCGCCGAAGCGGAATCCGCTGCCGTCGTGCTGCCGCTGCCTACCGTGCTGAACGCGGGCATCAGTCCGCCGCCGAGCACGACCAGTACGACAACCGCCGCAGCGGCCACCATCGTAAACGCCGGCAGACGGCGCATCGGCTTTTGCGGCGCAACCACCCGAACGGTTTCCTCCTGCCGCAGACGTTCCATAATGCTGTCATGCAGTCCGGCCGGCGGCTCGGTTTCGTCCACCGCCAGCATACTGTGCATCTGCTTCAGATCCTCTTTCAGCGCGGCGCACGATGGGCACTCTGCCAGATGCTCTTCCAGCTTTTGCTTTTCGGAATCGGTCAAGGTTCCGTCCACACTGTTCGAGCAAAGCTGTTCAAAATATTCCTCCTCATTCATGCTCCTCGCCTCCTTCCATATCTTTAGACGAAGGCAAATGAAAAAGGTTCCCTCGTTTGAGTAAAATTTTGCGTAAAGCGATGCGTGCGCGTGACAGCCGCGACTTTACCGTGCCTTCGCTGACCTCGAGTATCTCGGCGATCTCGGTGTAGCTCATGCCGGAAACGTCCCGCAGCAGGACGATTCTGCGGTGCTCGTCGCTCACCTCATCGAGCGCGGCGGCAAGCTCGCGTCCCAGCTCGCTGTTCTCCAGGTGCTCTTCGGGAGATGGAGCCGTATCCGGAAGCGGCATTTCGCGTTCCTCGTCATCCTCGCCCTGCACGAGCGGCTGCGTCGGCGGCTGGCTCTGCTTGTGCCGCGCGTAATCGACACACTGGTTCATCGTGATGCGGAACAGCCAGGTCGCAAAGCCGCTGTCCCCGCGGAAGTCCTTCATCGAACGCCATGCCCGAAGGAAAACCTCCTGCGTGATATCTGCGGCATCCTCCGGCGAGCCGGACGAGCGCAGCGCGATGGCATACACGCGCTTTTCATAGCGCGTCACCAACTCCTCAAAGGCGGAAAGCTCGCCGCGCCGCGCCTGCGCCACAATATGCTTGTCATCCACTGCGTCTCCCCTCCCTTTCTCTTACCTTATTATTATGCATTCTCCTTCACCGAAACGAAGGCTTTCAGTTCGTCTGCGATTTCATACAGGTCACTCAGCTTGGTGAGTGCGCAAATGCGGTTCTTGAACGTTTTGACACCGCTTTCCCGCTTGAGATAGCAGTTAACGTGTCGGCGTGCCTCGAGCATGGCGATATGCTCGCCCTTCTGCTCGGCGGCAAGCTCAATCTGCCGCACGGCCGTATCAATGCGCTCCGCGAACGGCGGCAGCGCCGGACAGATGCCGGTCTCGAGCAGTGCATTTGCCCGCTCGAACAGCCACGGATCACCGAGCGAACCGCGCCCGATCATCACGCCGTCCGCGCCGGTGTGCGCGAGAATGCGGACCGCGTCCTCGGGCTCGGCCACATCTCCGTTGGCGAACACCGGAATGCAAACCGCCTGCTTGACTTCACGAATCACATCCCAGTCGGCGGTGCCGCTGTACTGCTGCGAGCGCGTGCGTCCGTGCAGCGTGATCGCTGCCGCGCCGGACTGCTCAGCCATTCTGGCAAATTCCACACAGTTGACGCTCTTTTCATCCCAGCCCTTGCGGAACTTGACCGTTACCGGCACATCGACCGCGTTTACGACCGCTGCGATCACCTTGGATGCCAGCTCCGGCTCCTTCATCAGTGCGGAGCCGTCACCGTTGTTTACAATCTTCGGCGCCGGGCAGCCCATGTTGATGTCGATGATATCACAGCCGGATTTCTCCAGCGCCAGTTTCGCGCCTTCGGCCATCGTGTCCGGCTCGTGCCCGAAGATCTGGGCAGCCGCCGGATGCTCGTCCGCCCCCAGTTCAAGCAGACGCGGCGTTTTCTTATCCTGATAGCACAGCGCCTTTGCGGAGACCATTTCGGTCACGGTCAGCGCCGCGCCGTGCTCCCGGCAGATATGGCGGAATGCAAGATCGGTCACGCCTGCCATCGGTGCAAGCGCCAGTTTTCCGTTGATTGTTACGTTGCCGATCTGCATATCGTTCCTCCGTCTTATACATTATATAACGGTGTATATTTTACCATAACACGACTGCAAATGCAACTTACAGAATGGATTCACCCATTTTCCGACCAAAAAACGCAAAAACAGGGTAAATCCGAGGATTTACCCTGTCGATATATTCGGTTACATGACCATGCTGAGGATCTTCTCGCTGAAGAAATAGCCGAACGAGATCAGTGCGGTATTCCACACGGCAATGCCTGCCGCGGACCAGCCGATGAACCACTTGACCGGCATCCGGAGCAGTCCGGCCGGAATGGAAACAATGGTGCGGATACACGGGATCACGCGGATGATCGCCAGTCCGCGCCCATGCTGTGCGTCGATAAATTCGTGGCATTTACGCACGAGCGACTTAAATTTCTTGCTCCTGCCGAACAGCTTCTCCATCACCGGTTCGCCGCCCCAGTAGCACACGGCGTAGATGACCAGACTGCCGAGCACACCGGCGATCACGCTCAGAAAAACCGTCAGCGGCAGCGACAGCTCGCTCCGGGCAATCAGCACACCGACGCACGGCATGATAACGCCTGCCGGAAATCCGGGCAGGTTCATATATTCGCAGAAAACCACGGCACAGACCAGGATCAGTCCGTACTGGTTGAACAGCTGAAAAAAGGTTTCGGCCGTCATAATAGCCGCCTCCGTTTGATCTATAGTAGGCGAAAACCGAAATCTTCGTCTGTATACTATAGTATACCAACCAAAACCGGAGGGTACAAGAGAACGGCCGCTCATTTTATAATCTGTTTACAAAACGAGCGCCGTCAGCGCCCATATAGTGCCGATGAGCAGTGCGCCTGTGCAGAATCCGGCCAGCAGAGAAAGACCGTCCGCCTTTCTTCTCGACCGCCGTCTGCGCGGCAGATAGCTGTTTGCGATGCGGCAGGCCTCGCGCACCATGTCGCCGCGCGGCGCATTGTAGTCCCGCACAAGGAAAATAGCCTGCTCGAACAATGCCGGCTGCTCCGGCTTGACGACAATGACGCGGCGGCTGACGCCTCGTACCATACAGATTCCTCCTCTCTTTGTTCCATCATTCCCCTCTTTCGTGAATTTATACCAGTCTCATTCCAGCTTTTCGATTTTCATGACCATTACCGTTCGGTCGTCATCATGTCCGCGGCCTTTCGCCTCGTTCACAAGCTGTGCCGCGATCTCCTTTGGGCTGTCGCCGGCATGCGCGATGAGCAGCTGCCGCACCCATTTATCGTCCGTGCCGTCGGTCACGCCGTCCGAGAGCAGAACCACAATGTCGCCGTCGTTCATCTGCAGCGGCACGGCGTCGCCAAGCTCGTCCTCCTCCGCCAGACCGATGGGCAGCGCCGTGCCCGGCAGGATAGTCCATCGACCGTTCAGCCGCATGTAGGTCGGTGCGGCGCCGCACTTGAGGTTTTCCGCGCGTCCGCTGAACAGGTCGAGCGTGAATGCGTCCAGTGTGGTGAAGCGCATGCCGTCTGACCGCAGGCGCAGCGCCGGAGAGACCGCGTGCAGCGCGTCTCCAACCGAAATGCCTGCACGCAGGAACCGCTCGAGCGAGGTGATGAGCATGCGGCTGTCCCGCGACGCGGCGGCACCCGAGCCCATGCCGTCCGACAGGAGCAGGCATGCCGTTCCGGTGTCGGTGAGAAAGTAGCACGCGTTGTCGCCCGAGACCGACGCACCCTCCTTCTGCTGACGGCCGATGCCGACCACCGCACGGTACGGCGCCCGCTCGTGCATCTCAACGTGGATGCCCTGGCTGCCCTTTTTCTTCTCCGGAGCGGTCAGCGTCACGCCCAGCAGCGCGGATAGACCGGCTGAAAAGCCGTCCCCCTGCTTCATGATGTCGTCAATGCCCTCGCCGTATAACTCAACGGTCAGCCTGCCCTGCGAATCCCGCACCGCGCACACCCGGTCGATCCATCCGAACGCTGCCGCGTACCGGCGCACCTGCCGTTCCATCAGCGGCTGCGCCGTTTCATCCTGCGTGACCTCCGCGCCAAGCTGCCGAAGAATGTCCGTAATGCCTGCGTATTGCCTGGCAAGCAGGCTCTGGTTTTCCTCCTGCTGCCGCCGAAGGCTTTCGCGCTCGCGCAGCGCAAACAGCGCACTGTTGATGGCGCGCATCAGCTCGGGCAGGCGCGCACACCGTGCCGCAAAATGATAGGGAAAATCGCTCATTTCCGCTCGTCCGCGCTGCAGCATCGGCTGGGTCACATCATTGAGAGCCGCCAGCGTGCTCACATAGTCCCGCTGCCAGCACTGCGTACACAGCATGCAGTTTTTGCAGACATGGTCGCTCGCGTAGTCGAATACCGACCGAATGTTCCGGTCTCCGGCGGCTTTGCCCTCGCTGACGCCGTGCAGCATAGCAAGGTACAGCTCGTAGAACGCCTGCGCCGCCTCGGTCGCACAGGTACCCGCCAGCCGCCGCACGCGCTGACTGGCGGCTTCGCCCATCAGAGTATCCGGCAGCAGGCTGCGCCGGATAGCCTCCCACACGAAGGGCGGCAGCGCCGCAAACATGAGGACCGCGCAGAACAGCTCTGTGAGCAGCGGAATAAACAGCGGATGCTCCACGCCGAGCATAGCCGCGCACAGCCCGCCGCCGAGCGCACAGACCGAAAACCAGCCGCGGCCGCTGTCGTGAAACAGTCCGGCAACGAGCGCACACAGACCGTAGCAGCAGGTGAACAAGGCTCCGTAGCCGATGTTGAGATCCATTGCCGCGCCGAACGCGACACCGGCTGCCGCGCCCGCCGCCGGTCCGCCGAGATACGCCGCCGCCAGCACAAGCAGCAGCGCGCCCGCTCTCGCGGGAGCGAACACGCCGAACAGATTGATACCCGAAAGCGATAAAAGCACGGTTGCGGTCAGCACCAAAAGCGTTACCGGTCTGCGCCAGTCGTTTTCGTCGCGCGGCGGTGCGAAGGCCGCGCCGTACATCCAGCACACGCCGAACGTGATGCCCTGCACGAGCAGGAATGTCAGCACCGCCGGTGCGGTCAGCTCTGCACCGAGCGGCAGGAACACGAATGTACACGCCGCGCTTGCAAACGTCGCCACACAGGGCGCAAACCACCGCTCGGACATCACCCGCAGACCGGCGCACACGCTCATCACGCACAGCACCAGCAGCGCTGCCGCGGCGTAAATGCCGCCGTGGAATCCATCGCCGCGCAGCATAACGCCGCACACCAGACCGCCGAGCGCGGAAAGTCCCGCTCCCCGAGCCATCAAGGCCGCCGCCATCGCCAGTCCGAACGGCATGTACCCGCCGAGGATGGTTCCCTGTGCCAGCACCGCACACAGCACGAATCGCTGTGCACCTGTGATGAGCGTCCGCAGATGCTCCTGTTTCCATAATCCGGCAGCCCATGCTGCCGCATGCCCGATCCGCACCGGTATCGACGCGGACCGTCTTGCCCTTTGTTTATCCATTTCGTTACGCCTCCCTTGCTGTTTTCCCAGTATATCCCAACGTGGGCGTGCCGCTTGGCGGGAAATAACAGCGGAAATTGCGTTTTGAAAAAAATTAAGCGCATATTCCAACTTTCGAGCGCGTAAAACGACGGCAAAGTGCGGCAAGCGGCTCTTTTGCCGCAGAAGCCCGACCGATAGACCGCCGCCGGCGGTTTTTCTGTTTCTGCGCACAAAAAAGAACCCGAAATCTTCGTTTCGGGTTCTGATTCTGCAGGTTTCGAGCAGAAAGCACTTATTCTAATTCAAACGCGCCGGTATAGAGCTGATAATATTTGCCGTGTTCTGCGATCAGCTGCTCATGGTTGCCGCGCTCGATGATATGACCGAGCTGCAGCACCATAATAACATCTGCGTTTTGAATCGTGGACAGGCGGTGCGCGATAACGAACACCGTACGTCCGTACATGAGGCCGTCCATGCCGGCCTGCACGATGGACTCCGTGCGGGTATCAATCGAGCTAGTCGCCTCATCGAGGATCATAACCGGCGGATCGGCAACCGCCGCACGCGCGATGGAAAGCAGCTGGCACTGACCCTGCGACAGACTGCCGCCGTCGCCGTCGATGACGGTATCGTAGCCGTCCGGCAGTCGGCGAATGAAGTCGTCTGCGTTAGCAAGCTGCGCCGCTGCCTCGACCTCCTCATCGGTCGCGTCAAGGCGGCCGTAGCGGATATTATCGCGGATGGTGCCGGTAAACAGGTTGGTATCCTGCAGAACAATACCGAGCGAGCGGCGAAGATCGGCTTTTTTGATCTTATTGATATTGATGCCGTCGTAGCGGATCTTGCCGTCCGCAAGGTCGTAGAAACGGTTGATCAGATTGGTGATGGTCGTCTTGCCCGCACCGGTCGCGCCGACGAACGCGACCTTCTGACCGGGTTCGGCGTACAGTGTGATGTCGTGCAGGACGATCTTATCCGGATTATAACCGAAATCCACATCGAAGAAGCGGACATCGCCGCGGACCTGCGTGTAGGTGGTGGTGCCGTCCTCGTGCGGGTGCTTCCACGCCCAGATGTTGGTCTTTTCCGGGGTTTCAACGAGTTCGCCGTTCTTATCGTACTTGGCGTTAACGAGAGTAACGTAGCCGTTGTCTACCTCAGGCTCCTCGTCCATCAGCTCAAAGATACGCTCGGCACCGGCAAGTGCCATAACGATGGAATTGAACTGCTGCGAAATCTGCGTTACCGGCTGGGTGAACGACTTGGTCAGCTGCAGGAAGGACGCGATAACGCCGATGGTGATGCTGTTTCCGACCACGCCGGACAGCGCCAGCGCACCGCCGACAACCGCCACCAGAACGTACAGCAGGTTGCCGATGTTCATCATGATCGGCATGAGGATGTTTGCGAAGGTATTCGCGCTCGCAGCATTCTCGCGCAGCACATCGTTGAGCGTATCGAACTGCTCCTTGCACTTTTCCTCGTGGCAGAACACCTTGATGACCTTCTGACCGTTGATCATCTCCTCGATATAGCCGTTGACCCTGCCGAGCGACTTCTGCTGCTCGAGGAAGTACTTCGCGGACTGACCGCCCAGCTTCTTTACCACCTTGAGCATGACGCACACGCCGAGCAGTACGAACAGCGTCAGCCATACATTCGTCACCAGCATGCCGATGAACACCGAGATAATGGTCATCGCCGAGGAAAACATCTGCGGCACGGACTGGCTGAGCATCTGCTGCAGCGTATCGGTATCGTTGGTGAAATGGCTCATCAGATCGCCGTGGGTATGCGTATCGAAGTAGCGAATCGGCAGCTTCTGCATGTGCGCGAACATCTCGTCACGCACCTTTTTGAGCACGCCCTGCGAAATGCTGACCATCAGCCAGTTGTAGATGAACGTAGTCGCAATGCCGATGAGATAGATTACCGCCATGCTCATCAGCGCATGCAGCAGACCGGTAAACACCGGAGATGCCTGCAGCAGCAGCGGAGAAATATAGTCGTCGATCAGGCTTTTGAGGAACATGGAGCCTGCCACGTTTGCCACAGCCGACAGAAGAATGCAGATCAGTACGACCACAAACTGTACGCCGTAGCCCTTCTGAATATATTTCATAAGACGTCCGAGCGTCTTTTTCGGATTTTTGCTGCGCTTGCCGCCCATCATGCCTCTGCGGCCGCCGGGTCCGCGCATCTGAGGTCTTGCCATTATTCCTCACCGCCCTTTCTGTTCTGCTGGTTGTAGATTTCCTGATAGATCGTGTTGGCGGCGAGCAGCTCATCATGCGTGCCGACAGCCTGCACGGTGCCGCCGTCGAGAATGACGATCTGATCCGCATCCTGCACAGAGGAAACACGCTGTGCAATGATAATCTTGGTCGTGTCCGGGATTTCCTCCGCGAATGCCTTGCGGATGAGCGCATCCGTTTTGGTATCGACCGCACTGGTCGAGTCATCAAGAATGAGGATCTTCGGCTTTTTCAGCAGCGCACGCGCAATGCACAGGCGCTGCTTCTGACCGCCGGAAACATTCGAGCCGCCCTGCTCAATGTGGGTGTCGTACTTATCCGGCATCTGCTGGATGAATTCATCCGCCTGTGCCAGACGGCATACGCGCTCGAGCTCCTCGTCCGAGGCATTTTCGTCACCCCAGCGAAGGTTTTCCTTGATCGTGCCGGAGAACAGCACGTTCTTCTGGAGCACCATGGCAACCTGATCGCGCAGCGCCTCGATATCGTAATCGCGGACATCCACGCCGCCGACCTTGACCGTGCCGTGCGTGGTATCGTACAGGCGCGGAATCAGCTGCACGAGCGTAGACTTCGCGGAACCGGTGCCGCCGAGAATGCCGACGGTCTGACCGGCCTTGATATGCAGGTTGACGTTTTTGAGCGCCAGCTTGCGCTCATCGCCCTTGTAGCTGAAGGAAACGTCATCGAACTCGATCGCGCCGTCCTTGACCTCGTGAATCGGGTTCGCGGGATTGTGCAGGTCGGGCTGCTCATCGAGGATTTCGGCAACACGCTCTGCGCTCGCCTTGGCCATGGTGATCATAACGAAAACCATCGCTACCATCATCAGGCTCATCAGGATCTGCATCGCGTAGGAGAACATGCTGGTCAGCTCGCCGGTGGTCATCGAGCCGCCGACGATCAGACGCGCGCCGAACCACGAAATCAGCAGCATGCACGCGTACATGCAGAACTGCATCAGCGGCATAACGCCTGCCATGGTCTTCTGCGCCTTGGAGAACGTGCGGTACAGCATACCGGAAACGCCCTCAAACTTTTCGGTCTCGTGATCCTCACGAACATAGGTCTTAACAACGCGGATACCGCGCACATTTTCCTGTACGACCGTGTTCATGCGGTCGTAGATTTTGAATGCGCGCTCAAAGACCGGGCCGACGACCTTCATCAGGATGCCCATACCGATCGCCAGAATCGGCAGCACCGCGAGGAATACGAGCGCCATCCTGCTGTTGATCTTCATCGCCATGAACAGCGCAAAGACCAGCATGACCGGACAGCGCACCGCAATGCGGGTGCACATCTGAAAGGCGTTCTGTACGTTGGTAACATCGGTGGTCAGACGGGTGACGATTGAACCGGTGGAGAATTTATCAATGTTGGAAAACGAGAAATTCTGCACATTGTAGTACATATCGTGACGCAGATTGCGGGCAAAGCCGGTTGAGGCTCTCGCCGCAAAGGTGCCGGCCGCCGCGCCGAACACCAGCGCGAGCATGGCGCACAGCACAAGGATGATGCCGTATTTCCAAATGGCGGCCATATCCTGCCCGTCAATGCCCTTGTCGATCAGCAGCGCCATAACCAGCGGAATGATGACCTCCATCACGACCTCAAGCACAACGAAAAACGGCGTGAGCAGTGCGTCCTTTTTGAACTCACGCACACTTTTCAGCAGTCGTTTTATCATTATTTCTGTCCCTCCCTGCACATATTGCATTGGTACTGCTCCAGATTGGAGCGGATTTTTTCACAGACCGCAAACCAGCCCTTCAGCTCGTCCTCGGTGATGCCCTGCCGCAGAAGCTGTTCCATCTGCTGCATGCGCTCAGTAATGTATTCATCCATTGCACGCGCCTGCTCGGTCAGCACCAGACGCTTCAGGCGGCCGTCATGCTCCACCGGCTCACGGCGGATAATACCGTGCTGCTCCATCAGCTGCAGTATGCCCGTTGCGGTCGAGCGGCGCATCTGGAACGCGTTTTCCAGATCCTTCTGGAATATATCGCCCTGCTTTTCGTGTATGATCAGGTGATGGACGATCATCGCCTGCATGCCGGTCACATTCGCTGCATTCGCAGTCTTTTCGGTCATACACGCCATCTGCCGCCGAAGCAGATTATGCAGCATGCCGATTTCTGCACCGATGCGGTCGTCCGAGTGACCGCAGCATTCATTATGGTCACAGCAATTCATTGTTAGCCTCCTTACTGTTAGCTTGCTAACATATTATACACCGTCACTCGGCAATGTCAACGGGTTTCACGAAATGTTCACATTTCGGGGAGTGGTCGCTTACGAAGCGAGAGGAATCTCACCTGCCCGGCGGGGGGCGCCGTACCCACGGCGGGGGCAAGAGGGTAGACACCAATGGTTTCTACCCTCTTAACTCCCACTTCCTTTTGTTTCTTAACCTGACGCATACCAGAGAACGGCGACCGCTTCGAAAAATATGAGAACGGCAGTCGGATTACTCTGCCGTAGGGGCGCACAGTGTGCGCCCATTTCTCGACATATTCGCAGTTCACAGATAACGTACTGCTACACATGCGGCCTGCTCTCCGCAGGCGCGACATACCTGTGTCGCGCAACTCATTAGCTTGGCGACTACCGATGGCACCTTCGAGTTTCATCTGATATGCACGTTATACCGTAGGGTGCGGCAAGGTGAATTGCCCGAAGGGCAAGAGAGGGTGCCTTGGGGTACGACCTCGGCGCACCGTATCTAACGATTTGCATCCAATAAAAAAATGGAGAATAAACACCGTCTTGTTTATTCTCCATTCTCCATTATTTCACCTGATATGCCGGTTTGAGAAACATTTCTTCAAGATACTGCTTGCCGGTTTGGGTTCGGAACACGCGGTCTTTCGCGGTTTTACACTGCTCTGCCGTCATGCCGTCCTCGTAGGCGTTGACGAGGAAATCCGCTTCAAGCAGAATACGGAAATCTTTTTCCTCTCCGGCGGTATAGGTATGGTGATGCGCGATGAGCCACTGCACGCGCTCGCTCTCCCGCTCATCTGCGCCGCACTGCTGCAGCATGGGAGCCGCGACCGCCGGACCTTCCATCTCCTGCCAATGCCCGCCGCTCGAGCCATGCTTCCGTTCGGCTTCGTGGATACCGATATCGTGCAGGACTGCTGCGGCTTCCAGTACATTCTGCGTATGCTCATCCAGACCTTCCCTGCGCCCGAGCAGGCGGCTGTACGCGTATACCTTTATAAAGTGCTGAATCCGTTTTGCGTCGCCTGCGTCATACGCGATGGCGAGCGCGGTCAGCTTTTCGATGTCGATCATGCGTGTCACTCCTTTGGCGCAAGCATAGCACCGCACGACCGGATTTGTCAAGTCAGGGTAATACCACATAATTGAACAAGAGCGATTTACGAGTAAATTTTGCGGTCTGACTAGGCGTGATTTTGCGGTAATACTTTGTGTATTACCGTGAAAGCACAACGACGTCAGAGCACAAAATTTCCGTAAAGCGCCGCAGTTTAATTGTGCGGTGTTACCCTAATCCTGTCCAGCCGTATTTCGCCATATCCACGCGGCCGTCCTCGGTGAACTCGATGCCGTCCGCTTCGAGCAGTGCGCGCTGGATATCCGCGCCGCCGAACGCAAACGCCGGTGACGTTCGTCCGTCTTTCGTTACCACGCGGTAGCATGGAATACCCTCCGGATCGGGATTGGCATGCAGCGCATAGCCGACGACGCGCGCCCATCTCGGGTTGCCCGCGAGCAGCGCGACCTGCCCATAGCTGGCCACCGTTCCGCGCGGAATTTTCTTCACCACTGCATATATACGGTCAAAGCTGTTTGCCATGGCTGTTGCCTCCTTCTTTTACTTTATTATATCAAGTCAGATTGCCGATATCCATAGGTTTTTCAGCCTAAAAAACTGTATAATTTTATCACGCTAAAGTATTGCATATACAAAAAAATTGCTATATAATAAAACCGTCACCAAATATAAGAGCATTCCACTCGGATTACTTACGAAAGTTAAGCGAGTGGTATAGAATGTAAGGAGGACAATAAAAATGGCACTTACCAATTCTTATCTGCAGGGCGTGTACGAAACCGTACAGAAGCGCAACCCGAATGAGCCGGAGTTCCAGCAGGCAGTTTACGAGGTTCTCGAGAGCCTTGAGCCGGTTGTTGAAGCTCGTCCGGAGCTCGAGAAGAACGGCATCATGGAGCGCATCGTAGAGCCGGAGCGCATGTTCATGTTCCGTGTACCGTGGGTTGACGATCAGGGCAAGGTTCAGGTTAACCGCGGCTTCCGCGTACAGTTCAACTCCGCAATCGGCCCCTACAAGGGCGGTCTGCGTCTGCACCCCTCTGTTAACGCATCCGTTATCAAGTTCCTCGGCTTTGAGCAGTGCTTCAAGAACAGCCTGACCACTCTGCCGATGGGCGGCGGCAAGGGCGGCTCCGACTTCGACCCGAAGGGCAAGTCCGATGCTGAGATCATGCGTTTCTGCCAGTCCTTCATGACCGAGCTGTGCAAGCACATCGGTCAGTTCACCGACGTACCGGCAGGCGATATCGGTGTTGGCGGCCGTGAGATCGGCTTTATGTTCGGCCAGTACAAGCGTCTGCGCAACGAGTACACCGGCGTTCTGACCGGTAAGGGTCTGTCCTACGGCAGTTCTCTGGCACGCACGCAGGCAACCGGCTACGGCCTGTGCTACTACATGAAGGAAATGCTCGCATACAAGGGCACTTCGTTCGAGGGCAAGACCGTTGCAATCTCCGGTTCCGGCAACGTAGCAATCTATGCCTGCGAGAAGGCTACCCAGCTGGGCGCTAAGGTTGTTACCATGTCCGACTCCAACGGCTTCATCTACGATCCGAACGGCATCAATCTGGATGTTGTTAAGGACATCAAGGAAGTTAAGCGTGGCCGCATCAAGGAGTATGCTGAGCGCGTTGCAGGCAGCACCTACACCGAGGGTCAGCGTCCGTGGGGCGTAAAGTGCGACATCGCTCTGCCGTGCGCAACCCAGAACGAGCTGAACGAGGAGAACGCCAAGGCTCTGATCGCCAACGGCTGCAAGTTCGTAGCTGAGGGCGCTAACATGCCGTCCACCCCGGAGGCTGTTGCAGCATTCCAGGCAGCCGGCGTATTCTTCGGCCCGGCAAAGGCTGCTAACGCAGGCGGCGTAGCTACCTCCGGTCTGGAAATGAGCCAGAACTCCCTGCGTCTGTCCTGGACCTTCGAGGAAGTTGACCAGCGTCTGCACGACATCATGGTTAACATTTTCCACACCTGCATCACTGCAGCTGAGAAGTACGGCCACAAGGACAACCTTGTTATGGGCGCTAACATCGGCGGCTTCGAGAAGATCGCTGACGCTATGCTCGCTCAGGGCGTATGCTGATTTTCGATTGAAAGGGCTACGCCCTTTCAATCGAGGGACGCCCTTGACAGGCACTGCCTGTAAGGGCGTCCGCAATAAAAGAGCACCGGAATTTCAATTCCGGTGCTCTTTTATTGTTTGCTAAAAATGACCCGGCAAAGCTGGGCCATTTTTGTCGCGCTGAAAGCGCTCCATTTGATGCGCTCTGCGGCGTGATAGGTTATCTGGGTGCTGAAATCCCTGTCGGGATTTTATGGGTTGGCGTGAACGCTGTCGCCCGCGAAGGACTCACCGCCGACAGGCGGCTATCCTGTGGGTGCGGTTTGCGGGGCATACTGCGTATTTTACCGCGAACTGCGTTCGCGGGTGCGGGACACGGCGGCACAGCCGCCTGTGTCCCGTATTGCACATCCGGCTGCTCTGTGCAAAAAAAGGCCGCCGTAAGGCGGTCTTTTCCTTGTTTTATGCGTTTTCCGAGAAATCCGCGAGACGCAGGTTCTCGTTATGGTCGGTTGCGTAGGTGATATTCCACGGCGAAGTGAACAGCAGCAGGCTATTACCCTTGAGATCCTCGACGATCTTGGTGTCGCTCGTGAGCTGGAGCTTCTTAATATCGAAGTCCTCCTCATCATTCTCAACCCAGCGAACGTGCTCATACGGCAGGTTTTCGCGGATGATCTCAACGTTATACTCGTTCTTCAGACGGTACTCGAGCACCTCAAACTGCAGCACGCCGACAACGCCGACGATGACCGATTCCATACCGGCATTCGGCTCGCGGAAGATCTGGATGGCGCCCTCCTGTGCGATCTGCTCGACGCCCTTGACGAACTGCTTGCGCTTGAGCGTATCCTTCTGACGGACAACGGCAAACAGCTCGGGTGCGAACGTCGGGATGCCGGAGAACACGCACTTATGCTTGGGATCGCACACGGTATCACCGATGGAGAACACGCCCGGATCGAAAATACCGATAATATCGCCCGCATACGCCTCATCGACGATGGAGCGGTCCTGTGCCATCAGCTGCTGCGGTGCGGCAAGCACCATCTTCTTGCCGGACTGAACGTGCAGCACGTCCTGACCGCGCTCAAACTTGCCGGAGCAGATACGCATGAACGCAACACGGTCGCGGTGCGCCTTGTTCATGTTCGCCTGAATCTTGAATACAAACGCGGAGAAATGCGGATCGAACGGGTCGATCACGCCGATGTCAGCGGTACGCGCGGTCGGCGGAGGCGTCATCTGCAGGAACTTCTTCAGGAACGGCTCAACACCGAAGTTAGTCAGCGCGGAACCGAAAAATACCGGCGACAGCCTGCCCTCGTGCACAGCCTTGAGATCAAACTCATCGCCTGCACCGGAGAGCAGCTCCACATCGTCGATCAGCGTCTGGTACTGATCCTCGGGCAGCATACCCTCGAGGATCGGATCGTCGATCGACAGTCGCTGTGCCTTGACCTCGTGGCGGAAATCCGCGCCCTCAAACGCGATAACCTCATCGTCCATGCGGTCGTACACACCCTTGAAGCGCTTGCCCGAGCCGATCGGCCAGTTTACCGCATAGGTGCCGATGCCCAGCTCGTTCTCGATGTCCTCGAGCAGCTCGTACGGGTCGCGTGCCTCACGGTCCATCTTGTTGATAAAGGTGAAGATGGGCACGCCGCGCATCGCGCAGACCTTGAACAGCTTGCGGGTCTGTGCCTCGACGCCCTTGGAGGCATCAATGACCATCACCGCCGAGTCAGCCGCCATCAGCGTGCGGTAGGTGTCCTCCGAGAAGTCCTGATGGCCCGGGGTATCCAGAATATTGATGCACTTGCCCTCATAGCGGAACTGCAGCACCGAGGACGTTACCGAAATACCGCGCTGCTTCTCGATCTCCATCCAGTCGGAAACCGCATGACGGCTGTTTTTCTTGCCCTTGACCATGCCGGCCTCCTGAATGGCTCCGCCGTAGAGCAAAAACTTCTCCGTAATGGTGGTTTTACCGGCGTCAGGGTGCGAAATGATTGCAAATGTGCGCCGATTTTCAATTTCTTTTTTCAGGTCTGCCACAGACTTTTTCCTCCCGATCTATCAAAAATCTAATATTGTTGTAGAATGTACACAGAATGTTCACAATTCACCAGTATTATAAATGACGTGGAAAGCGTAAGATCCCCCCACATGTTCTTGCTTTCTACTCTCTATCCTACCTTTTATTGCGGGAGCAGCCGGACGAAAGTTCGGCTGTTCCTGTTTTTTTACCTTTTTCAAAGGTAGAACGAAAGCTGCGGCACCCGCCGCATCGGGGCAAGAGGGTAGACACCTACGGTTTCTACCCTCTTAACTCCCGTTTCCCTTAACTTGTTAGTCCAGCGCAGCTTTCTTATCTGTGACCGCTCCCCTTTTCGAAGCAGTCGCCGGTCTCTGATTTGCGTCAGGCTATCTTAGGAAAGGGGTGAAAATCAGAGGGTGGAAACCTTGGTGTCTACCCTCTTGTGCGCTTGCCGCGAAGGCAAGAACCGCCGCATACTGCGGCACCAATTTCCGTCAAACGCAAACCTTACAAGGATGCAAAGGAGCCATCACAGCTCCTTTCGACCCTCCAGTGCACGGGTCAGCGTCACCTCATCGACGAACTCCAAATGCCCGCCAACCGGAATACCATACGCCAGCCGCGTAATCTTGATGCCGAACGGCTGCAGCAGCCGCGAAATGTACATCGCCGTGGCTTCGCCCTCGGTGTCCGGATTGGTGGCGAGGATAACCTCCTCGGTCTCCTCCTCCGCCACGCGCTTGACCAGCTCGCGGATACGGATGTCGTCCGGTCCGACGTGCCCCATCGGAGACAGCGTGCCGTGCAGCACATGATACAGACCCTTGTACTCCTTCGTGCGCTCGAACGCGATTACATCGCGCGGCTCTGCCACCACGCAGATCACCTTCTGGTTGCGCGTCTTGTCCGAGCAGATCGGACAGATCTCGCTGTCCGTCAAATTCTGACAGCGCTTGCAGGTGAACGTCTTGGCTTTTGCTTCACGGATGGCATCCGCAAACCGCTCGGCATCCTCTTTCGGCAGGTCGAGCACATGAAACGCCAGCCGCTGTGCGGTCTTCTGGCCAATGCCCGGGAGCTTTGCAAACTCCTCGATCAGCCGTTCGACCGGCGGTGCAAAAAGCTCCATTACAGCAGACCGCCCAGACCGCCGCCAATGCCGCCCGTAATCGCGGACATCTGGCTCTGCGACTTGTCGGAAGCCGCCTTGAGCGCCTCGTTGACCGCTGCAACGACCAGATCCTGCAGCATGTCGATATCGTCCGGATCAACAACGTCCGGCTTGATCTCAATGCTCTTGAGCGTGGAAGTGCCGGTTACAGTCGCGGTAACCATGCCGCCGCCTGCCGTGCCGGTGGATTCCATCAGCGCGATCTCCTCCTGCGCCTTGAGCATGCTCTCCTGCATCTTCTGTGCCTGCTTCATCATCGCCTGCATGTTCATGCCGCCGCCGAAGCCGCCGAAACCCTTACCCTTTGCCATAATAAATGTCCTCCTTAAAGCTGTTTCACTTGAATATCCATTGATTTAGCGCGGTCGATCAGTTCATCGACTGCGATATTTTTTTTCACAACAAGCTCCTCGCCCGCTTCGCGCACCTTGACCTTGATGGGTGCACCGTTCAGCTTGGCCGCCTGCTCCCGGATGACCGAAATGGTCGGCTCCTTTGCCGCGAGAAGAGCCGTCATTTTGTCCTCACAGAGAATGACGAGCGCGTTATCCTCGAGCACGCCTTTCGCGCTCAGCTTGATACAGGTGTGCGCGCCGATGTTGATCTTGCCGGTCAGCGCTTCGACCAACGGCTGCCACTGGCTCCACAGCGTCACTTCCTGCTTAGGCGTGTCTGCTGTCCCGTCTTCCTCTCGCGCCCAGTCAGGCGCATCCTCGTCACCCGGAAGCGGCGGTGCATCATCGTCACTCGGCGGAGGCGGCACATCGCCTGCCTGCTGCGCGGCTGCTGCGGGCACCATCTGCACCGGAACACCGTTCTTCAGCTTTTCCTCGAGCGCTTCTACGCGCCCGCCGAGCGTGTCATAGCTGTCAGCCCCCAGACTGCACAGCCGCACCGCGCACAGTTCAGCCTCAACGCGGCGATTGGCTGCCGTGCGCATGTGGTCGAGCGAATCGCTGATAATGCGGCTCCACGCGATGAGCGTGGACGACGCCAGACCGTCGCACAGCGCCTGCAGCGTCTTTACACTGTACGCGGGAGAAATGAGTGCGGAAACGTCGGTCTTGCTGGTCTTGACCAGCAGTGCGTCGCGGATCAGACCAAGCATCTGGTCGTACACGGACGCCAGATCACGACCCGCATTGTAATATTCGTCCAGCAGGCCGACTGCAGCCGCCAGATCACCGGTTTTCAGGTGCTCGGCCAGGCGAATGCCATCGTCCTGACCCATGACGCCGAGCGCCGCCGTGACGGTTTTCTCGTCCACCGCACCGGCTGCCGCCGCACGGTCGAGCATGGAAAGCGCGTCTCGCATGGCGCCGTCTGCCAGCCGGGCGATCAGGCGTGCCGCACCTTCGGTCAGCTCAATGCCCTCACCTGCCGCAACATCCAGTAGTCGGCGGGCAATATCCTCCGCACCGATGCGGCGGAAATCGAACCGCTGACAGCGCGACAGAATGGTCGCAGGTACCTTGTGCAGCTCGGTGGTAGCGAGGATGAACAGAACGTGCTCCGGCGGCTCCTCGAGTGTTTTGAGCAGCGCATTGAATGCACCGATGGACAGCATGTGTACCTCGTCGATGATGAACACGCGCTTGCGGACCTGTGCAGGCGTGTAGCGCGTCTCATCGCGCAGGTCGCGGATGTTGTCCACACCATTGTTGGACGCCGCGTCAATCTCGGTCACGTCCAGCACCGAGCCGTCCAGAATGCCGCGGCACGCCGCACACTCGTTGCACGGATCGCCGTTCACCGGATGCTCGCAGTTGACCGCGCGCGCGAGGATCTTCGCACAGGTGGTCTTGCCGGTACCGCGCGTGCCTGTAAACAGATATGCATGGCTCAAACGTCCGGACTGCAGCTGCGCGCGCAGCGTGTCCGTAACATGCTGCTGCCCGATCACATCCGCAAACGTCTGCGGCCGCCATTTGCGGTATAAAGCCTGATACATTACGAAAATCCTCCCCTCAATAAAATAAAGAGGCGGGCGTAAGCCCGCCTCAAAGCGTCCTCTCGCGGACTTTGTCCGCCATTCAATACCGGTTTGCTTGCAAACCGTACCCGCATGGCAGGATTTTGTTTCAAAAATCCGAGCCATCGATCTCCGCCGCTTCACGGCGGCATTCAATCGAATCTTATGGCCACGCCGTAAGATTCATAAAAACCCGCGACATGTGCGTGGGTTTTTATACAAGACGGAGCAAAAGTTTCGACCATCGGGAGGAACTTTTGTCCCGCCGGGATTTGTCCGAGCCGCAGGCTCGGCATATCCCCTTCGATCGAAAGCGTGGTTTCGATCGAGAATCGTTCAGCGCCCCACAAGACCGCACACAGGTAATTCGAATACACACACCCGGCTGCCTTTCCGCATTTCGGGCTCAGAATCGGCAGATCTGCGGCACACGATGGTTTCTGCTTAATGCTGCTCGGTTCCCCGCCTGACATGGTTCACAGTCCTCCGTTGCGCAGTACCGGTTCCTCATCGCCCTGTGAGTGGCTGCCTCGCCGCATGTGTGCTCCTTGTTACCCGCATAGTCCCCGCTGAAGCGGATTGCGGGTTCAAGGCACCGCTAACGCCCCGACTTGTGCGGCCTTGTGCGGCGCTGAACGATTTTCAGTTTTCAGTTTGTGCCGGACAATTCGGCTTTATGCTTCCGGATCCTCCGAGCTGTCTCCGCTGTCGCCACCGGAATCGCCGCTGTCTCCCGAATCGTCTCCGCTGTCACCGCCGTCTCCGCTGTCGTCACCGGAATCGCCGCTGTCGCCGCTGTCATACGATCCGCCGTCACCGGAATCCTCATTGCCGGTGTCGGTATCCGAAGAGCTGCTGTCCGAATCGCTGTCATCTTCTTCATCATCGTAGTAATAATTATCTACGCCCATGTTCTCGAAATCATACTTGTTTTCGATATTCTGATGACTACAGGTCTCGGTCGGAACCTTGCCCTTCCAGAATCGGCCGGTTGCAGCACGTCCCGCAGCGCGGCACGCGCCGGATGCCAGCAGACCGGTATCCATACAGTAGGTGACTTCCTCGAAATCCTGCGGATGCGAGTCAAATACCAGACCGGAATCACCCGCATGCACCTTCTGCATAACGGCCAGCCAGATATTCGCCGCATTGCGGCCATACAGGCCGTCCAGACGGTAGTTATGCTCGTAGCCTACCCATACCGCACCGGAATACTTCGGCGTGATGCCGCAGAACCAGATATCGGTATTGGAGGTGGTCGTACCGGTCTTGCCGCCGGTTTCTACACCGTCAAGCTGAATGCCGTAGGCGGTACCGTGTGCGGTAACGTTCTGCAGACAATCGAGCATATAATAAGCCGTGCGGACATTGGTAAAGCCCTTATCCGTGTTGGGTGTATTCTCCATTACGGTGTTGCCTTCGCTGTCCGTCACCTTGGTGTAGGTGCGGGTACCGCCGTAAACACCATCATTGATGAAGGTCGAGAAACCGCCCGCCATCTCACGAACGGTAACGCCGTCCGTCAGTGCGCCAAGCGCCAGCGGTGCAAGGTCGATATCCGACTGCACGGTACCGTCCTCGTTGGTGCGGCTGTCTACCAGCTTAAAGCCAAGCTGCTGCGTCATGAATTCGTAAGACTTCTGCGGAGTCAGCTGCTTGAGCAGCTGCGCCGAAATGGTATTGAGCGAACGCGTCATACCTTCCTTGACCGTCATTGCACGGCCGGTCGGATATTTGCCGTCGTTCATCGGCCACGGATTGCCTTCCTCATCCTGTATGAGCGCACGGTCGTAAACCGTGGTGTCCGGCGTAGCAATACCGGCATCCATCGCAGGACCATAGGTCGCCAACGGCTTGATCGAGGAACCCGGCTGACGGCGTGCGTCAGACGCATAGGAGAAACCGCGGCTGCTGGTCTTTTCACCGCGGCCGCCGGCAATACCAACGATATTGCCCTGCTTGTCCGTGATGACCATGGCACTCTGCGGGATTTCGCCGTACTTCTCGGTGTTCGGGAAATTATCTGCGTTAGCCCAGACCTCATCGAGTGCATTCTGCACCTTGGTGTCGATGGTCGCATAGATGTTCAGACCGCCGGAGTAAACCATGTTCTCCGCAACCAGACGGGAATATCCCTTTTCGGTCATCAGGTCGTTGATCACGTCCTTGATAACTTCATCGGTGAAGTAGCTGTAGGTGGACTTGATCTCCTGCTGATACTCCTCGTAGGGGCGGTAGTTAAGCTCCTCTGCTACGGCAGCCTCGTACTCCTCCTGCGAGATCATCTTCTGATCGAGCATCTGTGCAAGGATAGTCTCCTGACGCTCCTTTACCTTTTCGGGATGGTTATAAACGTCGTAAATCGACGGGTTGTTGGTAAGACCTGCCAGCACGGCGGATTCTGCCAGATCCAGCTGCGATACATCCTTGTCAAAGTACTGCATCGCCGCAGTCTGCACACCGTAGCTGTTGTAGCCCAGATAGATCGTGTTCAGGTACATGACCAGAATACGGTCCTTGTCGTCAATCTCTTTTTCGAGTGCAAACGCGCGGAAAATCTCGTTTACCTTGCGCTTTACCGAGTAATCGTTGTCAGCCGTGATGTTTTTGATCAGCTGCTGCGTTATCGTCGAGCCGCCGTACTGCGTACCGCCGAGCAGCCAGCCCTTGACCGCACCGATCGTGCGCACCCAGTCTACACCGTGGTGCTTGTAAAAGCGCTCGTCCTCGATTGCAACGACTGCGTTCTTGAGGGTATCCGGAATCTTGTCGCTGTCCACCCATTCACGGTTTTCCTTGCCCTTGATGGTTTCGTACAGCTTGTATTCATCGGAATCCGATTCCTTAGCATAGATGAATGAATTCAGATTCAGACCCAGTCCCTTGCTGATCTCCACCGCAGTTTCCTGCGCGGACGGATTGATATAGATGTGCACATACAGCGCAAACGCAATACCGCAGAAGCAGCCGCACAGCACACCGATCAATACCAGTGTAATCAGTATGCGGGAGAACAGATGTCCGATTCCCGTTCCTTTTTGATTGCCAGTTGCCAATTTGTTTTCCTCCTTGCCCTACGATATGCACCGCAGGGTCCTGTCGGGTAAGACGAAGAACGCGTCCTATTTGTTCCCGCACACGGTCTTGTTTTTTTGAAGCACCGTGTATTGTTGGCAATACCGTAAAATTCATCGGTATTACCGTCTTATAAGGCTAAATGAATTGTACAATAGCTGCCTGTGCCGATTTTCTTCCGGCAGCTTACTGCCGAGGTAATAGGCACTCTGATAGCATTATACCACAGGACTTTGCAAATTCCAAACATTTTTTACGCTGCTTTTAGAATAGACCGTATTTTTGTGGGAATACTCAAAGCAAGTCCCACTGAGTGAAGGAGTTTTGACTATGATGCAGGGTTTTTATCTGCTTGCTATGCAGCAGGCGCGGCGGCGCACACAGCTCGCCGCGCTGGCGTGTCTTGCGGCAATGATCAGTCTGGTGCTGGCCGGACGTGCGCTTCTGGCTTCGCCGGCCGTTCCGGCGAGCGCATCGATTACCTATACGGTGCAGAGCGAAAACGACCGGCTTGTCATCCGGCAGAGCGACGGCTCGGTCCTGCGCACAGGCATCGACACGCGCACGCTGCCATCCGCCGAGCAGCAAGCGCTTGCGGACGGCATTACACTCGATAATGCAGAGGAGCTGGCGCGGCTGCTGGAAAATTACAGCTCGTAAAACACCGTCTCCTTTTCCATCGCCATACAGTGTATGCCACAGGCGGAAAAAGTTTTCATACGAGTTTTGCGCGGATAAGGCTTTACTTTTTCCGCTTTTTGTATTATGCTTTAAGTAACGATAAACACCGACAGGTAGGATCGGAAAGGAGAACCAAATATGCTTGACGGAACGAGAAAATTCAGTCTGGTAGACGAGTCCAACAAGGAGATGAAGCGCACGCTTACCACTGTGTATGACGCGCTCAAGGAGAAAGGCTACAACCCGATCAACCAGATCGTCGGCTATCTTCTCTCTGAGGACCCGACTTACATAACCAACCACAACAATGCCCGCAGCCTGATCTGCAAGATCGACCGCGACGAACTCATGCAGGAGCTGGTTCAGTTCTATCTGGATAACTGAGTTTTTGCAGAATAACCGTATACCTTATTTGCGAAAAAATAACCGTTACCTTGGGCGAGGGCGGTTATTTTTTATTTTGCAAAACATTTCCGTTCTCTGCGGCTTGACTTTTACCGCAGATTTGCTATACTTATAGATAGAAAAGGGCAATCCGGCAGAAGACGGTTGACCTGGGTTCAATTATTTTGTTGAAAAAATAACCGTTACCTTTGGCCGAGGACGGTTATTTTTTTATGGTTTTAACGATTTCAAGCAGAATGATCAATGTAATAATCTGCAGAATCTGATCCACAATACCACCTCCCTTCAGGGAGTATGGCCAACCGTCTCTCAATCTTTTGCCGGATTACCCGTATTTTTATTGTAACCTATAATTTTCACCTTGTAAAGCCAAAGAGGTATATATGAACGGTTTTCTCCCTATTTCCAAACAAGATATGACCGATCGCGGATGGTATTACTGCGATTTTCTCATCGTCACCGGCGATGCGTACGTTGATCATCCGTCGTTCGGCACGGCGATCATTTCACGCGTGCTGGAGGATGCAGGCTACAAGGTCGCTATCCTCAGTCAGCCGGATTTCCGCGATGAGCACGACTTCCTCGAGATGGGCCGTCCGCGCTACGCGGTGCTCATCAACGGCGGCAACATCGACTCGATGGTCGCGCATTACACCTCGGCGAAAAAGCGCCGTTCGGACGATGCGTACACGCCGGGCGGTGTAGGCGGCAAGCGCCCGGACCGTGCGGTAACCGTCTATTCCATGCTTGCGCGGCGCGCCTTCCCGGAAACGCCGGTCTATCTCGGCGGCATTGAAGCCAGTCTGCGCCGATTTGCGCACTACGATTACTGGGCTGACCGTGTTATGCCGTCCATTCTGGAATCCACCGGCGCGGACGGCGTGATGTTCGGCATGAGCGAGCACTCGGTCGTTGAGCTGGCAAACAACCTCAAGCACGGCAAAAAGGGCGCAGACGCGTGCAAGGGAGTCCGCGGCACGGCCTATATGGTGCATGATACGGACGATCTGGAGTATGATGCGGTCGAATGTCCCTCGTACGAGGATGTCTGCGCCAGCAAGCCGGACTACGCCCGTTCGGTCAAAATCCAGTACGATGAGCAGGATGCGGTGCGCGGCAAGGCCATCCTCCAGCGGCACGGCAAACGCATCCTCGTG
This sequence comes from Butyricicoccus faecihominis, assembly GCF_014648015.1. NCBI lineage: Bacteria > Bacillati > Bacillota > Clostridia > Eubacteriales > Butyricicoccaceae > Butyricicoccus > Butyricicoccus faecihominis. Next base: position 109,084 of record NZ_BMQH01000009.1, read on the forward strand.
CAGAACCCGCCCGCGAAGCCGCTGACCACCGAAGAGATGGACCATGTTTACGCGCTGCCGTACATGCGTAACTATCATCCGTCGTATGAGGCGCTCGGCGGCGTACCTGCCATTCAGGAGGTACAGTTCTCCATCATCCACAACCGCGGCTGCTTCGGCGCGTGCAACTTCTGCGCGCTCGCGTTCCATCAGGGACGGTACATTCAGGTACGCAGCCACGAGAGCGTGATCGAAGAAGCAAAAAAGATCACCCAAATGCCCGGATTCAAGGGATACATCCACGATGTCGGCGGCCCGACCGCGAATTTCCGCTTTCCGGCCTGCAAAAAGCAGGAGAAATACGGCTGCTGCAAGGACAAGCGCTGCCTGTTCCCCACCACCTGTCAGAACATCGAGGCCGACCACACGGATTACCTCGAACTGCTGCGTGAGCTGCGCCACATCGAGGGCGTGAAGAAGGTGTTCGTGCGCTCCGGTCTGCGCTACGACTACATGATGGCCGAAAAGAACGATGCGTTCTTCCGCGAACTGGTCGAGCACCACATCTCCGGTCAGCTGAAGGTCGCGCCGGAGCACATGAGCGACAACGCCCTGTACTACATGGGCAAGCCGTCCTTCAAGGTGTACGAGCAGTTCCGCGAGCGGTATGCCCGCATCAACGAAAAGCTGGGCCGCAAGCAGTATCTTGTGCCCTATCTGATGAGCTCGCATCCGGGTGCAACGCTTGATGACGCCATCATGCTCGCGCAGTACCTCAACCGCGTCGGCTACATGCCCGAGCAGGTGCAGGATTTTTATCCCACGCCGGGTACGCTGTCCACCGCGATGTACTACACCGAGATTGATCCGCGCACCATGAAGCCGGTCTTTGTGGCGAAAACGCCCGAGGACAAGGCGATGCAGCGTGCACTGCTGCAGTGGCGCCGACCGGACAAGCGCCCGATCGTCATTGCCGCGCTCAAAAAGGCGCACCGTGAGGATCTCATCGGCTTCGGCAAGGAATGTCTCATTCGTCCGGGCAGAGGCAACGACCAGCGCATGCCGGGCAGCAAGCAGCACAGCGTCAGCCGCCACGGCGTGTCCAACGGCGGCAGACCGCAGAATAACGACCGCCGTCATTCTGCGCCTAATAACGACAAGCACAGTGCACCGAACGGCAAACGACCGACTTCACGTCCGGCACAGAGCAAGCCGAATCAGGGTAAAAAATCCGGCTGGGCAAAACCGAAAAAGAAAAAATAATTTTATACGGAACTTTTTACGCCGTCTTTCGTCTATACTATCAGAGTTACGAAAGGCGGTGTTTTTTTATGACAAAACGTACTTTAGCAATGCTTCTTGCACTTCTGGCGCTGCTGCTGACCGGCTGCGGCAATGCCGAGCCGAAAAACGCGGACGCCGAAATCGGCAGCCAGAGCACGGATGACGCAGCTGCCCTGCCGGATACCACCGAGCAGAAACCGGTCGCAGATGCACCCATGATGGTGATGGTGGATAACACGCTGTATCAGTCTACCGGTGAGGTCAGCACGGTCGATGGCCGCTGCGGCAACATGGACGGCGAGATCACCTCGCAGACGGCGAACGGCACGGACGCGCCCACCGAGAACGGCCAGTCCAACTTCGGCACGGGCTACGGCTATCAGCGCATCGACGGCCATATCGAGGTTCTGATTGATAACCAGTGGATCGTGTTCGAGCAGGATGCCACCGTACCGCGGATGGTCATGGTGGATGGCAAGCTGTATCAGGAGACCGGAAACCTGCCTTCCGAGCCGTTCTGCGGAACGCCTGACGGTTCGATCACCTCGAAAACGGCAAACCGAAACGATGTTCCGACCGAAAACAACCAGTCCAATTTCAGCGATAACCGGGATTTTGTGTTCATTGACGAGGATACCATTTACGTTTCCGCAACGCCGGACTGGATGGAATTCAAGGTCATCACCGACTCGGATGTATAAAAACTTTTGTTCGAAGCCTTATTTTATTTGACAACAACCCGGTCGTGCTTTATAATAAACAGTGAACAAAGGAGTTCGTCCCGCGAAGGCGGGTCGGACTCCTGTTTTTATTTTTAGGATAAGGAGGGCTATTTGCCCCATGGACGAAATTGATCTGAAGCTCTTGCGGCTGCTGCAGAAGAATGCCCGCACCCCCATCAAGGCCCTTGCAGGTGAGGTTCGCCTTTCCTCCCCTGCGGTTTCCGCGCGTATTGAGCGGCTGGAAAAACAGGGTGTTATTCGTGCGTATACGCTCGATCTGGACCCGCTGCAGCTTGGCCATCATATTCTCGCGTACATCCATCTGGATATGCAGCCCACCCAGAAAGAGGAATTCTATCCGTTCATTGCCGCGTGCTCAAATGTGCTCGAGTGCAACTGCGTGACCGGCAACTACTCCATGCTGATCAAGGTGTCGTTCGCCTCGACGCAGGAGCTGGACGGCTTTATCGGACGTCTGCAAAAATTCGGCAAGACCGAAACACAGATCGTGTTTTCCTCGCCGGTGCCGCCGAGAGCCATTGTGGTATAAGAAAAAGCCTGCGTGTGCAGGCTTTTTTCTTTTATCCACAGGGTGGGGGTAGGTTTGAGTATTACATTAGGTATCGCCAATAAACGGCACACGTTCCGTAGGGGCGCACTAATGTGTGCGCCCTAATCTAACCGATCGCCAACCACGGAAAAGGGCGGACACACCGGTCCGCCCCTACGATAGCCTGTACAGGTTGATTAAACCCACAAATCAAAATTTACTGCAGCTTTTCCGCCGCGAGATCTGCCAGTTTCGCATACTCCGCGAGGCTCAGCCGCTCACCGCGAACGCGGGCATCCAGACCGGCTGCTTCTACGAGTGCGATGATCTCCTCCTTGCTCATTGACGAGCTGAGCACCGGACCAAGCGCGTTCACGAGCGTCTTACGGCGCATATTGAACGCTGCGCGCACAAGGGCGAAAAACAGCTTCTCGTCCTTAGTCTCAACCGCCGGCTTGTCGAGCGGCACGAGCTTGAGCACCGCCGAATCCACCTTAGGTCTGGGCACAAAGCAGTCCGCCGGAACGTCAAACAAAATTTCCGCCTTGGCGTGGTACTGCACATAAATCGAGAACGCCGAGTACGCTGCCGTGCCCGGCTCTGCACAGATGCGCTGCGCGACCTCCTTCTGCACCATGACCGTCACCTGCTCGAACGCGCCGCTCTCGAGCAGCGCCGTAATCGCCGGTGTGGTGATGTAATACGGCAGATTGGCGCACGCAATCGCCTTTTCGTCACCGAATTTCTCCTTGCAGAGCGCGGCAAGATCGGTTTCGAGTACATCGCCGTGCACGACCTCGAAGTTATCGTAATCCGCGAGCGTCTCTGCCAGAACCGGCATGAGCGCACGGTCCAGCTCGACCGCTACGACCTTATCCGCACGCCGGCACAGCTCCGCCGACAGGCAGCCCATGCCCGGGCCGACCTCGATCGCATTGCCATATTCGGCGGCGCCGCTCATCTCCGCGATACGGCGCGGCACGCTCTCGTCCGTCAGAAAGTTCTGTCCGAGCGATTTGGAAAAATGGAATCCGTGACGGCCCAGAACCGCTCGGATTGTCTCAATATCACATAAATTCATTCGTTTTCCCCTTTTAACCGAAAAGAACCGGCGGCAGAACGCCGCCGGTCCTTATGTAATGCACTTTGTATTGTTAGAGCAGCGCTTACTCTTCGCCCTCGATCAGACCGTAACCGCCTGCCGCACGCTTGTAAACAACGGCGTGGATATTGTCGTTGTCGGCGTTGCGGAAGAAGTAGAACTGGTGGTCAAGCAGGTTCATCTGCAGGATAGCCTCGTCCACGCTCATCGGCTTTACGTCGAAGCGCTTGCGGCGTACTACATCGAAATCCTCCTCGGTCAGTGCAGCCTTCTGCTCTGCCATCTTGTCGAATGCACCCTCACGCAGGCGCTTCTCCAGACGGGTCTTATGCTTGCGGATCTGGCGCTCGATACTGCTGATGGCACCGTCTACGGAAGCATACATATCAGTCGTCGTTTCCTCGGCGCGGACAACCAGACCAACCTGACGCACCGTGATCTCGACCGTCTGCTTGCCGCGCAGCTCGCTGAATGTAAGCGTGGTATCCGAATCCTGCTGGAAGTAGCGATCCAGCTTTTCTACCTTACGCAGTGCGTACTGACGCAGCTCGTCCTCGATCTTGATTTTTCTTTCGACGATAGTGAACTTCATAAAATCATCTCCTAACAGGCGTAAACCGCCTTTGATGGCTTTATCCGCGGCCGCCGTGGTGTGACGGAAACGGTATTGGGTTTTTGCTATCTTCAGTATAGCACAACCTATGCAACTTGTCCAACAATTTTTCAGAAGTTCACAATTTGTTCAGCATATTTCCCAAGATGTTTTACAATCTCTTGTCAAGGTTGCTTACAGCTCGCCCTCTGCGTGACGGGTAACATGGCAGGAAATATTAACCACGCACGGCAGACCGGCGATATGTGTGCCGAACGGCTCAATGGCGCAGGCAAGAGCGGTAACCGTGCCGCCGAGTCCCTGCGGGCCGACACCGGATGCGTTGACCTTATCGAGAATCTGCTGCTCCATCTCGGCGTACAGCGGATCGGCGTTGTGCTGATCGACCGGACGCAGCAGCGCACGCTTGGCGAGATATGCCGCCTTATCGCTCGTGCCGCCCAGACCGACACCGATAACGATCGGCGGGCACGGGTTGGAGCCGGCATGGATGCACGCATCCGCGATGAAATCCACGATCTGCGCCTTGGTAGCGGCAGGCGTGAACATCTTCATCTGGGTCATATTCTCCGAGCCGAAGCCCTTCGGTGCAACCGTGATCTTCACCTTGTCACCCGGAACGACCGAGGTGTACAGGATACACGGCGTGTTGTCGCCCGTGTTTTCGCGGCGCAGCGGATCACCGACCACCGACAGGCGCAGATAGCCGTCAATGTAGCCGCGGCGGACACCCTCGGTGACTGCATCCTCGAACGAGCCGCCGGTCAGATGCACGTCCTGACCGATCTCCGCGAACACAATCGCCATGCCCGTATCCTGACAAACCGGCACATTATTCTCGCGTGCAAGGTCGCAGTTGGCGATCATTTCACCGAAGATGGTCTTGCCGAGCGGAGACTCCTCCGCGTTCTGACCATCCACGAACGCCTGCCGCAGATCTGCGGGCAGATAGTAGTTGGCATCAATGCACAGCTGACGCACCAGCTTGGTTACTTCCGAAACCTCAATCGTCCTCATTTTGTCCTCCTATATTCCGGTGTGCCATTTACAAAAACAGCCTGCACCTGGGTTGCAATATCCAGCGGATCGCCGCTCCACAGCACACAGTCTGCATCCAAACCGGTTTTCAGGCTGCCGATTCTGTCCTGCATGCCCGCAATTTTCGCGGGTACCGATGTGACCGCGCGCAGCGCGTCCGTTTTATCCATACCCGCGCGCACCGCCAGCATAAGCGCCATCGGCAGCAGCCGCAGCGGAATTTCCGGGTGATCGACCGTAATGGCGGTTTCGATTCCGGCCTTGCACAGCAGTCCGGGCGCGGCATCCGACAGGTTGCGGATCTCCGGCTTGGAACGGTCGGTCATGTACGGACCGCTGACCACCGGAACGTGCTCCTCGGCCAGCAGGTCGGCCACAAGATGCGCCTCCGTGCCGTGAATGATAACCGCCCGCAGACCGAACTCCTTCGCAATACGCAGCGCGGTGAAAATGTCATCCGCACGGTGCGCGTGAAAATGTGCCTCAGCCTTGCCCCAGAGAAGCGGCTGCAGCGCTTCCATCTTGATGTCGAAATCCGGCTCGTCCTGGTCCGGGTCGTTCTCCGCGCGCGCCTTGCGTGAGAAATACTCCTTCGCCTTGTACAGCTCCTCACGGATGATGCCCGCGGTCGCCATGCGCGTGACCGGCGTTTCGTCCTTGTCGTGATAGACCGACTTCGGGTTCTCACCCAGCGCGAACTTGATCGCCAGCGGCGCTTTAAGAATCATGTCGTCCACACGGCGGCCTGCCGTCTTGAGCAGCGCAATCTGTCCGCCGATGGGGTTTGCGCTGCCCGGGCTGACTGCGGCAGCCGTCACACCGGCCTCAAGTGCCTCGCGGAAGCTGCGGTCGAACGGGTTGACGCCGTCCAGTGCACGCAGATGCGGCGTCGCCGGATCGGTATCCTCGTTGCCGTCCGCGCCCTCAAAGCCGAGGCCGTCCTCGTACAGACCGATGTGCGAGTGAATGTCAATCAGGCCGGGTGTCAGCACGCCGCCCTCGCCGTCGATTACATCTCCGTCAATCATAACGGACATTGTAGGCGGTTCACCTTCGCCCATGGACACAATCCTGTTGTTTTCGAGCAGAATCCAGCCAAAAAAGCGGGAATCCTGCTCGTCCATCGTCCAAATATTGATATTTTTGATCAGTGTTTGATTCATGGAAAACCTCTTCCAAAAACTGTTGACAAGTGTGGTAATTTATGGTATATTTATTATGGCGGTTGGGAAAGCCGCCATGCACCGTTCATATCTTTATCCCCACAATCCTACTTTTGGCGCTCTTTCGCAAGGAAGAGCGCGCTTTTTTTGCATAAAAGCAGGATTTCGTTACTTTTCCAGCACAAGCTATGCCGGGCAGGCAAACTCCCGCTGAATCTCAGCGAAAAACGCACCGCCCGTCAGGAGCGAACACGCTTACGCAGTTCATGTGCACCGGACACCCAGTGCCGAAAAACCCTGCCGACGCTTCGTGCACCGGCATATAAAAGCAAAACCGAGGTTTCCCTCGGTTTTCTTCTTTATCTGCGGCGGCGCGAACCGTTCTTTCGATCGGTTGCGTGGCGCACATCGGCCTGACGGCTTTCGCTGTCTGACATAAACGCCTTCAGCTTATCCTCAAAGCTCATCGTGGACGGGTCCTTCGGTGCCTGCTGCACACGTCCGCGCGGTGCGGACGAACGCTGGAAACGCGGCTGACGCGGCGCAAAGCCGCCCTCACGGCGCTCCTGTCTCGGCTGACGCGGCTCCTGCGGCTGCGCCTTCTTGATCGACAGATTGATACGGCCTGCCTGATCAATATTGATGATCTTTACCTTGACCTGCTGGCCCTCCTGCAGGAAATCCTTGATGTCATTTACGAAAGTCGAAGCGACCTCCGAAATATGCACCATACCCGACTTGCCTTCGGGCAGCGCAACGAATGCACCAAACTTGGTGATGCCGGTTACCTTGCCCTCTACGATTGCTCCCACTGCCAAATCCATATAAGCTGTTTTGCCTCCGTTATTATTTCCCTTTTACCGGCTGGACGTATCTACAAAAATACGCTCGCCCGGTTCCGCATAGCCCAGTTCTGTCCGCGCCATCTCTCCGATATCCTCCTCGGAAATGCCGCTTTGCATTTCCTGCCGGAGCGTCTCGTTCGCCTTCTGATATTCCTCCACCCGCAGGGTCAGAGACGCGAGTTCATCCCGCTTGCTCTTGATCTGCGTGCGCAGGTTTACCACATTGACGACCGCGTAAAGCAGAAACACCACTACCGCTGCCCTGATAAGGATCATCCGCGTGCGCCTTGTCATCTGCTCACCTCATATCGTTTGCTTGCGCGTCAGACTGATACAGGTTTTATTTTATACCTTTTTTGCGAAAAAGAAAAGAGTCTTTTTCAAATTTTTTCGTCAAAAACCGAATTTTTACCGGACTGCACCGCTGTTTTACCACCGTTTGACAGTGCATCCGCAGGCCGTATACGGCGCGTCTCAGCTTTGCAAGCGCCTGCAGAAGCCGCATAATCACCTCCAGCACGGTTTCGCTCAGCGCCGCAAAGTACAATCCCACGCCGCCTGCCGCTGTTAAGAGCACAAAGCCGCGCGGCTGACCGGCGGCCGCGATCAGCCCGAACTCGAATAAGGCCGCCAGCACGATCGCCCAGAACAGCGTATCGAGCAGCGCCACCCCTGCCCATCCGCACCGGAAATGCAGACGCAGTGCCCGCAGCATGTCATACACCGCCCCGATCCCGACACCGAGCAGCAGGCTTTGCAGCACGAGCGTGACCTGCTGGCTGTTCGTAAACACCGGCATGGCCGCTCACCCGCCGAATATCCGCCGGAACAGGCTGTCGCGCGGCTGCACGCTGTCGTCGTACTCAAGCAGGCCGATCTCCCCCTGAATGATCAGTTCTCCGGCCTCGAGCTGCAGCCGCTCTACATGCAGTCCCTGACCGCGCACGACCAGCATGCCGCGCACGGTTTCGAGCAGCACCTGTTCCTCATCAAAGCTGTGCACGTCGGTCACACCGGAAATCGTCAGCTTCTCTCTCCCCTCCAGAATGACACTGTGCGGCATTTCACGGTTTCGTTCCTCCTGTGCCATATAACTCCCCTCCTGACTGCAAAAAAGTATCCCGCTCTGCACTATATGCGAGAGCGGGATACTTTATCACCTGTTCAGAGCGGCAGTTCCTTATACAGCGCGGACGCATCTGCCTTGAGCGTATGCTCCGCGATATTCAGCACTTCCACCTTCATCGTGCGCTGACCGAATGCGATCTCGATCACATCGCCGATCTTCACCTGATACGAAGCCTTGGCCGGCTTGCCGTTGACCGTGATGCGCGCTGCATCGCATGCATCATTCGCCACCGTGCGGCGCTTGATCAGGCGGGATACCTTCAAATACTTGTCTAATCTCACTTGTTTCCGTCTACCTTATCCTTCAAAACTTTGCCCGGCTTGAACACCGGCATAGTGGCCGCTGCAATATTGATCTCCTCGCCGGTACGCGGATTGTGTCCCGTGCGTGCTGCGCGCTCCTTGGTCTCAAACGTGCCGAAGCCGCTGATCTGCAACTTGTCACCTGCCGCCATGATATCCGCAATGGCGGTAAACACGGTGTCGATCGTCTTTTCGGTGTCCTTCTTGGAAAAGCCGGTCTTTTCTGCAACCAGCGTCACCAGTTCGCTTTTCTTCATGGTTTTGCTCCTTATGCGTGTTCCTCGTGCTTTGCGCTGTCCCACAGTGCATCCAGCTCGGAAAGGGACAGGTCAGCCAGCTTTTTGCCCGCGGCAGTCGCCTGACGCTCCATCTCCGCAAAGCGGCTGACAAACTTGTTGCAGGTCTTTTCGGCGGCAGCCTCCGGATCGATCTTCAGGTGACGCGCCACGTTGACGGACGCGAACAGCAGGTCGCCAATCTCCTCCTCCGGATCGCCGTCGCCGTCGATGGCACGGCGGACCTCGTCAAGCTCCTCCTGCACTTTGTCAAGTGCATCCTTCACGTTATCCCAGTCAAAGCCGACCTTTGCCGCCTTCTTCTGCAGCTTTTCTGCACGGATCAGACTCGGCAGGCTCTTTGCTACGCTTTCGAGCGCCTGTGTATCGGTCTCCTGATGCTTCTCCTTGCGCTTGAGGTCATCCCAATTCCTGAGGACCTCCTCGGACGAGGCGACCTCGACATTGCCGAAGATATGCGGGTGACGGAAGATCAGCTTTTTGCAGATGCCGTCCGCCACGTCGTCGATGTCGAATGTGCCCTTTTCCTTCTCCATCTGGGTGTGGAATACTACCTGCAGCAGAACATCGCCAAGCTCTTCCTTCATATGCTCGGTGTCCTCGTCGTCGATGGCTTCGCAGACCTCGTAGGTCTCCTCGATGAAGTTGCGGCGGATAGAATGATGATCCTGCTCACGGTCCCACATGCAGCCGTCCGGCGCGCGCAGGATTTCCATAATACGGAGCAGATCATCGAACTTGTAACAATCCTTTATTTCAAAATCAACCATTTTTGCACTTCCTGATTACTTTAGATGTAAAATATCTGCGATTCTCTCGCCCTTGGGCAGCAGCAGAACATCATCCCGCTCGACTGCACCGAGCGCGAGCAGCAGAACGGCATACACGGCAACCGCCACACCGATGCACGCGAGCGTGATCAGCTTGTCAGGCATGGTGCCGGGAGCTGCGCTCAACGCACCGTTCAGCACGCGCTGCACAATGAAAATCGCCGCACTCATGCCGATAGTGGCCGCCAGCGGACGGCAGACCGTTTTTCCGATCGGCGGCAGCGAACCCGTCAGACGCCTGATGTGGAACAGGTTGATGACCGCGATCAGCCAGTAGCAGAGCGCTGTACTGATGGGCGCACCCATGATATTCAGCGCCGGATTGCCGATGAGAAAATAATCGCCGAGCATTTTGACAACCGCGCCCGCAAACATCGAGACAAGCGGCAAGTCAATGCGGCCGAACGCCTGCAGCGTCGAGTTGGTGACAGCCACAAGTGCCGCCGCCGGTACGGCAAAGCCGAGCAGACCCATCAGCACACCGCCAAGCTCCGTGCCCTGCGAGTACAGCATGCGCAGGATCGGTCCGGCGAGCATGATGAAGCCCGCGCCGGCCGGCAGAGTGATGATAACCGTCATACGCAGCGTGGTACCCAGTGTTTTGGAGACCTTGGCATGGTTGCCCGCTGCGCGTGCGCTTGCGATGGTCGGCAGCACGCTGACCGCCAGTGCGGTGATGAGCGTCTGCGGCAGGTTGAAGAAGTTGATGGCCTGGCCGGTGTAAATGCCGTAGGTAGACATTGCTTCTCTTGCCGTCATGCCGACCGCCGGACTTTGCAGACGCGTGGAAATCAGCGCTACGTCGATCAAGTCGGTCAGACTCATAACCGCTGAGCTGATCGTGATCGGAATGGACAGACTGAGCAGCGTTTTCGCCAGTTGGCCCGCCGGACGCGCGCTGTCGTCCAGCGCGTGCACCGCCGAGCTGCTGCGATGCGTGATCGCACCTTGAATGAGCATGTAAACAGCGGCAGCCACCTCGCCGATGGTAACGCCGAGGACGGTCATTGCCGCGACTGCCTGATCGGAAAAGTTATGCTGAACCGCATAATACGCCAGTCCAAGACCGATAAACAGCTTGCCAAGTGACTCGATCACCTGCGAAACCGCCGTCGGCACCATGTTCGAGCGGCCCTGATAGTAGCCGCGGAACACCGCCAGAACAGCAACCATCAGCACGCTCGGTGCGATGGCCATAACCGCCAGCCGGGAATCCGCGCTCTTGATCCAGGATGCAAACGTGCCCGCGCCGAGGAACAGCACGACCGAGCAGACCGCACCGAGCGGAATGAAAATGCTTCCCGCCACACGGACAGTACGCCGCACCTCATGCTCTCTGCCGCGGGCTGTGGCCTCCGCGACCATTTTCGCCAGCGCCGCCGGAACACCGACAGTCGAGATCATCAGCATCGCCGTGTACACACGGTACGCCGCGCTGAACATGCCGAACGCAGGCGAATCCTTGCCGCCGATCATGTTGAGCAACGGTATCTGGAAAAATGCGCCAATCACCTTGACCAGCAGACTGGCCAGCATCAAAATGAACGCACCCTGAATGAAATTCTGTTTTTTACGCTGCAAACGCCGTACGCCCCTTCCTTTGATCAGAATGGGCATAGCTGCCCTTGCCCGATATTACAATATGATGCATCAAACCGTATTATGTTACAGCTCTGCACCGCAGGACGAGCAATATGCGTCATCCTTGCCGCACGGTTTGCCGCAGTGCGGGCACGCCGTTACCGAGCGCATTTCCGCCAGCTTGTCGCGCAGCGCAGCCAGCTTTTCCTGCTTGGCATCGACCTGCGCCATCTTTTCGTCCATTTCCTCGTTGGTGACCTCTGCGCCGCGGTGCAGATCGTACACCAGCTTGCCGATTTCCTTGTACAGTGCTTCGCACTCGGTGTTCAGATCGAAAATCTGCAGGTTGATGCGGGTCGCCAGTGCAAGGTCGTTCGCCTTTTTGCCGGCTACGCCTGCCGCATGACGGGAGACCTTGCCGGTTTTATCCGCCATGTCCTTTACCTTATCCAGAAAAGCCTGCATTTTCATATCCATAGCTTGTCGCTCCTTCCGACGGAATATCTCCGTTTCCGGTCTCATGGTAATATTGCGTAATGGAACAAGGGCGATTTGCGAGAAAATTTCCGCAAAACGCCGCAGTTTCAATTATGTGGTATTGCCATTATACTTCATACCCTGCCAAAAAGCAAGAATCCGGACACTTTTCAGCCGATAAACTCATGCAGAACCGAATCCTCCGGCATATACGGCTTGTAGTCGATCGGCGAAACCTTATCCAGAATCGCGCTGAGCGGTGCAAGGTCAGCCTGCTCGAGCATTTTTTCCTCGCCCTGCAGCTTTTCGCTCAGGTACTGCATAAGGATGTTGGTCTCGTACGGCAGATAGGTGTCCACCGTAAGATCAGCCTGCCCGCGGTACGGCGAAATATACAGTCTCTCGCCTCTCCGCACTGAGTTCCACTGCTTTAAGGTGTACTCCACCGGCGAGCTGCGGAACAGGCTGTCACGCATGGCGCGGCGCAGAAAGCGCAGCATGTGCGGCTCAATGCGGACGTTGCGGTCGGTCAGCAGCACGCTCGCCACCGAAAGATAGACGCTTGTCGCATGCTTCTCCAGATCGCCCATGATGACCGGATTAAACGCGTGAATGCCCTCGATCATCACAATTTCGTCCTTGTGCAGCTGCACCGCACGCTCGTTGCGATGCGAGGTGCGCGTTTCAAAATCAAAGCGCGGCACCATGATCTCCTCGCCTGCCACCAGACGGGTCAGGTGGTCGCGGAGCAGATCCAGATCCATGCACTCCGGACTTTCGAGGTCATTGACGCCGTTTTCCTCGTCAAACGGAATGTCGTAGGTGCCCGAGGTACGGTAATAGTCGTCCATCGAGATCATGTGCGCGTGAATGCCCGCCAGCTCGAGAATGCGCCCGAGGCGGTCGTTCGTGGTGGTCTTGCCCGATGAGGACGGACCGTTGAGCAGCACGACCGGCTTGCGCTTGCAGTTCGCGGCGATCTGGTCAGCCACCAGATGCAGCTGACGATGATAGTGCTCCTCGCAGTCGTTCACAAAGGCTTCCGCGTCGCATTCGGCACGGTGATTGATGTATTTCAGTGTGTATTCTGCCATAGCCAGTCCCTTCTTACGGAATCACTCACTCATTTCCCTATCCTGATCATTTCTTGGGGAACAGCAGCTTTTTCTTGCCGTTGGCCAGTCTGTCCGCCGCCTGAATGTACTCAAGCGGATATTTCGGATTGTTCGCGCGCTCGATCCAGCCAGTCTCGCGCACGACACGCTTGGAAACACCGCCCGCACCGAGCGACAGAATGGTCTGCAGCTCCTCCATCATGCTCACGTTGTAGAAGCATTCGGTGCCCGGCTTGCACCAGCCGACGTTCTCAAAGCCGCCTGCCATAAATTTCTGCCGATAGAGATAATACGGACCGTAGCCTGCGTTCTGCAGCGCGTGTGATGCTCCATCCAGCATTTGAGAAACGGTCTCGCGCTGTGCGGCGGCAGCCGCCTTATCGGTCAGATCAGCGCCGCGCTTGATGGCGAGCGTATGCACCGTGATATTCTCCGGCGAAAGATTCAGCAAAGTATCCACAGTCTGTGCAAAAGTTTCGGCGGTGTCGCCGGTCAGACCGGCGATCAGATCCATGTTGATCTCGTCAAAGCCCGCCTGCCGCGCCTCGTCAAACGCGCGGAGCACGTCTGCCGAGCCGTGTTTTCTGCCGATTGCAGCCAGAACGGCGTCATTCATGCTCTGCGGGTTGATGCTCACGCGGCCAACGCCCGCGCTTTTGAGCACGCGCAGCTTTTCCGGTGTGATGGTATCCGGACGGCCCGCTTCCACAGTATATTCGCGCAAATGTGAAAAATCAAAGTGATTTTCGAGCGCCGACAGCAGCCGTGCCAGCTGATGCTCGTCCAGCGTGGTCGGTGTGCCGCCGCCGATGTAGACGCTCTGCACCTGCTTGCCTGCTGCGCGGACAAGCGCGGCTGTCTCCTCGATCTCGCGGCAGAGCGTGTCCAGATATGGCTCGATGAGTTTACCGGACTGCGCCGTGGTTGCCGATACGAACGAGCAGTAATAGCACCTCGACGGACAGAACGGAATACCGACGTACAGCGAAATATCGTTTTCACCGATGGTCTTGTCCATCTCCATCGCGGTTGCGGCTGCACGAATCGTCAGCGCCGTGCGCTCAGGCGAAACGTGAAAGTGCTCGCGCAGCTCGACCGCCGCCTCGCCGCGCGTCATGCCGCGCTCGATCATGCCGCGCGCCAGCTTGGCCGGACGCACGCCGGTCAGGCTGCCCCAGACCGGAGCCTGCGGCAGGAACGGCACGACTGCATCGTACACGGTCGTTTTCACCAGTTCGGTGATGGTGCGCTTGTGGTCCAGCGTTGCCAGTCCGGTAACGGACGCGCGCTTTTCCGCCTCATGCACTGCGCCGTCCATGCAGACGATCGCACGCGCGGCGGCTTCGCCGTTCTCCTCGGTCAAAATGCTGCGGCAGTACGGCTCGGTGAGCTGCTCGGCGGTATCCGCCTTGGATAACGTTTCGGTCGGCAGCAGATGAAACAGCATTTCCTCTACCGCGTGTTTCAGTTCGTGATTTTCCAGTGTATAGATCATTTTCCCATCGCCTGCAGCATATATGGATTGTATGCGCGTTCCTCGTTCAGCGTAGAAATGCCCTCATGGCCGGGGAATACCTTGTAATCGCCGTCAATGTCATGCAGACGCTTCAAAGAGCGCAGCATGGCAGAGAAATCGCCGCCCTCAAGGTCGCAGCGGCCGCACTCGTGGCGGAACAGCGTATCGCCGGTGAACAGGCAGTCGCCGATCCTGATGACGGACGAGCCGGGTGTGTGACCGGGCGTTGCCATGTAGGTCGCGGTCATGCCGCCGAACGTCACCTCGGTGCCCTCATTCGCCAGAATATCCGGCGTATCCTGCACATAATTGCGTGCCAGTCCGCGGAACTGACCCATGTTGTCACGGCTCAGCAGCCAGATGTCCTTCTCCGGCACAACATACTGTGCGCCGGTCGCTTCGAGCACCTCGTGCGCCGCCAAAATGTGGTCAAAATGCGCGTGCGTCAGCAGCACATACTTGACATTCAGCCGTTCCTCGTTTACCGCGTTCAAAATCGACTTGGCATTGTCGCCCGGATCGATCACCGCGGCTTCGCGGGTTGCTTCGTCATATACAATGTAACAATTCGTGCGGACCATGCCCACACAGAGTTGCATCAACTTCATTAGTTATACCCTTTCTTCGGCATTTAAGCCTTCTTCGTCGGGCGGGCTGCCCTCAGCCCGCCGTGGTAAGTCAGTGTAAATTGTTTTATTTCGCAGGGTGAGGGCAGAAGGTGAATTGCCGATAGGCAAGAGAAGCCACTCTGGAGTGCCCCGTCCTACGGAACAGGTTTATCTTGTCAATGCCGCATATCCTTAGTGTCCATCCACAGCGTTACCGGGCCGTCATTCAATAGATCGACCTTCATATCCGCGCCGAACTCACCGGTCTCGACCGGCAGGCCACTCTCGCGGCAGCGCGCAATGAATGCTTCATACAGCGGGATGGCGGTCTCCGGACGGGCAGCGCTCGTGAAGCTCGGGCGGTTGCCCTTGCGGCAGTCGCCGTAGAGCGTGAACTGCGACACGATGAGCAGACCGCCGCCGACATCCGCGAGTGAGCGGTTCATTTTGTCGTTTTCGTCCGTGAATACACGCATTTTAACTGTTTTATCGGCCAGATAAACCGCATCGTCCACGGTATCACCGTCTGTGATGCCGAGCAGGACAAGGAAGCCCTGTCCGATCTGCCCGTGAATCCTGCCGTCGATCGTGACCGAGGCGTGGGAGACGCGCTGAACCAGTGCCCGCATAGTTATTTCCTCATTTCGTAATGAATTTGATTTGTTAAATGGTTCTATTTCGTGAAATCCGCGCTTGAGAAGCGAAACGAACTCGCCTGCGCGGCGGTGCGCACAAGAGGGTAGACACCAAGGTTTCCACCCTCTTGTGAATCTCCCCTTTCCTAAGAAAGCACGGCTAAAATTAGAGAACTGAGACTATAAAGGAACGGCAGAGGAGTTTTTCTTCCGTAGGGGAGCACAGTGTGCTCCCATTACTCGACATATTCGCAGCATCAGATAGCGTACTGCTACACAGGCGTTTTCATCAACGCAGGCGCGACATACCCGTGTCGCGCAACTCGTTTGCGCATTATTATGGACGGCACCTGCGAATTTTACCTGTCGGGTAACTCCTGCCTCCTCACTCCTAACTCCTGCCTATTCTCAGTTGGTATCGACCGTTCTGGTCACATCGACAACGCCCTTGATGGAGCGCAGGCGGCTGATCATATTATCCAGCTGATGGACGCTCGTGACGTCAACCATGGCGTTGATAACGCCGTAGCCGTCATTGAGGTCGCGTGCGGAAATCTCATGCACGTTGATCTTACTCGATGCAAACGCCAGCGTAACGTCACTCAGCACGCCGATACGGTTGCGCGTGGAAATCTGCAGACCGGTGGAGAACTTATTGACGTGACCGGCATTGGCTGCCATATCCTCATCCCACCAGGCACGTACCCAGCGGTCGGGCTCTTCCTCGATATGGACATTCACGCAGTCGCGGCGATGGATGGAAACACCGTAGCCGCGGGTGACAAAGCCGACGATCTCATCGCCCGGAATCGGCGTACAGCAGCGCGCAAACTTGACCAGACAGTTATCAATGCCTTCGACAACAACACCGTCGCTGGATTTATTCTGGCGGCGCTGCTGCTGCTCGTTCTGCGGATGCGCGGCACGCTCGGCCTGCTCGCGCTGACGGCGCAGCTTGCCGACATCGTCCTTGACCTTATTGATGACCTTGGTCAGCATAATGCCGCCGTAGCCGATGGCCGCGTACAGCTCATCGACTGTGTTGAACGAGAACTTGTTGAGCGTGTTCTTCTGCACCTCTTCGTTCTCATAGAAGCCGTTATACAGCAGGTTGGCACGCAGCTCGCGGTCGAGATCCTCCTTGCCGTTGACGATATTTTCCTCGCGGCATTCCTTCTTGAACCACTGCTTGATCTTGTTGCGCGCCTCGGTGGTCTTGACGATCTTCACCCAGTCACGGCTCGGACCGTGCGCCTCCTTGGAGGTCAGGATCTCGACAATATCGCCGTTTTTCAGCTGGCTGTCGATCGGTGCGATACGGCCGTTCAGCTTGCAGCCGGTCATGCGGTTGCCGACTGCCGAGTGAATCGCATACGCAAGGTCGATCGGCGTTGCGCCTGCCGGCATATTGACCACATCGCCCTTGGGCGTAAAGACAAATACCTCGTCCGCGAACAGGTCAACCTTGATGTTTTTGATAAAGTCCTCGGCCTCGGTGTCCTGCTGGGCTTCAAGCAGCTGGCGAATCCACGCAAACGCTTCCTCGTTACCCTTCTTGTCCAGACCCTGCTTGTACTTCCAGTGCGCCGCAACACCGTATTCCGCCATTTTATGCATCTCTACGGTACGAATCTGCACCTCAAACGGGATGCCCGCTCGGCCGATGACCGTCGTATGCAGCGACTGATAGCCGTTCGGCTTCGGCGTGGAGATATAGTCCTTGAAGCGGCCCGGAATCGGCTTGTACAGGTCGTGGACGTAGCCGAGCACGTTGTAGCAGTCCGCCACAGTATCGACAATGACGCGCACGGCGCAGATATCATAGATCTCGTTGATGGTCTTGTGCTGGGCATACATTTTGCGGTAGATGGAGTAAATATGCTTGACGCGCGCCGAAATCGCGTTGTGGATGTTCGCTTCCTTCAGCTTGGTGCTGATGCGGTCCTGAATGCCCTGCAGGAATTCCTCGTGCTGCTCACTCTGGGCCTTTAAGCCTTCCACAATCTCGTTGTAGCCGATGGGGTCGAGAACCTTCAGCGACAGATCCTCAAGCTCCCACTTGATACGGCTCATGCCGAGACGGTGCGCGATCGGCGCGTAAATCTCCATGGTTTCCAGTGCCTTGTCGCGCTGCTTGCGCTCGGGCAGGAACTGGAAGGTGCGGGCATTGTGCAGTCGGTCGGCCAGCTTGATGAGGATAACGCGGATATCCTTCGCCATGGCGAGGAACATCTTGCGCAGGTCCTCGAACTGCTCCTGCTCCTTGGAGTAGCGCAGCATGCCCAGTCGGGTTACGCCGTCCACCAGCTCCGCGACCGGCGTGCCGAATTTGTTTTCGATCTCCTTGTAGCCAAACTCGGTGTCCTCGATGCAGTCATGCAGCAGCGCTGCACAGATGGAATCCGTATCCAGACCCATCTCCACAACGATCTCAGCGACAGCGACCGGATGAATGATATACGGCTCACCGTTGCGGCGCTTCTGTCCCTCATGTGCCTTGGCCGCACATTCGTATGCCGCGCGAATCTTCTTGATATTCGCCTGCGGGTTTTGTTTTTGTACGCGTTCGATCAAAAAATCCAGTTTCGTTTGCATAGATCCTTCCCCCATTCGTGTCACCCCGCCATACTTTGCAATGTGGCAAGGACAACCGATCCGGAAATATCGGCCTTGCCCTCGTAGGGTTTGAGCAAAATATTGAGCATGCCTTCCTTAAAATGATAGCTGATGAGTCCGGACTCCTGAAAAACATCCAGACAGACAAACAGCTTGCCGATGTTAATGTCGCGTCGGCTTTCCCATGCAACCCGGCGGGAAAGTGCCCCGTCCGGTACGGAAAGCCGTCCGTCCTCCGCGCGGCAGGTCACATGCCGCCAGACAGCGACCAGATCCTTGCGGTCGGGCAGGAGCAGACGCGCTTCCCTTGCGGTGAGCGGGCCGTCCTGCATAAGTGTATTATACAGATTGAGAATCTTCTGATCTGCCAGATGCTCGCAGTCACTCAGCTGCACATCGCAGATGGTCAGCTGCACCGAACGGCGGCCTCGAAATTCGTTGATCTCCAGATGAAAGGCGGCATCCACGGTGTTGCCCTCGACAAAGCCGAGACCGCCCGCACCGATGCCGAACCAGATTGCAGAAAAACGCTTGCCGTCCTTGATGAGCGACAGACGAACGTGCCGGTCGCTGGACAGCGGCGTAATCTCCTCAACGGTCATGTTCTTCATGCAGAACACAGGCTCCGCGTTTTTCATGCCGTACGGCTCGAGTACGCCCAGAGATTCGATGTTCTCCTGCGTCAGCCACTCCGGCTGCACCATGCAGTCGATGTGCAGCTGCGGAACGAGCTCCGCCATGGTGACATGCGTTTCCGCGTACTTGCGCAGGCGCGTGCGGAGTTCTTCGATCCTGTCCGCCTGCACGGTCAGTCCTGCGGCAAGCGCATGACCGCCGTAGCGCTCGAACAAATCCTCACACGAGGTGAGCGCCTCAAACAGATTGAAGCTGCCGATCGAGCGGCCCGAGCCCTTGCCTACGCCGTCCTCATCCACTGAGATGAGCACGACCGGACAGCCGTAGCGGTCGCACAGCCGCGAGCACACGATGCCGATAACGCCCTGATGCCAGCCCTCTCCGGCCAGCACGATGATCTTATCCTCAAGCGGGTTGTATTCCCGGCGCAAACGCGTGAGCGTCTGCTCGAGTATCTTGTTCTCCTCGTTCTGGCGCAGCTTGTTTTGCTCGCAAAGCTCAGCGGCAAGCGCCTGTGCCCGTACCGGGTCCTTCGTCAGGAACAGCTCTGCTGCCAGCTCGGCCTTGCCCATGCGGCCCGCCGCGTTGATGCGCGGCGCAAGCACATAGCTGATGGTCGAGGAGGTCAGCCGCCTGTTCTTCATCCCCGCCTCGCGCAGCAGCATTTCCAGACCGATATTCGCCGTCACGGACAGCTTTTTCAGCCCTTCCGCCACGATAATGCGGTTTTCACCGACAATCGGCATGACATCGGCCACCGTGCCGAGCGCTACAAGGTCGGCGTACCGGTCGAGCATGGAAAGCGTGTCTCCCTCGAGTGCGCAGATCAGCTTGAATGCCACACCGACACCCGCTAGGCTGGAAAACGGATAGGTATCGTCCGTCCGCTTGCAGTCTACGACCGCCTGCGCGTCCGGCAGGTTTTCGTGGCACTCGTGGTGGTCGGTAATGACGACCTGCATGCCGAGCTCGCGTGCGACGGCAATCTCCTCGTTGGCTGTAATGCCCGAGTCCACCGTGATGAGCAGGCGCGTGCCCTGCTCATACAGCTGCTCCATCGCCGGACGGGTCAGACCGTAGCCGTCCGTCAGACGATTGGGAATGTAATATTCACATTTTGCGCCCTTGCTGCGCAGATAATCCACCAGTGTGCACGTTGCCGTGATGCCGTCCACATCGTAATCACCGTAGACCACCATTTTCTCTCCGCGATCTATTACCTCACGGATGACATCGACTGCCTTATCCATATCGGTCAGACCGAACGGATCATGCAGTCCGCGCACATCGCAGCTCAGGTAATCCGCCGCAGCCTGCGGTGTGTCGATGCCGCGCGCCGACAGCACCGCCGCCGTCAGCGGTGTATAGCCGGTCTCCCGCGACAGCACCCGCACCCGCTCGGTGTCCGGCGAGGCGATCACCCATCGCTTTGCTCTCATATTGAACGATCCCTTCCTGAGTCACGGCAGCAGCACGCCTTCCGGCGCCTGCGTATGGTAACTCCGATTTTATATTATCACTATTATACCAAAACACGCCCAAAATCACAACATCTTTATCAAATACAGAAAAAACAGGTGTCTCGCTAAGAAACACCTGTTTTATTACATATTTCGACTTTATTTATCGCGTTTTCTGCCGTTTTTGCGGGCGAGAATCGGGCCGAGATACTGTCCGGTATACGAACCCTCGCACTGTGCAACCTCCTCCGGCGTACCGCAAACGACCAGTCGACCGCCGCCGTCGCCGCCCTCGGGACCGAGGTCGAGGATATAGTCCGCCGTTTTGATAACGTCCAGATTATGCTCGATGACAACGACCGTGTTGCCTGCGTCCACCAGCTTCTGCAGAACATCCACAAGCCTGTGGACATCTGCGACATGCAGACCGGTGGTCGGCTCATCAAGAATATAAATGGTCTTGCCGGTCGAGCGTTTGGACAGCTCGGTCGCCAGCTTGGCGCGCTGCGCTTCACCGCCGGAGAGCGTTGTGGAGGACTGCCCCAGCTTAACGTAGCCCAGACCGACCTCACGCATGGTTTCCAGACGGCGTGCGATTTTCGGCACGTTGGCGAAGAACTCACACGCTTCATCCACCGTCATATCCAGCACTTCGTAGATGTTTTTGCCCTTGTAGCGCACCTCGAGCGTCTCCTTGTTATAGCGGCGCCCCTTGCACACATCGCAGGGAACGTAAACGTCCGGCAGAAAGTGCATTTCGATTTTGAGCAGGCCGTCACCCGAGCAGGCCTCACAGCGGCCGCCCTTGACATTGAAGGAAAAACGGCTTGCGCTGTAGCCGCGCGCCTTTGCGTCCGCCGTTTTGGCAAACAGGTCGCGGATATCGTTGAACACACCCGTATAGGTCGCCGGGTTGGAGCGCGGCGTGCGCCCGATGGGCGACTGGTCGATGTCGATGACCTTATCAAGGTTTTCGATGCCGATGAACTCGTCATGCGCGCCTGCACGGGTCTTTGCGCCATTGAGCTCAGCGGCCAGCTTCTTATACAGGATCTCATTGACAAACGAGGACTTGCCCGAGCCAGAAACACCCGTGACACAGGTCAGCGTGCCGAGCGGGATGGTGAAGTCCGTGTGCTTGAGGTTGTTCACCGCGCAGCCCTTGACGGTCAGCGTTTTGCCGTTGCCCTTGCGCCGAATTTCGGGCACAGGGATGAATCTGCGGCCCGAAAGGTACTGTCCGGTGATGGATTTATCACTTTTCAGCAGCTCGTCTATCGTGCCCTCGAACACGACCTCGCCGCCGTTGCGGCCCGCGCCCGGGCCGATGTCTACGATGTGGTCAGCCGCGAACATGGTGTCCTCGTCGTGCTCGACCACGATGAGCGTGTTGCCGAGGTCGCGCAGCCGCCCCAGGGTCGCAAGCAGCTTGTCGTTGTCGCGCTGGTGCAGACCGATGGACGGCTCATCGAGGATATACAGCACGCCCATCAGCGACGAGCCGATCTGCGTTGCCAGCCGGATGCGCTGGCTCTCGCCGCCGGACAGCGTACCGGACGAACGCGAGAGCGTGAGGTATTCCAGTCCGACCGACTGCAAAAAGCCGAGGCGGTCCATGATCTCCTTGATAACGCGGTCGCCGATCTTGTGCTGCATTTCGGTCAGCTTGAGCGTGTGGAGGAACTCCATCGCCTTAACGACCGACTTTTCCGCAAATTCCGCGATGTTCAGCCCGCCGAGCGTGACCGCCAGCACCTCCGGGCGCAGACGGCGGCCGTGGCACGCCGGACATGGGCTTTCGCTCATCACCTCTTCGATCTCGCCGCGCGACCACTCGCTGTTGGTTTCGCGGTAGCGGCGTTCCAGATTCGGGATGATGCCCTCGAACGGCTGGCGCATCACGCCGCCCGAAATGCGGCTGACCGACAGCTCGAGCGGCTCGTCGCCCGTGCCGTACAGCAGCTCGTCGAGCGCCTGCTCGGAGAACTCCTCGATGGGCGTTTCCAGCGTAAAGCCGTGCTTTTTGCCGAGTGCGTTGTAGTACATCGCCGCGATGCTGCCCGTGTCGGCGTTCCCCCAGCCGGAGGCGCGGATAGCGCCCTGCTTGATCGAAAGATGGCGGTTCGGAATGACGCGGTCCGGGTCAACGCGCTTCTGGATGCCCAGACCGGTGCACACCGGGCACGCGCCATACGGGTTGTTGAACGAGAACATCCGCGGCGTGAGCTCCTCGATGGAAATGCCGCAGTCGTCGCAGGCATAGTTCTGCGAGAACGTGAGCGGTTCACCGCCGATAACATCCGCGATGACAAGGCCGCCGGACAGTGCCGAGGCGGTTTCGACCGAATCCGTGATGCGCCCGCGGGCATCCGGACGGATGACAACACGGTCAACGACGATCTCGATGTTGTGCTTTTTCGTCTTTGCCAGCTTAAATTCTTCGGACAGGTCGTGAATCTCGCCGTCCACGCGCACGCGGACATAGCCCTGCTTGCGGGCATCCTCAAATACCTTGTTGTGCTCACCCTTCTTGCCTCGGATGACCGGCGCGAGCAGCTGCACGCGCGTTTTTTCCTCGAGCGCCATCAGCCGGTCGATGATCTGGTCGATGGTCTGCTGGTGGATCTCCTTGCCGCATTTCGGGCAGTGCGGCGTGCCGATGCGCGCCCACAGCAGGCGCATATAGTCGTAGATCTCGGTGACAGTGCCGACCGTCGAACGCGGGTTCTGCGAGGTGGTCTTCTGGTCGATAGAGATGGCCGGCGAAAGACCATCGATGTAGTCCACATCCGGCTTGTCCATCTGGCCCAGAAACTGCCGCGCATAGCTCGACAGCGACTCGACGTAGCGGCGCTGGCCCTCGGCATAGATGGTGTCGAACGCCAGCGACGATTTGCCCGAGCCGGACAGGCCGGTCAGAACCACCAGCTTGTCGCGCGGTATCTTGATGTCGATGTTTTTTAGGTTGTGCTCTCGCGCACCTTTAACGTGAATGTATTCCTGCATTTTTATTTTCCTTTATTGCTGCTGCACCGGCGCGGAAGCGCCCATAACTCCTAATGAATTCCTGATTACTAATTAGATTCCAGCGCCTTTATCTGGTCGCGGAGCTGTGCCGCGATCTCAAACTCGAGCATCTTCGCGGCCTCCTTCATCTGACGGGTCAGGCGGGCGATCTCCTGCTGTTTTTCGCCCTTGGAGCGCATTTTCTTTTTGCTGCTCGAGGGCACATTCGAGGTGATCTCGATAACATCCTGCACCTTTTTATGCACAGACCTGGGGATAATCCCGTGGGCCTTATTGAACGCATCCTGCAAAGCGCGGCGGCGTTCGGTTTCGTCCATCGCGCGCTTCATCGAAGGCGTGATGCTGTCCGCATACAGCACGACCATGCCGTGCTCGTTTCGGGCGGCGCGGCCGATGGTCTGGATGAGCGAGGTCTCCGAGCGGAGAAAGCCCTCCTTGTCCGCATCGAGGATGGCAACCAGCGATACCTCGGGAATATCGAGTCCCTCACGCAGCAGGTTGATGCCGACAAGCACATCGTACACGCCGAGACGCAGATCGCGCACCAGCTCCTGCCGCTCGATGGTCTTAACATCGTGGTGCATGTAGCGCACCTTGATGCCTGCGGTTTCGAGGTAATCAGTCAAATCCTCGGCCATTTTCTTGGTGAGCGTGGTGACCAGAACCCGTTCTCCCTTGGCTGTGCGAGCGTTGATTTCACCAATGAGATCGTCGATCTGGCCATCGACCGGACGGACAACAACCTCCGGATCAAGCAGACCGGTCGGACGGATGACCTGCTCGACCACCTGACCCGAGCGCGACAGCTCGTACTCGGCAGGCGTTGCAGAAACATACACAATCTGGTTCAGACGGTCGTTAAACTCGTCAAAATTGAGCGGGCGGTTGTCATATGCGCTCGGCAGGCGGAAGCCGTTTTCGACCAAACTTTCCTTGCGGGCGCGGTCGCCGTGGTACATGGCGCGCACCTGCGGGAGCGTGACGTGGCTCTCGTCCACGATAAGCAGAAAATCCTTCGGGAAATAGTCGATGAGCGTGTACGGCGCACTTCCCGGCGCACGCCGCGACAGCACGCGCGAATAGTTCTCGACGCCCGAGCAGAAACCGATCTCCTGCAGCATTTCAATGTCGTAGCGGGTGCGCTGCGCGATACGCTGCGCCTCGATCAGCTTGCCGTTTTCCTCAAAGTATTTTACGCGCTGTTCCAGTTCTTCTTCGAGGTCCTTGATGGCTTCCTCCAGCTTTTCCTTGGGTGTAACGTAGTGGCTCGCCGGAAAAACAGCAATATGCCCCAGTTCACCGAGAGAAACGCCGGTCAGCGGGTTAATACGGCTGATGCGGTCCACCTCATCACCGAAAAACTCGATACGGACAACATCCTCGTCCGAGTATACCGGCCAGATTTCCACCGTGTCGCCGCGCACGCGGAAGCGGTTGCGCTCGAACGCAATGTCGTTGCGCTCGTACTGAATGTCTATCAGTCGGTGGATGAGCTCCTCGCGGCTCATCTCCATGCCCGGACGGATGGAAATGACCATGCTCTTGTAGTCGATCGGGTCGCCGAGCGAGTAAATGCACGAAACCGAGGACACGATGATAACATCGCGCCGTTCGCTCAGCGCCGAGGTCGCAGAGTGACGCAGACGGTCGATTTCATCATTGATGGCGGAATCCTTCTCAATATAGGTGTCGGTCGAGGCGATATACGCCTCCGGCTGGTAATAATCGTAGTAGGATACGAAATATTCTACCGCATTCTCGGGAAAAAATTCGCGCAGCTCGGTGCAGAGCTGTGCGGCCAGCGTTTTATTGTGCGCGAGCACCAGCGTCGGGCGCTGGGTCTGCTCGATGATGTTCGCCATGGTGAACGTCTTGCCCGAGCCGGTAACGCCCATCAGCGTCTGCTCGGTCAGACCGTTGTTGATGCCCTCCACCAGTTTGGCTACCGCCTCCGGCTGATCGCCTGCCATTTGGTAGGGGCTGTGTATCTTAAATTCCGGCACAGAGCGTACCTCCTTTTTTGCCACTCAGTATCTTTTTCGCAAGCTGCCGCTTCTTAATCGACCGATAGATGTGAAATTGCTGCGTGCCACAACGCAGTGATCGACCAGCTCCAACCCCAGTTCGGAGAGCGTGCGCTGCAGACGGTCAGTCATATCAAAATCCTCCTGCGAGGGTGTCGGCGTGCCGTTCGGATGATTATGCGCCAGCGCAACGCCTGCCGCACCGGCCATCAAGGCGCCGCGGGCAATCTTGTAGCTGTCCACCTGCACCCGCGCATGTCCGCCGCGTGCGATCTCCTCGCACTTGAGCACACGTCCCGCGCCATCCACATAGGCGGCCAGCAGCACTTCCTCCCGCTCGGCGCACAGCTGCGGCACGAAATATGCGCCGATGCGGTCATAGGTGTTCAGTTTATCGGTAAACTGCTCCATTTTCGCCACATCCGCCTGATAACGGTGAAACAGGGCAAAGCACAGGTGCAGCAGCTCCGCCGAGCGCGGACCGACGCCTTCGACCGTCTGCAGCTCGTCCTCGGTTGCCTCGAGCACCGCATGCAGTGAACCAAACCGCTGCATCAGCCGGTGTGCTGTCGGGTTGGTATCGCCCTGCCGCACCGCAAAATACAGCAGCATCTCCAGCACCTCGTGGTCGCTGAAAATCTCCAGTCCGAACCGGCGGAATTTGTCCAGCATGCGCTGTCGGTGACCCATATGCGGGTTGTCCGGCATCTGTATTCCCCCCCCCTGTGCAAAATTGAGAATGGAGAATTGAAGATTGAAAGCAGTATCGCACTCTGCGCGATTGTTTAATACGCCGCTTCGCGGCGTTTCCTTAATTCTCCATTATCCATTCTCAATTCTCCATTAAAAATGAATCTTCTCCACCGCCTGATTGAGCGCTCTGGTTACCAGCGGACTGTCCTTAATCTCCGGGAACGGAACGGTCGGCTGCGGTGCGCCGTCATGCGGACGCAGGCTCTTGCCCATCCAGAGGACATCGCGCCACTGACCGAATTTATACATGCTCTCCTGATATGCGCCCGAGATGATAAAGCCCATGGCTTTATGGAACTTCATCGACCGCTCATTCGGTGAAGTGATGCCGACGTAGATATTATAGTATCCCTGCATCGCCAGCAGTTCAAACAGCGCGGCGTAAATCGCACCGGCGATACCGTGACGATGCCGCTCCTGCGCAACATAGATAGATGTTTCGACCGACCACTGATAGGCGGCGCGGGTACGGTGCGGCGCAGCATAGCCATAGCCGACGACCTCGCCGTCAATACGGCAGACCAGCCACGGCAGCTTTTGGGTATAGGTGCGCCACCGGCGGGTAAACTCCTCTATCGAAGGAGCATCGTACTCGCTCGACACAGTGGTTTGAATAACATACGGCGCATACAGCGCAAGCATCTCGGCAATATCTTCTTCCTCTGCAGGACGCAGAACAACTTCCGGCATGATTTTTTCCTCGTTTCGACATAATCTCGATATAAGTATACCGCATTCATTTTTTATGTTCAATAGGAGATTATCAAAAAATCGCACATTTGTTCGCCTTGTATCTGCTGATTTTTTTACAGTATAATTCTTGCCGTTCTATATAATATTCTTTGTCATTTCAGCCGATTGCATTTTGCCCTGCCGAGTAGTATACTATGAAAAGCACTGACGAAAACGGCGTTTCGCCCTGCCGGGAAAGAGAAGGAGGCATCGCGCATATGGTTCGCTACGGTTTTATCCATACCAAAGAGGATATCAAGTTTCTGGTCCTGTTCGCCATGGATCTGCTGCCATTTCCGGTCAGCTTCAGCACCATTGTGGACTTAACGACCTGGTGTGACGAAGGCTTTGGCTACTTCGAGCTGAGCGAGGCTTTCTACGAGATGGTCCCGACCGGGCACATCGAGGAGATACCCGACGAAGGAGAAACCCTGTACACCATCACCGAAAAGGGACGCGAGGCTACCCGCATTTTCGAGAAGCAGCTTCCCTATCCGGTCCGCGAAGCCGCACAGCGCTCTGCGCTGCGTGTCGTCCGCCAGATCCGGCGCGACGCCGGCATCCACACCGCCGTCACCGAGCACGGCCCGAACGACCTGACCGTCCGCATGGAAATGGAGCAGGTGTTCGCGGTGGAAATGAACGTCGTCAGTCACGGACAGGCTGCCATGCTCGAGCGTACCTTTAAGGAAAACGCCGAGGCCATCTACCAAACATTGCTCGCCGCAATGACCAAAAACTACGCAAACGAGAAAGAAGCGCAAAAACCTTGAAACACATGAAGCAACTCGGTGTGCTGCTTGCCTGCTGTGTCGGCGGCTCACTGCTCTCCCTTTTACTCCGCGGTCTGCTGCCCGGCAACGTGCTCGGTCTGACCCTGCTGCTCGCCCTGCTCATCTTCGGTGCGGTTCGTCTGCACCATGTAGAGAGCGTAGCGGATTTTCTGCTGCAGAACATGGCATTTTTCTTTCTGCCCGCCATGCTGGGCGTGCTGGAAATCTGGAACGACATCAAAAGCGAAGCACTTGCCATCCTTGCCGTCTGCCTGCTGACCACGCTGTGTACTGCCGCTGCTACCGCACTGACCGTACATATCGTGTTCCGTCTGCAGCACCGTGAAACCGAGGAGGCGTTCGACCATGACTGATCTTCTCTCCTCCTCGCAGTTCTGGCTGCTGGTTTCCATCGGTTTTTATGCGCTTGGCGTAGAGATTCAAAAGAAAACCGGTTCTGCGGTCTGCAATCCGCTGCTGATTGCCTCGATTCTGGTCGGTGCGCTGCTGATCGCAACCGGCACCCCCTATCAGACCTATGAGGAATCCGGCAAGCTGATCTCGTTCTTCCTGACACCGGCAACGGTAGCGCTTGCGATCCCGATTTACCGCAAGCTGGATGTACTGCTGAAAAACCTGCTGCCCATCCTGCTCGGCGCGTTCGTCGGCTCGATGGTATCCATCGGCAGCGTACTGCTCTTCAGCCATCTGTTCGGTCTGAGCGAAAGCACGACGCTTTCTCTCGTGCCGAAATCGGTAACAACTCCGATTGCGGTCGCGGTAGCCGAAATGCTCGGCGGCGTAACCTCCATCACCGCGATTGCGGTTGTCATCACCGGCATCATCGGCGCGATCATCCTGCCGACCTTCCTCAAGTGCATCGGCGTGCGCAATCCGGTGCAGATGGGCCTGTCCATCGGCACGGCAGCTCACGCAGTCGGTACCTCGCGTGCCATTGAGCTGGGTGAGACCGAAGGCGCAATTTCCGGTCTGGCGATCGGCGTTGCCGGTCTGCTGACGGCACTTATCGTATCGATTGGCTCGGCAATTCTGTTATAATTGAAAATGGAGAATGGAAAATGTCGCTATCCTTGCGCGATACCCTAACTCTCCATTCACAGAACCACCTTTCCCCTGCATAAAATGCAGGAAGAAAGGTGGTTTTTCTATGGTGATCCATGTTGTTCAGCCGGGTGATTCGCTGTACCGCATTGCACAGCTGCACAGTGTTCCCCTGCCGTTCCTCATCCAGCAGAATGAGCTGCACGAGCCGTACCGGCTTACGCCCGGGCAGACCATCGTTGTTCCGCAGCCGGAAAAGACGTACATTGTCCGCCGCGGCGACACGCTCGGCAGCATTGCCGCGCAGAACGGCACAACCGTGATGCAGCTGTGGCAGAACAATCCGCAGCTTGGCGGCACCGACCGCATTCAGCCGGGGCAGATGCTTGTACTCAGCTATGGAAACAAGCTGGGACGCTTTGCGGTGAACGGCTACGCCTATCCGAGCATCGACCTGCGCGTTCTGCGCCGGACACTGCCCTATCTGACGTACTTATCCGTATTTTCCGTCGGTTTTGACAACGCAGGACGCATTTTACCGTTCTCTGCCGAGCTGCTCGTGCGCATGGCGCGGCAGTATCAGGTAAAGCCCCTGCTCGTTCTGACAACACTCGGCGAGGACGGGCAGTTCTCCGGCGAACGTGCCCACCGGCTGCTGAACACCCCGACGGCTCGCGCGGCGCTGATTGAAAATCTGGCACAGGTGCTTGCCATGCAGGGCTTCGCCGGTGTGGACATCGATTTCGAGTATGTGCCGCCGGAGGACGCAGACGCGTATGCCGCATTTGTCCGCTCGGTCCGCGAGCGGCTCTCGCCTGCCGGATACACGGTCTTCGCGGCACTCGCACCTAAAACCTCCGCCGCGCAGCAAGGTCTTCTGTATGAAGCGCACGACTATGCCGCGCTCGGCTCTGCGGCGGACCGTGCCCTGCTGATGACCTATGAATGGGGCTATGCGCTGTCCGCTCCGATGGCGGTCGCGCCGATTAACAAGGTAGAGCAGGTCGTGCGGTTTGCCGTGTCGCAGGTGCCGCCGGATAAGCTGTTCATGGGCATCCCGAACTACGGCTACGACTGGGCGCTGCCCTATGTGCAGGGACAGTCGCACGCCCGCAGTCTGGGCAACGTGCAGGCCGTCGAGCAGGCGATTCAGGTCGGTGCGCCGATTCGCTATGATGCCACGGCACAGTCTCCGCACTACAACTACTGGCGCGACCGTGCCGAGCACGAGGTCTGGTTTGAGGATGCGCGTTCTATCCGTGCCAAGTTGGCGCTTGCCGGAGAATATCAGCTGGCAGGCGTCAGCATCTGGAATATCATGCGGTATTTTCCGCAGTTGTGGCTCGTGCTGAACAGCCTGTACGACATCGAAAAGCTGGGATAAAATTCACCAAACCGACCGAGTTTTCCCTGTTTCGGTCGGTTTTTGCCGTATTCCGGCAGTTTCTCCTTGGATTTCCATTGCAAAACGGTTACAAAACCCGCTATCATACGGTGCATGGGAATTTCCCGCAAAATCCAAGGAGGTATCTACCTATGAAGTTCAAGAGACTCGTGCCGCTGGCACTTGCGCTTGTCATCGCATCCACCACTGCTGCAGAAGCCGCACATCTGCAGCAGAACCGCTTTTCGTTCGTCGTGCGTCCGAATTACACGCAGACGGTCAGCCGTCCTTTGGCGAGCAAGCCCTCACAAAGCACCGCCGCGAACAGCAGCTACGCCGCGCAGGTGGTCTCGCTGGTAAACGCCGAACGTGCCAGACAGGGACTGCCCGCGCTGACCATCAGCACCACGGTGCAGCAGGCGGCGCAGACCCGCGCCGGAGAACTGCAAACCAGCTTTTCGCACACGCGCCCGAGCGGCGCATCCTGCTTTACCGCGCTGACCGAGGCCGGCGTTTCCTACGCGCGTGCCGGCGAAAACATCGCCTATGGTCAGAGCACGCCGGAGGCTGTTGTGCAGTCGTGGATGAACTCGTCCGGCCACCGCGCGAACATTCTCAGCAGCAGCTTCACCTCGATCGGCGTCGGCTGTACCGTTGTGAACGGAACCGCATACTGGGCACAGCTTTTCACTGCATAAACGCAAAACAGACCGCATTTGCGGTCTGTTTTGCTCTATCCTGCCGTTTATCACGAGAGCGGATATACCTCGCTGTTGATGGTGACCGACTGCACATTATCCAGGTCAAATGCACGCGCAAGCACCGCAATCTCGGTGTCGATACGGTCGGTGTCCTCGGTGGAATTGAAACCGTAAGTGTACAATGTCCGATCGATATCGGCGTTTTCATCCAGAATAACGTACTCCGAGCCGTCCTTCAGCTGCACGCTCAGCGTATCCACATCATCCACCGTGCAGTGCATATCCGCGTTGCGGATGCGAATGCCGATCTGCGACAGAGTTACATCACCGTCTGCGCTCGTCAGGTACGGCATCTGCTGAAATTCCGGCAGATCGACCGCCAGAACCGTCTTTGCGGTACCCGCTCCGTCCGCACGCACGGTCGTTTTACCCGGCTCGAGCGCCTCCAGACGGAGCGGCTCTCCCTGCCTGTAATCGCTTGAAATCGCAAATGCGCCCTCAAAATAGTAGTCGTTGTCGGTCGAACGCGCGGTATCAAGATAAAATTCACTGCCGCAGAAGCCGCTGTCGCCGTACATGACCTCGAAATCAAGCTGTCCCTCCTCGGCATAGCACGAGGACAGCGTGGACCATGTGATGTCTGGCTTGTTCTGATAGCTGTCGATCAGGTGCGCCAGCGTGAACGGCTTTACGCCGTCCTGCTTTTTGTTTGCAAGGTGCAGACTGATCACACCCGTACCCGCACTCTCGTCAAACAGCACGGACTCCACCGACAGACGGTAATGCTCGTTCTCGTCGGTCAGCCTGGTGCTGTCCGCCGTCTGTACATACCCTTCGAGATTCGCGTCTCCGCCATTCGGAAACAGCAGTGGAAACCAGCTCTGTGCATTCGCGGCGAATGCGGTTCCGCCGATGCACAGCGCTGCCGCCAGTCCGGTGCAGACGATTTTCTTCGCTGAGAAACGGCGTACCGGCTTGCTTTCTCGCTCGGGCAGGCTGTCCAGCGCCCTGCGGACACTGCGGTCAAATTCTTCGGTCATTTTCGGGAAATCATTATGGTTCATCATGCGAAGCACGCTCCTTTCAAGTCCTTGCGCAAATGCTCTCTTGCCGCTCGGAGACGAGTCTTGACCGTGTTTTCCGGTATGCCGAGCATTCCGGCAATCTCACGGGTCTTGAAGCCCTCTAAGTAGTACAGCTCCACCGGCAGGCGCAGCTTTTCCTCCAGTGCGGTGATGGCGGCATACAGGTCGCTGTGATCATCAGCCGCAGGCGCCGGTATCGCCTCTGCAGCAGCCGCATCATACGGCGCAAGCCGCTGCTGACGGCGCAATATCGTGCTGCACTCGTTGATGAGTATACGGACCAGCCACGTTTTGAAATACCGCGTGCTGCGCAGCGAATCCAGCTGCTCCCACGCCTGCAGGATTGCCTGCTGCGCCGCGTCTGCACAGTCATGCTCGCTGCGGAGCATGGTTTTCGCTACGCGGTACAGCGTAGGCTCGGCTGCCAGCACCGCGGAGGTAAATTGCTCTCTATCCATCATAAGCGAATTCTCCTTTCCGAAAGCGTCCGGACAGCGCAGACAGGTTTCGTCAAAAACGCTTCCTGTCTGCGGCTTTCATCTATTAGACGGTTCGGTGCAGCAAATGGTTTTGTGAAAGGGAAAATTTTTCGTACTTGCATTTTGCATTACCTATTATACAGTACAAGCGCACAGAATGAAATCGGTGCAAAGATTCAAAGCGCATTTCCCCATCGTATCGCACAATACAAATGAATAAATGAAGAATGCTGAATCTCCACGTTCATTTTCCATCCTCCATTCCTGAACCGATAGACAAAAGTCTCCCGCCATGGTATACTGTCCTTATCTGGTATAGTTAATCTGATTCAAAAAACAAGTTGCTTATTGATAACTATTATCAAATAAAAAATATTATTTATTTTTACAAAAGCCTATTGACATTTTGGCACAACACGGTTATACTAAAGTTGTTCCAAGGAGAGAAAGGAAGGAACGATTTGAGAATCACACATGAAGCGGATTATGCAATTCGTGTGACCTATTGTCTGGCACTTGCAGGCGAAAAGCAGTGCGCGAAGGATATTTCCGAGGCAACCGGCGTAACACTCCGGTTTGCACTTAAAATTCTCCGCAAGCTGACACAGTCCGGTATTACAAAATCTTACAAGGGCGTTGCCGGCGGCTATGAGCTGAACCACTCCCCATCGGAGATCAGTCTCGGCGCGATCATCGAATGCATTGATGGTCCGATCGCCATCAACCACTGCCTTGCCAATGAGTTCCAGTGCACACACATGGGCACCCAGAATGAATGTGATTTTCATCGCGTGTTCTCGGAGATCAACCGATCTCTGCGCGATCAGCTTTGTTCGATAACAATGGATCGTTTCCTGCCCCCTCAAAAATAAATTTGTTCAACGATACAGGAGGAAAAAATCATGAAAAAGTTTGTTTGTTCCGTATGTGGTTATGTATATGAAGGCGAAGCAGCTCCGGCAGAGTGCCCGATCTGCCACGCACCGGCTGAGAAGTTCAAGGAGCAGGCTGGCGAAAAGACCTGGGCTGCTGAGCACGTTGTAGGCGTTGCACAGGGCGCTCCGGAGGACATCATGGCTGACCTGCGTGCTAACTTTGAGGGCGAGTGCTCCGAGGTTGGTATGTATCTGGCAATGGCTCGCGTTGCACACCGCGAGGGCTATCCGGAAATCGGCCTGTACTGGGAGAAGGCTGCATTCGAGGAAGCAGAGCACGCTGCTAAGTTCGCAGAGCTGCTCGGCGAGGTTGTAACCGACTCCACCGAGAAGAACCTGCAGATGCGTGTAGACGCTGAGAACGGCGCAACCGCCGGCAAGTTTGATCTGGCAAAGCGCGCTAAGGCTCTGAACCTCGACGCTATCCACGACACCGTACATGAGATGGCACGCGACGAGGCTCGCCACGGCAAGGCTTTCGAGGGCCTGCTGAAGCGCTACTTCAACAAGTAATTGAGACTATTCAGAGGGTGGGCAGAAATGCCTGCCCTCTTTTTTCAGAAACCGATAAACAACAGCCTGTCCGCTCTTGGAACGGACAGGCTGCTGTTTTATTTGTGTTTTTCACTTTTGCATTGCACGGGACAGCCGGAGCAGTGTCCGGAACAGCCGGACGGATGCTTTTTCATCGAACGGAGCGCGGCAAACAGCGCGATGCCGATCAATGCCAGAATCAAAATAGTGGGGAGATTCATATACTGTGCCTCCTTATGCCAGACCAAATGCAAGACCGATACAGCGGACGGCAAAGGCAATGAGCCATGCAATCACGCATTGGGTCAGCGCAGTCGTGATGGCAGCCCGTGTGCTGCCCATCTCACGCTTTACGGTGGCGATTGCCGCAACACAAGGGGTGTAGAGCAGCACGAATACCAGAAATACGACCGCGGTAAACGGCGTAAACAGGGTGCCGATGCTGGATACCTCGCCGCCAAGCAGCAGCGTCAGCGTGGATACAACGCTTTCCTTTGCGGTAAAGCCGGTAATCAGGGCGGTGGACACACGCCAGTCCGCAAAGCCGAGCGGTGCAAACAGTGGTGCAAAAATGCTGCCCAGCGCAGCCAGCAGGCTGCTTTCCGGCATAGACACCACATTAAAGCGTGCATCGAAGGTCTGCAGGAACCAGATTACGATAGAAGCGGCAAAGATGATGGTAAATGCCTTCTGGATAAAGCCCTTTGCCTTTTCCCAGATAAGGTGCACAACACTTTTGGCACTGGGCAGACGGTAATTCGGCAGCTCCATAACGAACGGAACCGGTTCGCCCTTGAAGCGGGAGACCTTCAAAATGACCGCATACAGGATGCCGCAGAGAATGCCGAACAGATACAGGCCTATCATAGCAAGCGCACGATACCGCCTGGGGAAAAAGGCGCTGATCATCATGGTGTAGATGGGCAGCTTGGCCGAGCAGCTCATAAACGGGGTAAGTAAAATCGTCATGCGGCGGTCACGCTCACTGGACAGTGTGCGGGTAGCCATAATGGCCGGAACCGAGCAGCCGAAGCCGACCAGCATCGGCACAAAGCTGCGGCCGGACAGTCCCAGCTTGCGGAGCGGCCGATCCATGATAAAGGCCACACGCGCCATATAGCCGGTGTCCTCCAGAATCGAGAGGAAAAAGAACAGCGTTACAATGGTCGGCAGGAAGCTTAGTACGCTGCCAACGCCGTTTGCGATGCCGTCCACAACGAGCGAGTGAACAACGGGATTGATCTGCAGGGCGGATAACCCGGCATCCAACCACGAAATGCAGGCATTGACCAGAACGGTCATGCCGTCGGACAGCCATGCGCCGATCCAGCTGAAGGTCATGATGAAGATCAGACCCATGATACCGGCAAAGCAAGGGATAGCGGTGTATTTGCCGGTCAGAAAGCGGTCGATCGCCATACTACGTTTATGCTCTTTGCTCTCGTGCGGGCGGACGACTGTTGTGCTGCACAGGTTTTCCAGAAAGCTGAACCGCATGTTTGCCAGCGCCGCTTCGCGGTCCAGACCGGAATCCTTCTCCATGACGGATACGATCTGGTCAAAAGCGGAGCGATTGTCATCGGACAGCGCGAGCGCCTTTTCGATGAGCGGGTCCTTTTCGATCAGCTTGGTGGCGGCAAAGCGTACCGGCAGACCGGCTCGTTTGGCATTCGGCTCGATCATCAGGGCGGTTGCATGGATGCATCGGTGAACAGCGGCGACCGGATCGTTCTTGTCGCTGCTGTCCTGGCAGAAGTCGATGCCTCTGGGTATTTCCTGATAGCGGGCGATGTGGATCGCGTGGTCGATCAGCTCATCAATGCCCTCGTTCTTTGCGGCCGAAATCGGCACTACCGGAATGCCGAGTGCCTGTTCAAGCTCATTTACATGGACGGTGCCGCCGTTTGCACGGACCTCGTCCATCATATTCAACGCCAGCACCATCGGAATGCCCAGCTCCATCATCTGCATGGTCAGGTAGAGGTTTCGCTCAATGTTGGTCGCGTCTACAATATTGATGATGCCGTCCGGCTTGTTGTCCAGCAGAAAGCTGCGGGTTACGATCTCCTCGCTGGAATACGGCGACAGCGAATAGATGCCGGGCAGGTCGGTAACGGTTGCCTCCGGATGGCTGCGGATCGTGCCGTCCTTACGGTCCACCGTAACACCGGGAAAATTGCCGACATGCTGGTTGGCACCGGTCAGCTGATTGAACAGCGTCGTTTTGCCGCAGTTCTGATTGCCGGCAAGCGCAAATGTCAGTTTTTTATCGGCAGCCGCGGCTTTGGCGTGCTCATAAATGTGGTAGTCCTTGGATTTCCTGAGCTCGCCCATGCCGGGGTGCGCCGCAGGACGGTGGCGTACCTGTCCGGCGGAAGGCTTTTTTGTTCGCTGATACGGTGTGCCGACTTCGATCTTCCGCGCTTCATCCAGGCGCAGGGTCAATTCATAGCCGCGCAGCGCAAACTGCACCGGATCACCCATCGGAGCGACCTTCTGCAGCGTGACCTCGGTCTGCGGCGTCAGTCCCATATCGAGCAGGTGATGGCGTAAGGCTCCGCTTCCGCCTACTCCGGTGATTTTTGCACTTTCATGCGGTTTCAATTTATCCAATGTCATATCTATATCTCCTCGCGGCTTCGTGCCGTCGACAGTTTTGCTCTATACTCGTAGACTATTATTCTCCTATGAGTGGGAGTTGTCAATGCTTATTATACAGCAATCCTGCTGATTGTGCACGCGCAGCGCACGGATGACATTGAGAATTACGAGGAACATGACGCCAACGGGGGCGGAAGTCAAGTGGCACCCTCGTCCATTGGAGCCTCGCCGGCGGCGTAGCGCACCTTGCCCTTCGAGCCGGATTGTTAATCAGGCATCCGATTTTCAAAATAGATTGCCAGCTGGGCATGAATCATGCTCCAGTCCTGTCTGCGGCCGGTCCACTTTTTCGTGATGTCGATCATTGCCAGATACAGCATTTTGAAAAAGCTGTCATCGGTTCGGTCTTACTATGTTCTTTATACTCTGCATCAGTATTACTTGTGGGCAATTTCTGCCCCATGCAAGTGGAAGAATCCTGCACGTCCATTGGGCAGATATTGCCCTCTGGACGGGAAGAAACCTGCACCCTGTCCGGGATTTGCAGAAAGATGCGGTTCGCCTGATTCCAGCCCTGACGTACGCGGGTGATCAGCCCGGCATTTTCCAGTTCCCGCAGGGCGGTTTTGACCGTCCGCTCACTCCGGTCAAGGTCATCCGCCATCTACTTGATCGTATAGATCACATACACATTCCCATCCTCGGACACCCAGACGTTTTTCTGGGAAAGCATAGTGCGGTTGAGGAGCAGCCCATATAGCAGTTTGGCGTTGATGGAATATTCGCCCGCCAACATGAAGCGCGGCAAGGGAATGAACGGCGGCAATGTGGTGTTCAGGTTGAAATAGATTTTTCATCACATCCTCTCTGGTCTGGTGTGATACGGCTGCTATGGCGGTTTTCTGTCAGGTCCGCGAGGGGAGTACGCAGCTGTGCCACCCTTTTTTGCCCTCTTTGACTGATAATGCGGACAAATAACGACAACCGCCCGGAAACTCTGCTTGCAATCGTGGACACAGCGGCAGCTAACTTTTTCTGCTCGGTGTAATCGACCTTGATGATGTACCCGTCAATCAGCATTTTCTGGGCATACGCGCCGAAGTTGTGCGTCCCCAACTGGCGCATCTTGTGCTGGATGAGATTCAGTTCCTGCTCATTCAGGCAGATTTCTTTGCGGATGGGTCGCGTGCGGTCTGGCATATTGAAACACTCCTTTCACAATACAACGGACATTTTTTCTCAAAAACTTGGTAGTGACGAAAAGAAAATTTTGAAGACGAGGGCATTGGCGATTCGTTGCCCCTCACTTTACAACGGACATTTCTTCGTCGAAACGCAGGTATCGAAACGAAAGATTTTCAAAAAATATGCGCCCCTGCTTTTGCAAAAGCGGGAGCGCGTTGTATTTGCGGATATGAGATTTGAGAGAGTAGCAAGCACATCCGGTGTCCGTACACACCGGAAAAATGAGCGTTTCAGCCTTGCAGCCGATACGCCCATTTTGATTTTTGGGGAAGCCCCAAACCCTTGATTTTTAAGTTGTAGATACTTTCTGGGCTTTTCCGGAAAGCTCTTGCTTTTATTCGCTTTGACGATTATAGTTATACTGTGATTTTATAAGCAGACGCAGAACTGAACTGCAACAGGAGTACCGCCCATGAAGTATTTATCTATCACGCAAACCGCCGAACGCTGGGGTATATCCACTCGCCGTATTCAGATTTTGTGCGGCGAGGGGCGCGTCCCCGGTGCGATCCGCATTGGCTCGGTCTGGGGGATTCCAGAGGACGCAGAGAAGCCGGCGGACGCGAGAATCAAAAACGGCAAGTATATCAAGAAGCCCGCCGAAAACGAAAAATGAGCCGCATCATGTCTCAACGGAAAACATTCTGCCGGACGAGCAAGGTGTTGCTTCCTTTGGCACGACTGATTCTTCAGAGCGAGTGACATATTTTCAAGCGGAGGACGTGCTTGTTAGCAACATCCGTCCATATTTCAAAAGGATGTGGTTCGCAACAACTTCGGGCGGGTGTAACGCCGACGTCCTGTGTTTTAGAGCCTTGGACAAGAAGTACGCATACCTTCTGAAATCCATCATGTTTCAAGATGGATTCTTCGATTATGTCATGTCAGGGGCAAAAGGAACAAAAATGCCTCGTGGTGACAAAACCCACATCATGCTGTACCCGATCCCGCGTTTTTCCGAGACACAGCTCCTGAAATTTATTGAATATAATAAAATTAGTTTTGGGGAGGGAGGGCGAATGCGGTCCCTTTTCCGCGTCAGCCGGAAGCAAAGGTATAGCACACTATACTTTCCTGCGGAAAATCATGTGCCAACAGGAATGCAGAATTCGCCTGCATCAACAAAAGCATTTGCAGTATTTGATGTAACGTTTAACATATATAGCTAAGACGGAAGGGTGGTTTGAATTATGCCAAATATCCTTGTGGTTGAGGACGATGAAAACTTGAATCGTGGAATCACTTTTTCACTGAAAAAATCCGGATATGAGGTTTTTTCAGCAGAATCAGTGAAAAAAGCGAAAAGAATTGCAAGTGATAATACTGTGGATGTTGCCATTTGTGATGTGAATCTTCCGGATGGAAACGGATTAGAGCTTGTCAGATGGATGCGGAATTGTCAAAATGTATATATTATCTGTCTTACCGCGTTGGATCAGGAGACAGATCAGGTCATGGGATATGAAGCCGGTGCGGACGATTATATGACGAAACCGTTCAGCCTTTCCGTACTTCTTCTGAAAATCGAGGCTCATTTCCGCCGCAGAAAGAATGAACCCGGAACTCCCAAAATTCATTCAAAGGATATCGTATTTATCCCCGGAGAGATGAGGGCGTTCGTAAAGGAAAGAGAAATAAGCCTTACGAAGAATGAACTGAAAATGCTGTCCTTTTTTCTTCAAAACCCGAAACAGATTCTTTCAAAAACACAGCTGTTAGAAAACGTGTTTGATCTGGATGGTGATTTCATGGATGAAAATACGGTAGCTGTGAACATCAGAAGACTCCGTGAGAAAATCGAAGACAATCCGGCTGCACCGGTCTATATAAAGAATATCAGAGGTCTTGGGTATATATGGAATCAGGAGGTAAGTCAGTGACGAAACGACATCGTAAAAAGTGGGTTGATGCCTTGTCACTGGTGCTGCCGGTTCTACTCTTTTTTGCGGTATTGAACTGCTTTACCACCTATTTATATTATCAGGATTATCAATGTAAAATGGATATCCTGACAGAAGTTGCGGCGGGCGCAGAGACCACCGGCATGGATGTTGCCGCAGGATGGCTGAAAGGAAACGACCATCAAGCCAATGAACAAGGTAAGCAATTATTAGAGCAATACGGGTACTGGGAAAACAAAGGGACTTCGTTTTATGTGCGCTTCCGGCAGAATATCATGATAACCGGCTGTACAAGTGCAGTGCTATGTCTGTCTTTGCTAACGTTCCTGTTTTACCGGAAGAAAGCTGAGGCGAGAGAAAGTCGGAAACGATTGGAGCAGATAGAGCAAATCCTGATTGCATTTCGGGAAAATCACTTTGAGGCAGTGCCGGACACAGAAGATCATGTCGGGCAGGAAAGACTGAAATTTCAGCTTGAAGCAATCGGACATCATATCCAGCTGCTGCAAGAGGAAGCCAGAGCGGAGAAGGAAAGCACAAAGGAAATGGTATCCGACATTTCCCATCAGCTTAAAACCCCGGTTGCAGCCTTGGATACCTGCTTTAGCATATTGCTGCGGAACAATCTGAGTGAGACGGAGCAACAGGAATTTCGCATCCGCTGCCGGAGTGCATTGGACGGATTGGAAACATTGTTGCAGTCTCTGCTGGAAATATCCAAACTGGAGACAGGTTTGATTCAGCTTGATCAGAAAACACTTCCCATTATGGATACGATCATCTCCGCAGTAAACCGAACGTATCCAAAGGCAGCGGAGAAAGGGATAGAACTTATTTTCGACTGCAACGAATCACTGGAGCATTGTGCACTTATGCAGGATAAACGTTGGCTTGGAGAAGCAATCATTAACGTTTTGGACAATGCCATCAAATACAGCCCAGAACATTCAAAAATCACGATCCGTCTACAAAAAAGAACCGGCTTTGTGAGAATTGAGATCGAGGATCAGGGAATCGGAATCCCGCAGAGTGAATACCATAAAATATTCCAGCGGTTTTACAGAGGGACTGCGCCGGAAGTCCGCGAAAAGAGCGGAACTGGCATCGGTCTGTATCTGTCCAGACAGATTATTGAGCAGCATGGTGGGACAATCACGGTAGCCTCCGGCAAAGTCAGAAAAGGAAGTACCTTTTTGATTCAGCTGCCGGAGAATGGACTTTCGTAGAGATGATGAGCAGAAGTCTTTCAAATCTGTAAGACTTCTGCTCTCTTTTTGAAAGTGAAATGAAAGGTTCCTTTGATACAATGCTGGTAAATAAGAAAAGGAGGCCATTGGAGTGGGCGTGATATTAGAAACGAATCAGCTTTGCAAATTTTATGGGACGGGGGAAAATCAGGTCAAAGCCGTCAATCATGTGAATATCCAGATTGGGCAGGGAGAATTTGTCGCCATTGTCGGAAAATCCGGCTCCGGAAAAAGTACCCTGCTGCATATGCTGGGCGGGCTGGATACACCAACCAGCGGCAGCGTGATCTTGTCTGACAAGGACCTGTATTCCATGAAGGAGGATCAGCTTGCCGTTTTCCGGAGAAGAAAGATCGGATTTGTATTTCAGGCATTCAATCTGGTATCCTCCATCAATGTGTGGGAAAATATCGTTCTTCCGTTGGGGCTTGACGGAAAAAAAGTGGATAAAGCTTATGTCAATGATATTATCACCACACTGGGTCTTGAACACCGGATTCATAATCTTCCGAATACTCTCTCCGGAGGACAGCAGCAGCGCGTTGCGATTGCAAGAGCCTTGGTAAACAGACCGGAGATTTTGCTTGCGGACGAGCCAACCGGAAATCTTGATTCCAAGACAAGTGACGAGGTGATCGCGCTGCTGAAAATGAGCGCAAAAAAATATGGACAGACGATTGTAATGATTACCCATGATGATGAGATCGCGCAGGTTGCTGACCGTATTTTAGTCATCGAGGATGGACAGGTGGTGGATTTTAATTGAGGACGATCAGCAAAATTGCATTCAGCAACGACAAAAGAAATCGGACAAGAAGTGTCCTCATTATGACGGCGATTTGCCTGACTACCATGCTTCTGGTCATTATCAGTACAATTGGAAATGGACTGATCCTCTTACAGAAGGATCAGTCTGCAAGCTCATACGGAAGCAACTACGGCCTGTTTATCGCCGCAGATGGTACGCAATTAAAAGAAGTGGAACGCAGAGCTGAGATATCTGATATCGGCATCATGTGTACGGAGGGCATCCTGAAAGGAAATGAAAATGGCGGCTTTGTCAGTGCGGATGAAACGGTCAGGAAAATGCTTCCCTATAATCAGGAATATGTGTTGGAGGAAGGTACCTATCCGGAAAAGGCACAGGAAATTGCCGCAGGACGCGCTTTCTTTGATGCAGTGGGATACCATGATGTAAAGGTCGGAGACACCGTAACATTGGAGTACCGTTCCGGTATGCAGTCGGAATACGCACCGGTGGAATTTACTGTCAGCGGGATTTTATATGACCGGGATGAATATACCATCGAGGCTTCCTATGTTGTATTCGGTTCGCAGGATTTTTATAATGAGCGTGTTGCGGAGGGTGACAGGCAATATAATATCTATTTTACCTTGAGCGATTCTGCAAATGTATCTATGAATAATGTTGCGCCTGTTATAAAAGAAATCGCGGATTACTGCGGCATTGACCAGAAAAACGTGATCATCAATGACCTCTACCTGCAGTGGGTATTGCAGCCGAGCTATGAAATGATTGTGGTTTGTGGAACCCTGATCCTCGGAATCGTGCTGTTTTCCGTTGTGGTCATTTATAATATCTTCCAGGTCGGGATCGCCCAGAAGGTTCAGGAGTACGGAAAAATCAAGGCGCTGGGTGCAACCAGAAAGCAGATGAAGCAGTTGATCTTTCGTGAGGGCATTCTTCTGGCGGTTCCTTCGATACCGCTGGGGCTGCTGTTTGGTTTCCTGATTGCAAAAGTCAGCTTCAACTGGCTGGTGGAGCAGGGAAATCTGGTATCGTCCGGAATGAAGAACCATCAGGTGCCTCTGTTTTCACTGACAATTATGCTCATCTGCATTTTTGTATCGTTTCTTACGGTCGTTTTGGCTCTGCGCAAACCCATGAAAATTGTTTCCCGGATTTCACCCATCGAAGCGACACGGTATCTTGGCGGCTCCAAAACGCAAAAACAGGGCAGACGAAAAGGCAGAAAAGATGTCACCGTTTCCTCCATGGCAATGGCAAATGTGACAGGCAATCCGAAAAGAACCATTGCTACGATTCTTACCATGGGGCTTTCCTGCGTATTGTTTGTAATTATCTCTAATTATGTTGGGAATATTGACACGGAGCATGAAGCACGTCTTTCCGTTA
This sequence comes from Butyricicoccus faecihominis, assembly GCF_014648015.1. Classification (NCBI taxonomy): domain Bacteria; kingdom Bacillati; phylum Bacillota; class Clostridia; order Eubacteriales; family Butyricicoccaceae; genus Butyricicoccus; species Butyricicoccus faecihominis. The sequence continues at coordinate 152,222 of NZ_BMQH01000009.1, forward strand.
ATCATGGACAATTTGAGTTGCAGCTGGATTATTCCCAGAATTATGATGAAGCCTATTCGGAGAATAATCTGGACACAATCCTACAGAACAACCCACTGAATGATTCTTTGATTAAAGAAATCAAATCCATCCCCGGTGTAACGGATGTACTGACGAGAGAAATCGTCTCTGCAGATTTGAACGGAACAAAATTTCCGGTTGCAATCGTAAATCAAGAGGATTTTGAAATGATGCGCGGGGATGGCGATATCGGTTCCATGGACTATGCACAGGCTGTCAAAAACGGGGATGTTTTCTTTGGCTGGTCCATGTGGATGGAAGCTGACGGATATTCTGCGGGTGCACCGATTACATTCAACTTTGATAACGGAAGCGGAACCTATACCTATCATGGAAAAATCGCAGGCTCCTTTGTAAGCGCGGACACTTATCTTGTCATTCCAGAAGAAGTATACCGCTCTGTAAATCCGAGAGGGACATCTTATGGATACCTGTGGGTGGATTGTGCTAAAAAAGATGTGGCATCTGTGGAACAGAGTCTGAATACTTTGATTTCTAATACTTCGCATATAAAAATGGATACCTATCATGCACAGTTACAATCTGCAGAATACGCAAGCCGTATGATGAAGCTTGGCTGCTATCTGTTCATGGCAATTGTCGGTCTCATCGGGTTTATGAATCTGGCAAACACCATGATCATCAATATCACCACGAAGAAGCAGGAATACGGTGTGCTGCAAGCGGTAGGCATGACCAATAAGCAGTTGAATCTGAGCTTACAAATACAGGGCTTGATTTTTACGGTTGGCACCATCTGCGTCGCACTTGCTGCCGGTCTGCCCCTTGGCTATGCACTGTTTTCCTATGCGAAGCATAATGGGATTTTTGGAATGAACGTTTATCACGTTCCTCTTATCCCGATTCTTGTTATGATTCTTCTGGTTGGTATTCTACAAATTGTGCTTTCCTGTGTTTTAAGCAGTAACCTGAAAAAGGAAACGCTGGTAGAAAGAATAAGATATCAGGGATAGTAGATTCTATAAAAAGCAAGCTGCCGCTCAAGATGGGCGGCAGCTTACCTTTATAGTGATTCAAACATAAAAGTCAAATTTTGCGAGGACCCGCCATCGTCTCAACCTTGTCCGTTCTTCCTACAAAGAACAGGTCAACGGCTATTTTTAGCCCTAACTGATCAAAGATCCCCACCCCAAACGGCTCCTCAAAAAAATATTGTCAGCTTTCCATTTACTTTGTCCATAAGAATCCCTCCTAAAATTGATTGAACAAAGAATGGACAACCCGGAGGGGCAGGTTACTTACCCTATCTATATAGGACGACCGGGCTACCTACCGGCTTTTGGTAGGTAGCTCCACTCTATCACCCTCATCACGGACAGTCAACGCAATGTCGTTAGCAAAATCAACGACGGCGCACCGTGGATAATGACACCGCCGTTAGGTACACTAAATGCAAAGGTGGTGAGGCTATGCGCGAGAAGAAGGACATCAATATTGAAATCGGCGGCAATATTCAAGTGGCAAGAGAACAGGCGGGCTATACGCAGGACACGCTCTCAGAAATGCTTGGCATGACGCCGAATCACCTGAGTGCTATTGAGCGTGGTGCTTCCGGTATCTCTCTTGAAGCCTTGCAGCGCCTTTGCCGTTTGCTCGGCGTCAGTGCGGACCGAATATCTTTGGGACTGACGAGCCAGAAGCGGAAGCCCTTGCGCTTGCCAGACGTATTTCGGATATAAAGCCGGAATACCGGCAACAGGTTCAAGAGCTGCTGTCCGCAATTTTGAATATGTCATAAAAAAAGAGCCTCTGCCGATACCCAAACCGGGCATCGACAGAGGCTCTTGGTTCGTTTTCCGGGCATTCAAACAAGTGCCGAAATCGACACTTATTTCCGCGCTAAAGATGAAACCACGCAGGGAATACAAGCACTTAGGCTGGTCAATTTGCGCCGCTCTGAGGCTTGCAATCACAGGCTTTTTCGACCCCTAACTGTCTACACCTCGATGCCTTGCGTGAGAAGTGCGGACAGGCGATGAGATCCGCGCGGAAGCTCTGCTTGCAGCTATGGACGCAGCGGACGCAGAAACGGTTATACTTCCGGCGTCCGCTGTCTACTATGAAGAACGACCACTCCTGCCGCCATTTCTGACTTCTGCTCACAGCTCAATCTCTCCTTTGTTCTTTTTGGGAGAGCAGCATTCCTCCTGCTTTTCTGCCTTTGCAGACTTGAGCCTGTCCATGATGGAGGACTTCTCACCGGTTTCGGGGGCTTTGACCTCTGCGGTCTTGTCCTCCTTCAGACCGTTGTTGATGATCCCATCAATCATGCCGTAGTCATCCTCCATCGACATCTCCGCCGCCTTGAGGTAGTTTTCCTTCTCAAGAGCCACCATCCAACTTTCCTTGCTGATACCGAGCATTCCGCCCTTTGCCGCATGATCGGCAATCTCCTTTGTATCCACGCACAAGCCCTCGGTGTTATCCGAATAGAGACGGTAAACCTCGCAGCCCTTTTCCAAAGCCTTCTCAGCCGCTTCCTGTCCAGCGGGAAGAACGCCAGCCCATGCGTAGCCGTAGTCCTTCATGTCATTGAGCCGACCGAGGCAAGAATTGTTGCGTACATCTATGAAAGCTGCTTGGAGGGCGCAACCCCGGCAGAAATCGCCGCTGCGCTGACGGAACAGGGTATCAAATCTCCAATGGGGAACGATCTCTGGTCTGCCAGTACTGTCCGCAGCATCCTCCGAAATGAGAAATACTGCGGTGATGCTTTGATGCAGAAAACCTATACCAAGGATTTTCGCACCCATAAATCTGTCAAAAATACGGATTTGAATATGTATTTCAAGGAAAATCACCACACAGCGATTATCAAAAAAGAGGATTGGATCAAGGTACAAAAGTTGCTGTCAGAGCGGCACAGCACAGCCAAACGAGCTACATTGCGCCGTCTAAGCAATCGCTTCGTCGCATACCGCGTGAAAGATGGTCTTTTCAAGGGCTATCTGATTATGGATTCCCGGTGGTCTTTTATGGAGCGTCAGGAGTTTATAAAAAACGTGGATGAGGCGCAAAACACCATGAAATGAAAGGATTTTAACTATGAACTTTGATTTTTCCGCTTTGAACTTTGAAACCATCGACTCCAACATCAACGCCTACCCGGATATATTCCTGAATCAGAATGGCGTGACCATCACCAAGAAGGTGCTTGAGGACTTGGGCTATCCCGCCTTTGTTTTGTGTCTGCTGGATGCGAAAGCGAGGGTATTTGCGATCCGTTCCTGCAAGAGCAACGAACCGAAGGGCTTCAAGTTCTCCAAGCCGAGAGGCGAACAGAAAGGTGTTGTTACTATCTCCAACAAGAATCTGCTTGACCCGCTTCGCGCTGTCACCGGCGAGGACTGGATTCCCGGCAAGCGTTACAAGGTGCGCGGTTTCTGGGTTGCCGACGCAAAAACCATGTGCTTTGACCTCAATGAAGGGGTCCAGGAGGACTTTCGCCCTGTTACGCCGAGCAATGACGCAGAATAATCCCTGATATTCAGGGAGAAAAGGGAGAGCAAAAGAGGCTCTATCCCGAATTCTGTGTAAACTCCGCATTGGATGTAAAACAGAGTAAAATATTCACAAGGCGGCATTGTAATTCGAGACCGCCTTTGTAACAAGATAA